>MGNX01000001.1:0-1975 GCA_001796935.1 Chloroflexi bacterium RBG_16_60_22
CGGGTTAAATTCAGGGAAAGCGTTGAGGAACTCCCTGGTCTCACCGCAGTATCGGCACTCGCCGAGGCTCGTCGGGCCGTCGGCCGCTTCAATTACCCAGTAATGGTGGCACCGGTCAGGCGCGGCGTTTTGTTCGGTTCTTTCCTTAACTTTATGTTTCATCACGCACCCCCTGATACGTTCAACAATATTTTATTCCGGGAGATGCCCGTTGTATGCGACTTTTGTCCCAATATAACAGTACCGCGGGGACACGAAAAGTCCCGTTTGGATTACATTGACTATCTTTACGTCACCCCTGGCCCCTCCGACAAAAGTCGTATCCAATCGTGAAGTATATTGATAGTCTGTAATTGAGAGTCGATGAGCATGAAGGTAAACGAAGCAACCATGGCTAACGGCTTCATAGATTTATTCGATAAGGTGCCGGCAATAAGGCTCAGGGAACCCCTGGCGGAAACCCTGGGGGCATTCAGGGACGGCGGAACGGTGCTGGATTACAGCTTTACCGATGCCGTGAAGATGGCGGGGCACGCCTGCCCCACGGTATCGGCCGCTTTCCTGGTCTGCCGGCTGGCCCTGGAAAAGCTCTACGGCGATACCGTGCCGGTGCGGGGGGAAATCGGCGTGACCGTGTACGGAGAACCGGGCGAAGGTGTCTACGGGGTCATGGCCCAGGTCATGAGCTTTATCACCGGGGCGGCACCGGCGACGGGTTTCAAGGGGCTGGGGACCAGGTTCAAGAGAAAGGACCTGCTGATATTTAAGCCGGAGAAAATCGACCCCGAAGCCATGTGCTTCGAGTTCCGCCGACTGGATACCGGCCGGGCGGTGCTGGTCAGGTACTACCCGGGCCGGGTACCCTTCCCGGAAGATAAGGCCCGGCAGCTGGGGCACCTCATGCAGCCGGTGATATGGGAGGCGGCCACGGAGGAGGAAAGAAAGCAGTTTCACAAGCTGTGGATGGAAAAGGTAGAGGATATGCTGCTACATAACAGGGAAATCGACGATTGGCTGAAAATCGAGATAAAGGAGGCCATAAAATGACCGCGATAACAACGATTGACGTTAAAGGACTGGACCACACCGAGAAAGAAGGCCTGATTTTTCCCGGTATCGAGTCGCTCAAGGTAGGCGAAACCCTGCGGATAGTGGTCGATTTCAACCCCGTGCCGCTGTTCTACCTGCTGAAGGCACAGGAAGACAAGCTTGAAATCAACTACGAAAAGGAAGGCCCGGACGAGTGGATTCTGCGGGTGACGCGGCTCCCCGACCGGGAAAAGAGCAAGCAGCAGTTCCGGGAGCTGCTCACCGAGCTTAAGGGAAACGAGGTTACCCCGGCGACCAAGGAAAAGGCGAAAACCCTCCTCCAGGGCGTTGACGCCACGACCCTGGGTACCCTGGAGCAGGAACTTATCCGGGAGGGAGTATCCCACGAAGAAATCAGGAAAAGCCTGTGCGATATCCACCTGGAAGCCATCCGGGACAGCCTCGTCGCCAAGAGGATCGAGGTCGAAGCCCCCCACCCGGTGAACACCTTCATGCGGGAGCACGTTATTATCCTGGACAACCTCAAGAAGCTCGGCGAGCTGGTGGCCAGGCTCAAGGCCGCCGATACCCGGGAAGGGCTTGAAGAGGACCTGGAAAAGCTGGAGGAGGTCGCCGGTGAACTGGTGGAGGCGGAAAAACATCACCAGCGCGAGGAAGAAGCCCTCTTCCCGGCGCTGGAAAAACACGACATCGTCGAGCCTCCCCAAATCATGGTCATGGACCACGTGGAATTCCGCAAGAGAAAGCAGGAGCTCTACCAGCTGGCCCGACAGCGCCACCAGCACGCCTTCACCGGCTTCAAGGCCAAGGCAATTGAGCTGGGAGAGTACCTGACCCGGGAGCTGGAGAGCCACATCTTCAAAGAGGACAACATCCTCTACCAGATTGCTCTCCAGGTACTGACCCCCGAAGAGTGGGAGAAGGT
>MGNX01000001.1:1982-7293 GCA_001796935.1 Chloroflexi bacterium RBG_16_60_22
CAAGCGGCTCTGCGACGAGCTCGGGTACTGCTGCTTTACCCCGCAGGACCGGGTCAAGGAGCCGGAAAAGGCAGCCCGGGAAAAATGAGCTGGGGCTGTCCCCATCAGCTTAACGACGACACCTGCCGGAGGTTGAAGCGGGAGTGCCACCCCGGTACCAGGGGGTGTGTCCTTAACGGCAGGTTCGTCTTCGCCGGGCAAAATGAGGAGGTGAATAATATGGCTAAAGTTGAAGACCTGGACATAAGGTCCATCGTGCCACCGCGGCGGCATGAGCTTATCATGGAGAAATGGCAGGCCCTGCCGCCCGGTGATACCCTGCGGATTACCAATGACCACGACCCCAGGCCGCTGCGCTACCAGTTCGAGGCGGAGTATAAAGGGAAATTCGCCTGGCAGTATGAGCAGCAGGGGCCGCAGGACTGGATAGTGGCCATCAAGAAAGTTTCGTAAACGGAGACGGCGGAGAAAATGACGCAGCAGCTGGAACTGCCGATGCAGGAATATCTGAATAAAAACATCAAAGAGATAATAGGGGAATTCCCGCCGGTGGCCGATGTCCTCAACGGGTATGATATCGGCTGCGTAACCTGCGGCCTCGGTACCTGCCTGTTCAAGGACATCGTCGGGATACATGACCTCGACCCCGGGGAAGAGGCGGCGTTGCTGGCCGGGATTGCCCGGGTTATCTACCCCGACCGCGCGGTGGCGATACCGAAAATCGAGAGGAAAAGCAAGCCGAAGTCCGGGGAGGTCAGCTATTCACCGCCGATGAAGAAGCTCGTTGACGAGCACCGGCTGATTAAGAGGTGGGTGGCCGTCATACCAAGATTCATCGAAGGCCTTGACGTCACCACGGAAGCGGGCCGGCGGCTTATCCGCCAGGGTATCGATTTCATCCAGTCCTATGCCGATAAGTTCCATCACGCCAAGGAAGAGGCTATCCTTTTCAAATGCTTTGACGAAGACCTGGATATCATCAGGACCATGTGCGCCGACCACGAGAACGCCCGGGGGCGCGTCCGGGAGATGCTGGCGGCCCTGGCCCGGCAGGACAGGGAGACCATCGCCGGGAACCTGGAAGCGTACCGGGAGCTGCTCACCGAGCACGTCAAGAAAGAAGACGAGATTCTCTACCGCTGGATGGACAGGAATCTTTCGATGAAGCAGGTGGGCGAGCTGTTCGCCAAGTTCCATGAAAAGGATATAGAGTTCGGCGATACGCCGCAAAAGTACCAGGAATTTATTACCCGGCTGGAAAATAAATTTAATACGGAGGAGAAAAGAAAATGAACGAATTCCAGGGATGTCCCGGCTCGAGGACCCAGGACTTCCGGGCGACCGCCACGGAAGAGGAAGCGACCACCGGCAAGGTCAAGTCACAGCTGACCCAGTGGCCGATACAGATGCACCTCATCTCACCGACGGCGCCCTACTACCAGGGGGCGGACGTGCTGCTCACGGCCGACTGCGTCGGCTACGCCCTGGGCGGATTCCACCCGGAATACCTGAAGGGCAAAGCCATCGGCATTGCCTGCCCCAAGCTGGACGAGGGGCAGGAGGAATATGTCGAGAAGATTAAGTCATGGCTGGATGACGCCAGGATAAACACCCTGACGGTCCTGATTATGCAGGTGCCCTGCTGCCGGGGGCTGCTGGCCCTGGCGCAGGAGGCTGCCCAGAAAGCCGGGCGAAAGGTACCCATCAAGGCCATCGTGGTCGGCCTCCAGGGGGAAATTCTCGCCGAAGAGTGGGTGTAAAAATTTAAAAGACCGGGGTGGCCGGGAGAAAAGAATCAGCCCTTTGTTACGCGGAGCCGGCAGGCGTTATCCATACAAGGCTCCAAATCCGCCCGAAGGCGCAGCTGCGCCGCCCAGACCCGGAAGGCTTCCCGGCAGTAGCGGCAGACATCGTCTTTGGCCAGGCCGAGACTCCCGGCCGCCGCCCACTGGTCTTTACCCCAGCCCCCGAGGCACCCCCGGGTAAAGACCAGTTCCGCCGCCTCTTTACCCGATTTGACGACGTCAAAAGATACCTCCGGGTAAAAAGACCGGAAAGCCCCGGCCTCTTTCCGCAGGTACTCCCCGGCGCCGGGTGAGTCCTGGCCCATCCAGCGCGCCGCGCCCCGGCTCCAGAGATGGCGGGCGTAGTCTTCGGGACTGAAACCGTGCCGTAAACCGAAAGCCAGGCCGGCTAACTCGAAGCGGAGCCGGCTCCTGGCCGTCTTTCGCCACGCTCCGGCACTACCGGCTGATTCGGTATCGCTGGAAAATATTTTCTCCCCTGGTGAAGTCATCTCTCCCCGATGGCTAAAAGGTCCGCTTCCCCTCAGGCAAAGCAGTTCAGCTGGCAATCGATTATCTTTATCTTCATCCTGGTGGCCGCGTCGCCGATTTCTTTGATACTGACCTTGAGCTCGCGCCCCAAATCATGGGCGACCGGGCAGGGGAGACCGCCGCGGACCAGCGAGCCTCTCACCCGCTCGGTGATTTCCTCGCGGATAACTTTACCTACCAGGTCCTCATGCGAGGCTTTTTCAACCTTGAAGCAGCCAAGCTGGCAGTCGGTTATCCGGATGCCCAGTTCATCTACCGTATCCCCCACCGCCCTGGCATCCACGTTAAGTCTTTTGGCTAGTTTCAGGGCCACCGGGCAGGGGAGATACCCCCCGACGAGGGAGGCCGTCACCGCTTCTTCTAACCTTTGTTTCTCCTTCGCTAAGTCCGCTGGATTCATTGCAGATACTCCTTAGTATGATTATGAGGATAACACCTGTTTCCCGGCCCAAGAAACCGGTTTATTCCGGTTTTTCAGTATTGCCTTCGGGTTTATTTTGCACCAGGACTATGGAGAAAGGACACTTTACCGCCCCGGCCGGGCAGACCTTCTCGCAATCGGTGCAGTAATAACAGTCCCGGGGACTGACGATGACCGCCTTGCCGTCCACTATACCCACGGCGCCGGTGGGGCACCACTCCACGCAGCTTCCGCAGGCGTCACACGCCTCGGGGTCTATCACGGGTATTCCGGTTATCATTCTCGGCTGGCTCTTTCCGGCGGGGTTGGCCGGTCTTCAACTATTTCACTTTTATTATGGCGCATCACTCGTCCGGGCGCATACGACTTTTGTCGGAAATCTACAGCATTTCCCGGAGCTTACCCGGCGCCACCACCAGGATGCGGTGTTTTTCGATTTTTATGGCCCCTTCCCTCTCTATCTGGCGCAAGGCCCGGCCTATCACGTCCCGGACCGTACCCACCATGGCCGCCATCTCGTCCTGGGTCAACTGCCGCACCGGTGCCGGGCCGTCTTCGACCACGGCCAGGTCCAGCAGCAGCTTGGCCAGCCGGCCGACGACGCTGCGGAAGGAGAGGTCTTCCACCACCGATGTCAGGTGGCGCAAGCGCCCCGCGAACAGCTTGACGACCGCCAGCGCGGCCGGGCAATCGGCTACCAGCGAAATCATCGTCCCCCGGGGGACCAGATAGACCACCGACGCATCGAGCGCCGCGGCGGTCGCCGGGTTGGGGCCGCCGTCAAAGACGGGGACATCGTTAAAGCTGTCACCGGGCTGGGCGATGAGCATCACCTGCTCCCGGCCTTCCGGCGATGTCTTAAAAACACGGATTCGCCCCGCCTTGACCACGTAGAGACCGCGGCACGGCTCGTCTTCCAGGAAAAGGACCTGCCCCCTGGCGAAGGACAGCTCCAGGACGTCCTGGCTTATCCGGGCTATCACCTCGTCATCAAGATTTTCAAAATACGGCAGTGACTTTAAAAATTCCAGTTGAGAAGACATCGGGATACCGTCCACGGCTCAATCAACCATTTTAAAAATCTTAACACAGGGGCGCGGTGATTGTACAAGGCGTGGACCCGGAGCACACCGAAGGGCGGGAGCGTCGGCTGGAGAAGAGGAACGTCCCGGACGCCGGAGAAAAACCCGGGGCCGACTACCTCTCACGAAGCCTGTTATTCCAGGGCAACGGTTTTACTGGGAGACTCTTTTCAGTGCCTCGGGATTCAGGACGACGATGCGATGTCCCTCCATCCTGATGATATTGTCGGCCACCAGTTTGCGCAGTGAGCTGTTGACGGCCTGCCGGGAACACCCCAGCATACACGCCAGGTGCTGCTGGCTCAGCGGCACCGAGGGCGATACCACCAGCGACTCGCCCCGTTTCTCGGCTAACTGGTAGAGCAACGCCGCCAGGCGCGGGGACACCCGCCGCACCGAGAAATCTCCCACCACGTTCACCAGGGAACGCAGCCTCCTGGCCATGATGGCAGAAAACGTTAAAGAAAGCCGCGGGTTTTGAGTGAACAGGGCATCAAAGTCGGCCGCCGCCAGCAGGTACAAATCGGTGGCTTCCAGCGCCTGGGCGCTTACCGGGTTAGTGCCGCCGTCAAGGAGGGGCACGCACTCAAAGCAACCCCCGCGGTGCACGATGCGCACTATCTGCTCCTCACCCTTCGGGGAACTCCGGTACAGCTTGACCGAACCCTTCTTGACCACGAACAGGCCGGGGCATGATTCGCCTTCCAGAATGATTACCTGTCCCTTGCTGAAGGACTGCTCCCGGACACAGTCTATCAGCCATGCTATGGCCTCAGGGCCGAGCTCGGTAAAACAGGGTATCGATTTAATGAGGCTGGAAGGAGCGGTTGTCGCCATGCTTTTTTAACTGTCTCAAATTGTTCATTCAATATTGCTGGAAAAAATTATAACAAAGCCCCCCCTTTTTGTCACTTTTTTGACAGACAGCCTCAAGAGCATCTCCCTAATATGGGTTAGGGGGTGTTTTCTCCGGAAGGCGGGGGTTGACCGCCCTGGTTGCAACGGAGCACCGCCTCCGGGTATAATCAACGTTAAAATATTTTCAATATATTTGGAGAAAGCGGGGGTAATCAAGGCGACTGTGGCCAATCCGAGATATCAGGTCAGCATCGTCGATGCCGATTACTATCGAAGGGTAATCAGCTGTCAAAACGCCTGCCCGGTGCACACTGACGCCCAGGGATACGTCAACGCCGTGTCCGGCGCCGACTACCGGGCCGGGTACGTGCGGGCGAGACAGCCCAATCCTTTTGCCTCGACCTGTGGCCGCATCTGCGCCGCTCACTGTGAAAAAGCCTGCCGGCGCGGCAGGATTGACGCCCCGATAACCATCCGCGCCCTGAAGCGGTTTCTCTGCGAGACCTACGGCGTGGAAGCCCTGAAAGATTTACCCGCTGCCGACGGCCGGAAGAAGGCCGGCGCCGCCCTCCTGACGGGACGGGCGACGGGTAACGCCTTCACTCTGGAGAGCT
>MGNX01000001.1:7307-12273 GCA_001796935.1 Chloroflexi bacterium RBG_16_60_22
GGAGGGGTGGGGAAAGCGGTCAACACCGTGGGTATGGCGGGACATCGGGTAGCCGTTGTCGGCGCCGGGCCGGCGGGACTGGCCGCCGCCCATGACCTGGCCCTCCTGGGCCACGGAGTAACCGTCTTTGAAGCAGCCCCGGCGGCCGGGGGCATGGCGGTGCTGGGTATCCCGGAGTACCGCCTCCCGCGCGACCTTTTGAAGCGGGAGATTGCGGAGGTCCTGGACCTGGGGGTAGAGCTCAGGCTCAATACGCGCCTCGGGAAGGACTTCGACCTGGCCGGCCTGAAAACGCAGGGATTTGAAGCCGTGTTTATCGCCATCGGCGCCCACAAGGACCGGGGCATGGATATCGAGGGCGTCCAGCTGGACGGCGTGCTGGCGGCGGTGGACTTTCTGCTGAACGTGAACCTGGGTTACCGGGCGGAGCTCGGCGATAAAGTGGTGGTGGTGGGCGGCGGCGATGTCGCCGTGGATGCCGCGCGCGTTGCCGCCAGGCTGGGAGAAACGGTCTACGAGCAGCTGCCTTCCGGGGAACTGGTAACAGCGGCGGACGCCGCCCGCTACGCCCTGCGTCTGGGAGTCAGGGAGGTGCACATGGTCTACCGGGGTACCCGCGAAGAGATGCGCGCCTCCCGGGAGGAGCTGGAAGGCGCCCTGGAGGAGGGCACCATCCTCCATACCGGGATAGTTCCCGGCCGGGTCATCGGCGAAGGCGGCCGGGTGAGCGGCCTGGAGATTCTGGCCACCCGCTCCCGCCACGATGAGACAGGGCGGCGCACCCTGGAAACGGTCCCGGGGTCGGAATCGGTTATCGATTGCAGTTCCGTCATCATGGCCATCGGCCAGGAGAGCGACCTCGGCTTTATCCGGCCGAAGGATGGAATCAAGATTTCGCCGCGGGGTACCATCATCGCCGACGATGCGACCCTGGCGACGACGGCCCCGGGCGTCTTTGCCGGGGGCGACGTCGTCTACGGGCCGCGGACACTCATCGAGGCGATTGCGGACGGCCACAGGGCGGCCCGGGCGATGGACAACTATCTTAAAAACGGACGGGAAAAAGTGACGCTTCGGGCCAGGATGGTGCCCGTAACCCCCGCCGAGCTACCCCTCCCCGGGTCCCGGCAAACCCGGCGCGTCAGCCCCCCCAAAATACCCCTGGACCGCCGTACCGGTGTTTCCGAAGTAGAGATGGTCTACGATGAAGCGGCCGCCCGTGAGCAGGCCGGGCGCTGCCTGAAATGCCACATCCAGACCGTTTTCAACGGGGACCTCTGCATTCTCTGCGGGGGGTGCGTGGACGTTTGCCCCTGGAACTGCTTCAAGATGGTCAGCCTGGACAGGATTGACGGCGACCCGGAAGTCAGGAAGGCGGTCCTGGCCAGGTACGGCCTGGCGCTGGACGATTTTAAAAGCGGCAGCGAGACGTTAAAGATGGGGACGGCCATGATAAAGGACGAAACTCTCTGTACGCGCTGCGGCCTCTGCGCCGAGCGCTGCCCTACCGGCGCAATCACCATGGAAGCGTTCTCCTTCGAGGAGAGCACCGCACCGGACGCCGGTGCCAGCGGGGCTCCCGGGACGGGAGGTGCCGGCTAATGACCACGAAAAACCACTCGGTGGCCGATATCATCACCAGGAACCGGGTGTGGCGTTCCATTTTCCGCCAGGGCTACCCCGCTGATGATGAAAACCGGGCAAGAGCAATTATGAACAGCTGGTTCCTGCACATCCACCCGGTCAAAGTTAAGCTGCACTCCCTTAAATTAACCTATACCTGGGGCCTGGGCGTAATATCGTTCGTCCTTTTCCTGATTCTGGTCGTCACCGGGGCCTGGCTGATGTTCTTCTACGTACCTTCCGTCCAAAGTGCTTACACGGACATACAAAACCTGGATACGGCGGTGACCTTCGGTGCCCTGATGCGAAGCCTGCACCGGTGGTCCGCCCATCTCATGGTGGTGGTGGTGTTTCTGCACCTTTGCCGCGTCTTTTTTACCGGCGGCTACAAGCGCCCCAGGGAGTTCAACTGGGTCATCGGCGTCCTGCTCTGGGTGGTAACGATGCTCCTGAGCTTCACCGGCTACCTTCTCCCCTGGGACCAGCTTTCATACTGGGCGATTACCGTGAGCACCAACATCGTGGGCGCGTTCCCGCTCATCGGCGAGGCGCTCCGCCAGCTCCTGCTGGGGGCGGCCGAGGCCGGCCCGCCGGCGCTTGTCAGGTTTTACGCCCTGCACATCGCTGTCCTGCCGGTGGTGATGACGATTCTCATCGGCATCCACTTCTGGCGGATAAGAAAGGATGGCGGACTTTCCAGTCCGTCCGAGGCATCCGAGAACGAGTATGGAGACCGGTAAAACCAGGGAACCTATACAGGAAGTGTTCCCCAGAGACCCGTCCCGGACCTACGGTCTGATGGAACTGGTCAGAGGCACCAGCCCCATGGTGGACAAGGGGCCGGAAGATACCGTGATGTCCTGGCCCAACTTGCTGGTGCTGGAGCTGCTGGCGGCCCTGGGCACCTCCGTGGTACTTTTACTCTGGTCCGCCTTCGTGAAGGCCCCGCTGCGAGAGCTGGCCAACCCGAACGTAACGGAAAACCCGGCCAAGGCGGCCTGGTACTTCCTCAGCCTGCAGGAGCTGCTCCTCCATATGCACCCGGCGCTGGCCGGACTGATTATCCCCGGGCTGGTAATCGTCCTGCTCATGGCGGTTCCCTACATCGACCGCAGTAAAAAAGACGTGGGGATATGGTTTGCGTCAAAGAAAGGCAGGCTCATCGCGGTCGGGTCGGCCGTCTATACCTTTATCTGGCTGCTGGGCCTCGTGCTTTTTGACGAGTTCGTCCGGGTGAGGTCGATAGTCGCCGAGCCGGAGCTGTGGCCGGGGTGGGTTATCCCGATTATCGTCGTCGGCGGGCTGATAATACTGCTCTACGTAGTTATCCGCCGGTGGCGGCCTTCCCGGCGGGAGGTGCTCATCGGGCTTTTTACGGCCTTCGTAACAACCTACTTTACGCTCACCATCGTCGGCATCTTCTTCCGGGGAATGGGCATGCACCTTGTCTGGCCCTGGGACCTGCCGCCGGGGGCACTGCCATTCTGACATTTTTACCGGGAACGGAGTTGGTACATGGCTGAAAGTATGTCCTCGTTCGGGGACAGCGCGGAAAAGACCGGGGGCTTGACCCGGAGGCAATTCCTCGGCCGGGCCTGGTGGGTGGCGGCCGGGGCGGTGGGCCTCGAGACCATCGGCGGTCTGGTGGCGTCACTGTGGCCCCGCATCGAGGAAGGAAGCTTCGGGTCGAAGTTGAAAATCGCCACGGTGGAAGAGGCGATGGCCATGCCCGTGGGCACGGTGACCTACTTCCCGGAGCAGCGCTTCTACCTGTCCCGCGTCGAATCGGGTTTCCTCGCCCTTTACCGCAAGTGCACCCACGTCGGCTGCGTGGTGCCCTGGCAGCCGGAGGACCCCAGCGAGGATGACCTGGCGGCAAACGGCAGGTTCAACTGTCCCTGTCACGGCGGCATCTTCGACCGCTACGGCGTGGTCCACTCCGGTCCCCCACCCCGCCCTCTGGATATTTTCCCCGTCACGGTGGAGAACGGCGAGCTGGTGGTGGACACGGGCACCATCATCCAGCGCAGCGGATTTGAAGAATCTCAGGCAACCGAGGTTTGAGAAATTGCAGAGAAAAATATTAATCGGTCTGTTATTAACCCTGGCCGTGCTGGTCTTCATTCCCCTCTACTGGGCGACCGAGTCCGGCCGGCAGGCGGCGGCTCAGGAACGAATGACCGCCGAGGCAGTCGAGAGGGGTGCCGGGCTGTATGCCTCGAACTGCGCCACGTGCCACGGTCCCGGGGGAGGAGGAGGAGTCGGTCCGGCGCTTAAGAACACGCCGCTCGATGAGCCGACCCTGCATCGAACTATCTCCAGGGGAATAGTCGGAACGGCCATGCCGGCCTTCGGTGATGAAGAAGGCGGCCCCCTGAATAAGCACCAGATTACCGACCTGGCGACGTTTATTAAGAACTGGGAAAGTGCCCGCCAGGAAGTATCTGCGGTACCCGGTGAAATAGCCTCAGTAACCGGCCCGGCGGCGTCATCCGCTCCCCACGCACCGGCTCCCCCGGTCGCCGCAGCACCCGCCGGGGCGGGACAGGCCATCTTTGAAAGCAAATGCAGCCTCTGCCACAGCATCGGCGGAGGAAAGCGCCCGACCGGCCCGGACCTGAAGGGCGTTACGCAGCGGCGGGAGCGCGACTGGGTACTGAGAATTATTACCTCCCCGGACCAGCTCATCAGCCAGCAGGACGCCATCATCAGGGAGCTGGTGGCCGAATACGGCCTGGCCATGCCCAACCTTGGGCTTTCCCGGCAGGAGGCGGAAGAGGTGCTGGCCTACATCGAGGGCGGTAGCGGCGCGCCGGTTGCTCCGTCCCCGGCCCCGAAACCGACAACTCCTCAGGCTGGGCCCGCGGCCGGAGACGCCGGGGTCGGCAGGAACATCTACACGGGCAAGACCTCCCTCCGGAACGGGGGAGCCGCGTGTATCTCCTGCCACAATATCGGCGGTATCGGGGCGCTCGGCGGCGGCACGCTCGCCAGGGACATGACCGATGCTTATTCCAGACTGGGAGACGCGGGGCTGGCTTCCATCATGAAGACCACCCCGTTCCCCATCATGAAAGACGTCTACGGCAACCGGCCGCTCACCGACGAGGAAATAGCTCACCTGGCGGCGTTTTTCCGGGAAGCCGGCCGCCCGGAGAGACCGGCAGCGGCCAAGGCCCCCGGCACCTTTATCATCGTCGGGATTGCCGGCGTGATTATCATCGCCGGCGTTTTCCAGCTTGTCTGGAGGAGAAGGCTCGCCGGAGTGCGCCGACCCATGGTCAAAGGAGGCTCGAAATGAGCTGGATTCAGGATATCATCAATCCGCAGCGGCGCAGCTGGG
>MGNX01000001.1:12293-25042 GCA_001796935.1 Chloroflexi bacterium RBG_16_60_22
AGGACTTCTACCGCAACCGCTGGGAATATGACAAGTCCGTCCGCAGCAACCACGGCGTCAACTGTACCGGCAGCTGCTCCTGGATGGTCTACGTGAAAAACGGCATCATCACCTGGGAGACGCAGGCGCTGGACTACCCGGACTTCGATAAGAATATGCCCCCTTACGAGCCGCGTGGCTGCCAGCGCGGCATATCCTTCTCCTGGTATATCTACAGCCCCCTGAGGGTGAAATACCCCTATATCCGGGGGGTGCTGGCCGACCTCTGGCGAAACGCGAAAAAGTATTCCGCCGACCCCGTCGCGGCGTGGGCCTCGGTGGTGGAAGACGAGGCCGCCCGGGCCCGTTACCAGAAGGCGCGGGGCAAGGGCGGTTTCCGCCGCACCTCCTGGGACGAGGTCCTGGAGATTACCGCCGCCTCCATGATTTATACCGCCAGGAAATACGGCCCGGACCGCGTCGCCGGCTTTTCCCCCATCCCCGCCATGTCCTACCTGAGCTACGCCGGCGGCTCCCGCCTTTTACAGCTCTTCGGCGGCGTCAACCTGAGCTTCTACGACTGGTACAGCGACCTTCCCCCGGCCTCCCCGGAGACGTGGGGAGAGCAGACCGATGTCCAGGAAAGCGCTGACTGGTATAACGCCAGGTACATCGTGGCGATGGGCTCCAACCTGAATATGACCCGCACCCCGGACGTCCACTTCGTGGCGGAGGGCCGCTACGCCGGGGCCAAGTTCACCGTCCTCTCCCCGGACTTCAGCCAGGTGGCCAAGTACGCCGACTGGTGGCTGCCGGTCAAGGCGGGGCAGGACGGCGCCTTCTGGATGGCCGTCAACCATGTCATCCTCAAGGAGTTCTACGTCGAACGCACCGTGCCCTATTTCGCCGACTATCTGAAAAAATACACCGACTCGCCTTTCCTGGTAGCCCTGGAGAAAGACGGGGATACCTATCGGGCGGGGAGGTTCGTCCGGGCGAACGTCCTCGACCGCTACCAGGACGTGGAGAACGGTGACTGGAAATTCCTGGTACATGACGCTAACTCCGGGCAGCCGAGAATGCCCCGGGGCTCGATGGGCGACCGCTGGGCCAGGCAGGACAAAGGGAAATGGAACCTCCAGACGAAGGACGGCCTGGATGGGGCCGACCTCGACCCGGTGCTCACCTTCGCCGGAGACAGCGGCGAGGTGTTGCCGGTAGAGTTCGCGGATTATGAGGGGCGGTCGGTCTCGTCGCGCGGCGTGCCCGTCAGGTACCTGGAGACCGAAGCGGGGCGGGTCCCGGTGACCACCGTGCTCGACCTGCTCATGGCCCGCTGCGGGGTGCCGCGGGGACTGCCGGGGGACTACCCGGCCGACTATGATGATAAGAAGACCTACACGCCCGCCTGGCAGGAAGCCTTTACCGGCATCGACCGCCAGACGGTGGTGAAGTTCGCCCGCGAGTTCGCCGGCACGGCGGAGAAGACCGAAGGCAGGTGCACGGTTATCATCGGGGCCGGCGTCAACCACTGGTACCACAACAACCTGATGTACCGCTCCGTGATTACCGGCCTGGTGCTGACCGGATGTATCGGGCGGAACGGCGGCGGGCTGGCCCACTACGTGGGACAGGAAAAGCTGGCGGCCATTGCCCCCTGGGCGACCATTGCCTTCGCCACCGACTGGGCCGGGCCGCCCCGGCTGCAGAACAGCCCCTCTTTTTACTACGTCCACACCGACCAGTGGCGATATGAGGGCAGCTTTAGCGATTACAACCCGCCGTCCGGCAACGGCAAGCTGGCGCAGGGACACACCATGGACATGCAGGCCCGGGCGGTGCACCTGGGCTGGCTCCCCTTCTTCCCGCAGTTCAACAAGAACCCCTTCGCCCTGGTCGAGGCGGCCAAAAAAGCCGGCGCCGGCACCGACGAAGAGATTATCGCCTGGGTGGTGGCGCAGCTGAAGACCGGCCAGGTGCGCTTTGCCATCGACGACCCGGACGCGCCGGAAAACTGGCCCCGCCTCTGGCTGGTCTGGCGCGGCAACGCCCTGATGTCCAGCGCCAAGGGGCACGAGTACTTCCTCAAGCATTACCTCGGTACGGACAGCACCGTGAACGCCGACGAGGTGGCCGGGGAAAGCGTCAAGGACGTCCGGTGGCGCCCGGAGGCCCCCGAGGGCAAGCTGGACCTGGTGGTGGATATCAACTTCCGCATGGATACCACCGCCCTCTTCTCCGATATCGTCCTGCCCACGGCTACCTGGTACGAGAAGGACGACCTCTCCTCCACCGACCTCCACACCTATATCCACCCGCTCTCCCGGGCCGTGCCGCCCTGCTGGGAATCGAAGAGCGACTGGGATATCTTCAAGTCGATTGCCCAAAAGGTCAGCGAGCTGGCCGTGAGCCACTTTACCGGGCCGGTCAGGGAAATCGTCTGCGTGCCGCTCCAGCACGATAGCGTCGACGAAATTGCGCAGGCGCAAATCAAGGACTGGACCAGGGGCGAATGCGAGCCGGTCCCCGGCAAGACCATGCCCCATCTCCGGGTGGTGGAAAGGAACTACGCCGACCTTTACCAGCGTTTTATCTCCCTCGGCCCGCTGGCCCGGCAGAACGGCATCGGCGCCCACGGCGTCAGGTGGGGCATCCAGGAGTTTTACGACCAGCTGCTGGACTCCCGCCCCACCCAGCAGTGGGACGGCGGCAGGTACCCCTCACTGGCCGATGCCCGGGAAGCCGCCGACGTCATCCTCCACCTCGCCCCCGAGACCAACGGGGAGGTGGCACTAAAAGCTTTTAAAGAATACGAAAAGCTGGTCGGCGTGCCCCTGGCCGACCTGGCCGAAAGCGGCCGCGGCGTATCGTCGACATTCATGGACCTGCAGCAGCAGCCGGCCCGTCTGCTCACCAGCCCTTGCTGGTCCGGCATCATCAACGGCGGGAGAGCCTATTCGCCTTTCTGCATCAATACCGAGCGCCTGGTACCCTGGCGCACCCTGACCGGGCGCCAGCAGCTCTATCTCGAACACGAGCTATACCTCGCCTTCGGCGAGAACCTGCCCGTCTATAAGCCCAACCCCGGGCCGCAGGACTTCGGGGACTTTACCCGGACCCGGCCGGAAGGCAAGAGTATCATGCTCAACTACCTCACGCCCCACGGCAAGTGGCATATCCACTCCACCTACGGCGATACCGAGCTGATGCTGACGCTGTCGCGCGGCGGCGAGCCCTTCTGGATAAGCGAGGAGGACGCCGGCGGGATAGGCGTCCGGGACAACGACTGGGTGGAAGTTTACAACGACCACGGCGTCGTGGTGGCCCGGGCGGTGGTCAGCGCCAGGATTCCCAAAGGCACCTGCTTCCTCTACCACTCGCCGGAACGGACTATCTCCGTCCCCAAATCCCCCCTCCGGGGAAACCGGCGGGCCGGGGGGCACAACAGTCTTACCCGGGCCCGGCTCAAGCCGGTGCTGATGGCCGGTGGCTACGCGCAGTTTACCTACTCGTTCAACTACTGGGGCCCCACCGGAATCAACCGGGATACCTACGTCCTGGTGAGAAAACTGGAAGGCGAACCGGTCTGGTAAGGAGAAGATGATGGACGTTAGAGCGCAGTTATCATCCGTGTTTCACCTGGACAAGTGTATCGGCTGCCATACCTGCAGCCTGGCCTGCAACAACCTCTGGACTTCCCGCGACGGCACCGAATACATGTGGTGGAACAACGTGGAGACCAAGCCGGGGACGGGCTACCCGACCCTGTGGGAAGACCAGGCCAAGTACCGCGGCGGCTGGGAGGTCAAGGGGAACTCCCTGGTACCCCGCACCGGCGGGAGGCTGGGAATACTGACCAGTATGTTCTACAATCCTCACCTGCCGACCATGGACGACTATTACGAGCCGTGGACCTACGATTACGAGCACCTTTTCACCGCCCCGCCCGGTGACGCCCCCCCAACCGCCAGGTCGATTTCTAAAATCACCGGCCGGTACCTCGACGTGGAGGCCGGCCCCAACTGGGACGACGACCTCAGCGGCTCCCCGGTTTACGCTAAAAACGACGTTAACCTGAAAGAGCTGACCCCCGCCGAACGGGAGGCGCTCTTCCGGGTTGAGCAGCTGGTCTTTTTCTACATACCGCGCATCTGCAACCACTGTCTCAACCCGGCCTGCCTGGCCGTCTGTCCCAGCGGCGCCATCTACAAGCGCGGCGAGGACGGCATCGTCCTGATAAGCCAGGAGAAATGCCGCGGCTGGCGTTTCTGCGTCAGCGGCTGCCCCTATAAGAAGACGTACTACAACTGGAAGACGGGCAAGTCCGAGAAGTGCATCCTCTGCTACCCCCGTCTGGAGACGGGCCAGGCGCCGGCCTGCTTCCATACCTGCGTGGGGAGAATCCGCTATACCGGCGTCCTGCTCTATGACGCCGACGGCATCGAGGCGATGGCGAAAGCACCGGAAGCCGACCTGGTCGAGGCGCAGCGCCGCCTTATCCTCGACCCCGCCGACCCGGAGGTAGCCGCCGCCGCCAGGCGGAACGGCATCAGCGACGATTGGCTCGGCGCGGCCAAGAGCTCACCCGTTTACAGGTTCGTCAAGGAGTGGGGGCTGGCCCTGCCGCTGCACCCGGAGTTCCGCACGCTGCCCATGCTCTTCTACGTCCCACCCCTCCTGCCGGTCGCCGCTTCAACCAGGACCGGCCGCTATGACCTCGCCGAAAAAAGCTACCTCGGGAACAGCGAAAGCCTGCGCGTCCCACTGAAATACCTGGCCCGCCTTTTCTCCGGGGGCAATACCGGGATAATAAGCGGAGCCCTGAACAAATTATGGGCGGTACGCGGTTACGCGCGGTCGCAGACATCGGGACATATCACCGATAGCCAGGCCAAAGAGATGCTGACCGAAGCCGGATTAACGCCGGACGCTGCCAGGCAAATCGCCCGCCTGACCTCCCTGCCCCGCTTCAACGACCGGTTCGTGATTCCGCCGTACCGGCGGGAGGAGCAAATCCAGCAGACGGTCGACCCCCAGCAGCACAAGTACCAGGTGGGTTTCGGCTTCATCAATCCGCCGAGGAGGGGGCTGTGATATTCCCCGAAGAGACCGGACAGCTCTGCCGACTCTTTGCCGATGTCCTGGACTACCCCGGCGCAGCGCTGGTGACGTCCGCCGAAGACTGCGCCGCCGGGCTGAAAGCATCTCATAACGGCGCGGCCGAGGCCATGCAATCGTTCGCGGACTTTGCCCGGAGCCAGCCTCCCGGGGCGATGGAGGAACTCTATACGCAGACCTTCGACGTTACGCCGGCGAACACGCTGTACATCGGCTACCATACCTTCGGCGAGACTCCCAGGCGGAGTGTGTTCCTGGTAAGGCTCCAGGAAGCCTACCAGTCCCACGGGTTTTCCGGAGGGACGGAACTGGCCGACCATTTGAGCGTCCTGCTGCGTTTCCTGAGCGTTGCCCGTGACCGGGAGTTCGCGGCCCCTCTGGTCCGCGATTGTATCCTGCCGGTCCTGGAGAAGATGGAAAAGTCCTTCCCGAAGGACAGGCCGGGCTACGGGCCAGCGGTAGGTTCGCTGCGGCGGTTCCTCGGCCAGATAGACCGGAAACTGATAAAAAGCGGAGGTTTGGCCCATGATTGACCTCTTTCTGTTCGGCATCCTGCCCTACCTGACGATAGCGGTGGCGGTGACAGGGCTGATATGGCGCTATGTCACCAACCAGTTCAGCTATTCCAGTGTTTCTTCCCAGTTCCTGGAGAACCGGCAGCTTTTCTGGGGCTCCGTACCCTGGCACTACGGGATTATCCTTATCCTGCTCGGTCACCTGCTCGGCGTACTTTTTCCCGGGGGCATAAGCGCGTTCAACGGCGTTCCGGTCAGGCTCTACATTCTGGAGGGGACGGCCCTGGCCCTGGGACTGCTGGTGCTGGTGGGGCTGGTCTTCCTGCTGTTGAGAAGAGGCACCAGTGCGCGCCTCCGCGTGGTGACCACCCCGATGGACGTGGTGCTGCTAGTCCTGCTGCTCATCCAGGTAATCGCCGGCATCGGCATTGCCGTCTTCTACCGCTGGGGCTCGGCCTGGTACGTGCAAACGGCGGCGCCCTATTTCTGGTCGGTGGTAACCCTCTCCCCGAAGGTAACCTACATCTCGTCCCTGCCGCTCCTGGTACAGGTCCATGCCGTCAACGCCTTCGTCCTGGTGGGCCTCTTCCCGTTCACGCGGCTGGTGCACATGCTGTCGATACCGTTCGCATATCTCTGGCGGCCCTACCAGATTGTGATGTGGTACCGCCGCCAGCCGAGGAGCTTTTAATCAAATACCGTTTCAAAGGAGTGTTTACATGAGCCAGCTGAAGGGTTCGCCAACCCGGGGGCTGTTCGGGGCAACGCTGGGATTCTTCATCGGGTTTGCCGCCGTATCCCTCTTCGGCCCCACGGCCAAGCTCCTGAAAGTGCCCCTGGAACTGTCTCCGGTCCAGATAGGGCTGCTGGTGGCCATGCCCATGCTCAGCGGCTCCCTGGCCCGGATACCCTTCGGCGCCTGGGTGGACACAACCGGCGGCAAAAAGCCCTTCCTGTGGCTTCTCAGCATATCAGCCGTGGGCATGGCCGGCCTGCTTATTTTACTGAACATTCTCCACCCGGAGGGACTTACCCCGGCCTATTTCCCCCTGGTCCTGGTCCTGGGACTGCTGGTCGGCTTCGGTATCGCCACTTTTTCCGTGGGCATCGCGCAGACTTCCTACTGGTTCCCCCAGAAAAAGCAGGGTTGGGCCCTGGGGGCTTACGCCGGTTTCGGCAACATGGCCCCCGGGCTGTTCGCCTGGCTGATACCCATCGTCGTCGGCCTCTGGGCGATAACCGGAGCCTATACCATTTGGCTCGTCTTCCTGATAGCCGGCACCATCGCGTATGCCATCATCGGCCGGAACGCTTACTACTTTCAATTATGCCGTCAGGGCAAGTCGCCGGATGAAGCCAAAAAGGTCTGCCGGGAATACGGTCAGGAGCTTTTTCCCGGCGGGGGGGTCTGGCACGGGCTGACCACGGCCGCGAAGCGGTGGCCGACCTGGTTCCTGGTGGCCCTCTACTTCACCACCTTCGGCGGTTTCCTGGCGCTGACGGCCTGGTTTCCCACCTTCTGGGGAGAGCTGTTCGGGCTTAGCCTGGGGACGGCCGGGGCGTTGACCATGATGTACTCGGTGCTGGCCTCCCTTATCCGCGTCCCCGGGGGTATCTTTTCCGACAGGGCCGGCGGCGAGCTGACGGTCATCCTGGCCCTGGCGACCATGCTCGTCGGCTCCCTCATGATAACCTTTTCCGGAAGCTTCGGAATCGCGGTAACCGGGGCGGTAATCATGGCGCTGGGCATGGGCGTCGGCAACGCCGGGATTTTCAAGCTCGTCCCCAAGTACCTGCCCGGAGCCGTGGGCGGCGCCGCCGGCTGGGTGGGCGGTATCGGGGCCTTCGGCGGCTTTGCCATCCCTCCCCTGTTGGGCTTTTTCGTCCGCGTCCAGGGTACTTCCGGCTATTCCTTCGGTTTCATCACGTTTATCACCCTGAGCGTCATTTCCCTGGTACTGGCCTTCATTCTGCGGCGCGCTTACCGCGTTCGGGAAGTCTGATGTACGGGGATAAAGTCGGCAACCTGCTACCGGACAGCGTGTTCCTGGCGCTCGACTACCGGGTTTATTCCCGGAAAGTGGCCGAGATGACGTAATACGAGCTGACGAATTCTATCTTTTTCATTCATTATAAGGGAGGAGTATAATCTTAAGAACCTCAAGCGTTTGGTGTTACGGTGAGTGAAGAAAGATATGGACTAAAAACAGGTTCCAGGGTGGCCGTTATCGGCGGCGGGCCGGCGGGCAGCTTTTTCGCGCTCTACCTCCTCCTTTTTTCCCGGCAGGCCGGCGTCTCTCCCGAAATCACCGTTTACGAGCCGCGAAACTTTGACGAGCCCGGCCCGAAAGGCTGCAAGGGCTGTGCCGGGATACTGTCTATCTCTTTGCTCAGGAACCTGTCCGAGCTGGGCCTGGCCGTGCCCGGGGAGATAGTCCAGCGTAAAATAGGGCGTTTTACCGTTCACAGCCTCTATACCTCAATCAGCATCTCCAACCCGGAAAAAGACGTGGAGATTGCCAGCATTTACCGCGGGGGCGGCCCGAGGATATCCCATTATGATACCCACGTCAGTTTCGACGGGTGGCTCATCAGGGAGGCTCAAAAACGCGGCGCGAGGATAGAAAATCGGGCGATATCCGCCATACATCTCGGGCAGCGGGCGGAGGTCGAGGTATCCGGTGAAAAGCTGCCCTGCGACTTGATAGTGCTGGCAGCGGGGGTAAATGCAAAACCGATTCCAATCGACGGCATAAATTATCTTCCGCCGCGGACGCGGACCATGTCCCAGGATGAACTCTACGCCGGCAAAGATGAGGTGGAGACACGCCTGGGTAATGCGGCACGCGCCTTCCTGATTCCCCGGTCCGGGGTGATTTTCGGGACCCTGGTGCCAAAGGGGCCCTTTATCAATGTATCCGTCCTGAGCAGCGGGAAACATCCGGTTGGAGTTACTGATTTCATCGGACACAGCATCCCGGGCAGCCGGTTGCCGGCGCAGTACCAGCGTGCCTGCGGCTGCCAGCCCCGCATCGCGGTGAGTTCCGCGCGTAATTTTTACGCGGACAGGTTCGTGGCCATCGGCGATGCGGCCGTTTCAAGGTTATATAAGGATGGCATCGGCTCGGCACTGCTGACCGCCCGGGAGGCGGCCCGCACCGCGGTCCATTACGGGGTGTCCCGTCACGATTTTAAGAATTATTATGAACCTTTGTGCAAAAAAATACACCGGGACAACCTCTGGGGACGACTCCTCTTCCTGATAAACGATAAGGCCAAGGACTCACGGGCCTTTCTCCTGGCGCAGCACCGGCTGATTGCCGACGAGCAGAATAACCTGAGCGGCCCCCAGTCTTTTACCAGAGCCGCCTGGGGTATGTTTACCGGAAGCTACAGCTACGGAAGCATCGCCCGGATGACGCTAAACCCGGTTTCACTGGCCCGGGTCTCCGTGGCGCTGTTCCGGGAAATCCTGAAGAGGTTGCTGAGCCTGGAGAGTACGACACATCGAAAACTGCACGTGGGCGGCCGAAAGATACTGATACTGGGGAGCGGGTTCGGCGGCACGTACACCCTGCGCTACCTGGTCCCGGCGCTGAACCGAAATGAGAACGTGGAAACCACCATGGTGAGCGAAGAGAATTTCTTCCTGTTCGCCCCCCTGCTGCACGAGGTAGCCATGGCACGCATCGAGACCCGCCACATCGCCTATCCCATCAGGAGACTGCACTGGAGGGACCGGTTCAACTTTATCCGGGCCAGCGTCAGCCAGATTGACCTTGATGCCCGCCGGGTAATCACCACCGCGGGCACGCTGGACTTCGACTACCTCGTCATGGCATTGGGCAGCGTTACCGATATGCCAGACTTCGACTCCGCCGGGGGCAATCTGTTTACCCTGAAGACCCTGCACGATTGTATGCTCATTAAAAATCACATCATCGGGACCTTCGAGCAGGCCAGTACGGAAAAGGACCCGGAGCAACAGAAACAACTCCTCACCTTCGTCGTGTGCGGGGCCGGCTATACCGGCATCCAGGTGGTGACGGAGCTGAGGGACTTCATCCAGAAACACATGAGGAAATACTATCAGTCGGTTGACCCGTCCGCCATCAGAATCGTCCTGGTTGAAGCCGAGCATAAGATTGTGAAGGACCTGCATCTCAAGCTGGGTGCCTACGTCATGAAGCAATTACGGCGTATGGGCATTGAAGTGAGGTTAGCGTCACAGGTAACGCAAATCTCGGGGGATACGGTGTGCATCAACAACACCGAAAGCTTCCCGGCCGGCACGGTCATCTGGGTGGCCGGCGTCGTGGCCAACCCGCGGGTCGCCGAGCTTAAAGCCGAAACGGATAAAATCGGCCGGGTGCTGGTTGACGAGTACCTCGAGGTGCCGGGGCACCGCCGGGTTTATGCCATCGGTGATTGCGCTCATTTTAAAGACCCCGGGTCAGGCCGGCCGATACCACCCCGCGCCCATACGACTGTCCGCCAGGCCCGGATTGCTGCCCATAATATCCTGGCCGATATCCGGGGCAGGGATAAGAGGCCTTACCTTTATTCCAACACCGCAGAAATGGTCTCCATCGGAACCTCAAAGGCGATATTCCGGTTCCGCGGATTGCGGGTGTATGGATTCCCGGCGCGCCTCATCTGGCTGGCGGGGTACTCCTTGCTGGTTACCGGGACATACAACCGCATCAGGGTCATCATGGACTGGATATTGTCCTTTATCTTCGGGCGGGATACCACTTTAATCAAGCTGCGATAGCAGCCTTATCCGGTACTGCTGAACCGGGGAGACGGGCTGCCTTGACTGCGAAAAAAAGTCGCGGACAGGGGCCTGAATCAATCTTTTACGAATGAAAAAGGAAGGCCGGGCAGGTTCAGTCCTGGTCCGGCTTTCTCTCGATGACTATCTCGAAGGGGCAGCTGATGGCCCCGTAAGGACATACCAGCTCGCAGAGGGTACACCACCCGCATTTCTCCACCTCGATAATGCTGACGCTGCCTTTCTCGTCGGCCACCAGGGCCCCGCAGGCGCAAATGCTGGCGCAGAGACCGCATTGCTGGCACTTATCGTGGTCGATTATGGGCATGTCCGCCATATATTCATCTCCAGCGTTAATCATAATCTCCGGCACCGGCAACTGTCTGCGACATTTCTCTCATCAGGCCACCCCCGCCAGTTCCCGCAGTGCGGCGAGGTCGGTGATGATGATGCGGTTGCGCTCCACCCTGATGGCACCTTCCTCCTCCAGGCTCTTCAGCGACCGCCCCACCATCTCGCGGGCGGTGCCAATCATCGCGGCCATCTCCTGCTGGGTGAGACGCGGCCGCTCGCCGTCGCCATCGCCGGCGTACTCCAGCAGCATCTTGGCCACCCTTCCGGTCACATGCCGGAAGGAAAGGTCCTCCACCAGCGATACCAGCTCCTGAACCTTCCTGGAGAGGACACGGATGACGTTCTGGGCCAGCTGGGGGTACTCCCTGATGACCGCTTCGAGGTCGGTCTTCTTTATCCCGTTGACCACCACCGGCCCCAGGGCCTCGGCGCTGGTCAGGTTGACCCCACCGCTGAAAACGGGGACATCGTTAAAGGAATCACCGGGGCGGATGATACTGAAAATCTGCTCCTTGCCGTCGGCGGAGGTCTTGAAGACCTTGACCGCCCCCGCCACGACGAAGTACAGCGCGTCGGTAGGGTGGCCTTCAAAGAGGAGTATTTCCCCCCGCTCGGCCTTCCTCTCGAAGACGTGCCGGCCGATGGCCTTGAGGACGGGCCCGTCCAGGCCGGCAAAATAGGGTACGGAACTGATAAAATCCAGCGTCGCCGTCATATTGCCCGGGGGGAACTCCCCTCTCTCGCGTAAAAATTCCCCCAAGGATTATAGCAGAACCGGGAATTTTTCGGCAAAGAGGGAGCGGCGGGACTCCGGCGCTTAGTCGAACTCGGTGTTGAAGAGGGCCATGAAGACCAGTATCGCGATGCCGATGACGGTAAAAGTCCCGAAGGTGAGATTGCCGTAAAACCAGAGAGGGCTGCTGGAGCCCAGGTTAACGTTGACATGGAACAGCCCGATACCGCCGGACACGAGGAATATCAGCGCAAAAATCAAGAAAAATATGAACATAGCGGTGCCCCAATTTTTCTTTCGTGACCGAATTATAATCAGCGCCCGTGGAATTGTCAACTATTGCCTTCCCCTGGGGAGTGCTTTATGGTTGTGTCCGGTTTTACCGAGTGCCATTGCGAGACCATCCGCCGCAGGCGGAGGCGAAGCAATCTATAGCTTCGGATTAATAGATTGCCACGTCGCGGCGCTCCTGGCAATGACAGACCGGCAAGATACCAATAATACCTGCTTTATTTCTCTTGCAATATATCCGTAAATTTTGCTATAATGAAAAGCACAGATGTGTAGCGAAAAGGCCGCTTCCCGGTTCAAACAGCTCAAGCATTCCTACGGTTTTGACGAAGTGGCCATCGTGCCGGGGGACGTCACCCTCAACCCCGACCAGACCAATATCGATTTCCAGATTGGCGATTTCACCTTCGGAATTCCCATCATCGCGGCGGACATGGACGCTGTTACCGATGTCCCTACCGTTATCAAGATGAGCCAGCTGGGCGGGCTGGCCGTTCTCAACCTCGACGGCGTGCAGGCCCGCTACGATAAACCCGCCGAGATACTCCAGAAAATCGCCAGGGCCACGGACGCCGAGGTGACCGCCCTGCTGCAAAAGATATACCGGGAGCCGGTCAAAGAAAACCTCGTGGGGGAGAGGGTGCAGGCGGTCAAGAAGGCGGGAGCGGTCTGCGCCGTCTCGCTGATACCGGCCAACGCCAAGCGCCTGGCGCCGGTCGCCGCCGAGGCGGGCGCCGATATCCTGGTGGTCAAGTCCACGGTCACCAGCGCCCGGCACATCTCCAAGAGCTACCGCGGCCTGATATTTTCCGAGCTTTGCGAGCAGACTAAAATGCCGATTATCGTCGGCAACTGCGTCAGCTATAACGCCTGCCTCGAGCTGATGAGGACGGGAATTTCCGGGGTGCTGGTGGGCGTCGGGCCCGGCGCCGCCTGCACCAGTCGGGAAGTGCTCGGCCTGGGGGTACCCCAGATAACGGCGACC
>MGNX01000002.1:0-2985 GCA_001796935.1 Chloroflexi bacterium RBG_16_60_22
ACGTTCTTTCTTCGGCCCACTTCCGTCAGGCAAGCCGTCAGGGAACACGTAAGGGGAGACGTAAGGGAACACGTAAGGGAATCCGTGAGGGAGGGCGTTAGGTTCTCGTCCACCGCAACGTCAACGGTTTAGCCTACGTTACGCCAAAGCTGACGTACGCCTCCTCATCAGCCTCCTCCTTGTACGCTTCTCGTTGGGATACCGTTACTTTGACCGATCCAACATAACGATGGATTGTGACGTATTAAGGGGTTCGAGCAGTTAGAAGGCTTGAGTACCGTAAAATGGACGACAGAGGACGACAATTATAACTTTTGAGTCGGCTTTTAGTCCTTGATATTACCCGGTGGAAGGTTAAACCTCCTTCATTTTAAGGTGCCGGCGGCGGTTGGCCGGGTGTCCGGACGCTTTTTACGTCTCCGGCGCTCAAAATAAGTGAGGATGACCATCGAGATTGCCCCGGATACCATCACCGTGAGGGTTAAATCAAGCAGCCCGGGAAAACCCATCAGTCGGGCGCTGACCGGCGGTACGATGCTGGTTACCATGAATCTCTCTCGCAAGGTGCCGATTTCTATCTGGTGCAGGCCCGCTTTACCCGCCGTTAGTCTGGCAACCAGGTTCTTTTCCTGTCGTGGCTCCAGGTAGATATTCTTGACAGTGATGGATAAACCGTCGACCATTATAGGTACGTTAAAAGCGCCCGCCAGGTCTCCCTCATTAATTACCCTCGCCGTTACCGTCACACTCTCGCCGGGATTGACCTCCCGCGAGTCCAGCGCCAGCGATACGGCCCTCAGGCGGGCCGGGACCGGTTGGGGGGGCGCCTGGGGGGCCGCCGCCGGTATAACCGGTGCCGCCGGACGGTGCAGCCGTGGTTCCAGCAGGCCGATGGTGGAGACACTGGTAGTCCAGCCCTGGACGGTGCCGGGAAGGTCGTCCACCGAGCTGGGCAGGATGAGCCAGCCTTCCCCGGCAGGTTCGTAAAGCGCCAGGCGCAGATTCGCCTCGTTGGCGGGGTCGGAAAGGGCCTGCGGGTCGTAGCGCAGCTTCAGTAAAATCGGCCGGGTGAAGATGGCGGACGGTTCAAAGCGATATATAGTGAGGACCTTGAAATACTCCTGGGTACCTACGAAGGGCCCGCCCGGCTCTATCACGATGAGGTTGACATGATTATCTTCTTCGTCGGTGACCAGCGTCCCTTCCTGTATCATCATGCCGATGGCGCCGTCGGCGGACATAAATTCCTCGGTGTTCAGCAGTGCCCCTTTTTCATCCAGCTCCCCGAAGAAAAGCTCATCGTCGATTCTGATTTCCATGCGGGGCCGGGGTGGAACCGGGGGCTCCGGCAAGGGCACTCCGGTGACGGTTGGCTGCCAGGTCAACCACCATTCAGGGAACGCCTCGGTGGTGGTGCCGCTGGCGGTGTTGGACAGGGCGGACCAGTTGGGCACGTCGTCGGCCGTTTTCAGAGCGAACCAGAAGGTCCGCGCGGCGGCAAGTCCCGGAATCTCGAAGGTCTCGATAGAGCCGGCAAGGTGCGGCGAAGGGATACCGACGACCGGCGTGGCCACGTCCCAGTCCGCCTCGCTGGAGATGGGGGAAGCGGCGTAACGGATATCGTACTGGGCGGCGGTGCCGGAACTAGCGTCGTCGCCCGGCGCCGTCCACCTCAGCGTTATCGAGTTAGAGCTCCGGCCGGCGATGGAGAGGTCGATAACGGCTGCCGGCGAGATGTTATCGGCGGTGCTGAAGCTTCCGCTAACTGCGCCGTCGGCGAAGGCCGGGGCGGGTAACAGGGGAGAAATAAACAATGCCAGGCAGATGATAAAGACAGTCCTCATCATTGCTTTGTAAGTCGGGCCGGGCCGGCTATACAGATGGTCCTAGTAGGCCCGCCTTCTGATAAGCAGCAAGGTAATGATTATCAATACCGCGGCGCCCGCCGCGATGCCGCCCACCATCATCCAGTTAAGCGAGCCGACAGGGCTGCTGCCGGGGTTCGGCGGCGGTAGCCGGCCGTCGCCGGAGGTGACGGTCTCTCCCGCTTCCCCGACGTTCAACTCCTTCTCCGCCGAGGTGGTGTAGACCTGTCCGCCTACCTCGAGCTCCAGCTTAAAAAGGTACTTTCCCTGCCGCCAGCCGTCGGCCGGTATGTAGTTATAGCTCAGCTCCATCTTGCCTTTTTCCAGCTGGCTCAGGTTGACCAGGGTCGTTTTCTGGACCGGGCCTGACTCGTGGTTCACCAGCAGGTTTACCCTGGCCGAAGGGAAGGCCTGGAGCAGGTTGTTGACGGCATAGACCACCTGTACCATCACCAGCTTGCCGGTGGACTGCTGGTAGTTGGGCACGACTTCAAAGCCTTCGAAGTAGACGGTCTTGACCACCAGGTCGATTCTCTTCTCCTCGTCGACCGCCACCGCGAAGGTCTCCTCGGCCATCTTCTTGCCGGCGATGTATGCCTGGGTCAGGTAGCTGCCGGGGGATACGGTCAGCCCGAGACTCCCCGTTTCCGAATACCCCACCTCGAAGTTTTCGTCGCCGGACTGCCGGTGGAGCCTTATCATGGCAGGTACCGGGGTACCGTCCGGGCTGACCGTATTGATGTCAACCTGCGCCGATTCCCCGGTGATGGTCAGCTGGGCGTCCTGTCCGGCACCTCCGACCACCTGGATGCCGCTGACGCCCTGCTTGTATGGCTCGGCGACGATGCCTACCTGGTAATCGCCGGGGATGGCCTCCGCCCCGACCTCCACGCCGACCTCCATTTTTCTCTGGGCGCTGGCTTTCAGGGGGAAGTCATAGCTGGGCAGGATAAGCTTGACACCCAGCGGCGTCCGGGTGGTCATGCGCACGTTGAGGTTTTCATCGGTGTTGTTGAAAACGACCACGTAGACGTTGGGGGCGCGCAGCGACGAGCCCTGGGTCATTTCGAATTTCTGGGCGTAAAAGCTGCCGGACATGGCGAACCCGCCCGCCGCCCTC
>MGNX01000002.1:3252-3499 GCA_001796935.1 Chloroflexi bacterium RBG_16_60_22
ATTCAGCGAGAACTGCTGGGAGCTGCCGGTGGCACCGGTGGCATCGTAGTTGCCCGTGTAGGTGGCCCCGGCCCAGGTAGCGCCGGACTTGACCTGCTGGTCGTAGTCGCCGTTGGTGATATAGTTCACGGAGATGCCGGTAACCTCGTTGGTGTTATCGGCAAAGCCGCTCCCCACGGCCACGCTGCCGAAGTCCGCGGAGGCGCTGGTGGCAATTTCGCCGTACCACAGCACTTCCTTGTCCCGG
>MGNX01000002.1:3668-6261 GCA_001796935.1 Chloroflexi bacterium RBG_16_60_22
AGCTGGTGGGGCTGCCGGCGGATATCACCCACTCGCTGCCGCCGCCGTCCTTGTCCCAGGTGATATTGGCGGCGGTCTGCGCGTTGGGGGCGCCGGGGGCCGCCGGGTCCGCGCCGGCGGCATCGTAGAACAGCTCCACGTCTATCTGGTCGATGTCTTCGATGGTGTTGCCATCCGCGGCGGTAACCTTGATGAAGTACATCACCTGTGGCGTGAGGCTGTTGGCCACGGAGGTCAGCGCCGCGTCCGAATAAATCTCCACGGCGGACACGGTGGGGGTGACGTTGGCCGGGGTGAAACTCCCGGACACCGTGTCCTCGGCCGCCATGACCGCCGGGGCCAGGCTGACCAGCAATGCCAGACTCGCCAGGATACTTAGTACCGTCCTCACTCTCATTTTTCTTTACCTCCCCCTGAAAGTTCCTTTCCAGGTTTTATATTCTTCTTATGGAGAATCCGTAATCATGTAGTAAATGGTGCCGCTGAAGGTATCGGCGTAAAGCGGCGTGCCCAGCTTGAGCCAGAGCGTGTTGGTGGCCACGACATCGCCGGACTCGCCGGTCGGCGTGCCGGTATCGTCGATGGTGGCATAGGTGGCGTAGACCGGCGCCAGCACCGCGCTCGTCAGGTTATCCGTGACCGCGGCCTTGATGGATATCTCCAGGGCCCCCGGGTTGCCGCCGGCGTTGAGGGTGGCATCCCCCGAGGCGCTGGTCCAGGTGCTGCCGGCCGATACCTTCTCATAGTAGCTGCCGTTGGAGATATAGGTTACGGAGATGCCGGTCTGCTTGGTGGTATCCCCGAAGTCCGTCCCCGGCGCGGCCGGCCCCCAGGTGACGCTCACCGTATCGATGGAGACCTCGCCGTACCAGTTCATATCGTAGCCGCTGCTGTCGTAGAGCGTGCCGGGCGTGTTGACGCCGTCATCGGCCGCGGCATAGGCGTCCCAGTCGGCGGACTCGGTGGCCACCTTGCCCGGCCGGAAGTGGAACCAGAAGTCGCCGGTATTATTGGTAAGGGTGGGCTGGACGGAGCTGCCGCTCTCCAGGACCCAGGTGGTGCTGGCGGATGGGTCAATCTGCCATGACGGCGTGCCACTCACGGTGCAGGTAAGTATGGCGGCATTCCGGGTATCGCCGGTACCCGGCACGTCGGCGGGGTCGTTGTCGCTGTCAGTATCGTAGAAGATGGTCACCTTGACCGTATCCAGGTCATTGAGGGTATCGGCATCGGTCACCGTAACCTTGACGGCGTACTCCGTCTGCGGGGTCAGCGACGTCACCGGGGTGACGTGGTCCGTCTCGTAGATGCCCACGGCGTCCACCGTGGGGGGACTGTTGGGGGTTTCCGCACCGACGGAATAGAAGGTCCCGGGGGTGTACTGGTTATTGTATTCGGTTGAATTCCAGCCGGAAGTCCGGACACCGCCGGACAGGCGTACTTCATCAATCACACCGCTGAAATAGCGTTCGTTCGTGCCGGCCCTCCCTACCCTTAGATTGGTGTTCCAGCCGGCTCTTGAAGTATTGGCGGTGGTCCCTGTATCAGTGCCCTGGGAAACGCCGTTTAAGAACATCTCTCCGGCGGGTGAGGTACTGAGGTTCGTCATTACCGCGACCATGTAATTAAAGTTGGTGGTGTCCGTAAAGGCCACGCCGAGAGATATGGCGTCGGCCGCCGAGCCCGTAACGCTGCTGCCGAGCCAAGTACTAAGTCTGTTGGCCTGGCCGCTGGTGGTGTATTCCCCGATGGAAAGGTTAATTTCTGCTTGAGTCCCCCATCCGTTGCCGGCGACATCTCCCTCCCAGGCGATATGGTGGGCATAATCCGTGACAGTAGTTTGGAACCAGGCCGAGATGGTAAAGCTATCGGCGGTCTGCAACTCGCCGCTGTCCGTCTGGATATATCCTGTTGTCCCGTTAAGATTCTGGCCGCTGCCCATTATCCCGGTGGCGGCTGACGGCAGGTTCCCGTTGAAAGTGCCGGTATGCGTGCCAACCGAATCGGCGGCGCTTCCGGAGGTCTCGCTCAGGTGCCAGACGCCGACGTAACCGTTGGACCAGACGGCATTTCGGCCGTAAGTATCGGTCACGGCGTAATCACTGGCGCCGGCATTTCCGTAATAAATGTAAAATACCGTATTGGCGGAACTTGAAAGCGTATCTGCCTTGAAATGCAGCTCGCCGGTGCTGGTACCGGTATTACAGCTGACCACTTCTCTGGCTAACTCCGTGGTACCGTCTGATTTGGTAATCCTTATATCGCCGCCGCCATTATTGACATGGCTAAAGAAAGAGGCGCCGAGATTTGCCAGGTTTATATAAACAGGGAAATCGGTTAAATCGGCCCCGACCTTGGTATAGTCAATGGTGACGGCCTCGCGGTAAAGCCAGCTGGGGTTATACCAGCCGACGGCGTAGGCAGACGAAGGCAAAAAAGGGAAAAACGGAATGACGAGCATCGCCATTACCAAGGCTATACATACCGCCTTGTGGCTTGTGAGTCTGCGCATATTCGTTTTTCCTGTCCGGATTCCTTGAGTCAAAGTGCTGCTTCTACATAGTTAAATATCATCAGTCTGAAGTATTGCTTC
>MGNX01000003.1:0-1089 GCA_001796935.1 Chloroflexi bacterium RBG_16_60_22
CGCCGTGCTCCGGGGAGAACCCTATCCCGTCCGGGCCTTAATCGTCCACGGCGCCTCCCTGCTCACCTCCTGGCCGCAGACGTCAATATGGCGCGAGATGCTGAACAAGCTGGACTTCCTGGTCTGCATCGACCGCCAGCTTACCGCTGATGCCGCTTATGCCGACATCGTCCTGCCGGCCACGACCATGTTCGAGAACCTTTCCTACATGGTCTACGGCCCGATTTTCCGACTGCGGGAGCGGGTCATCCCGCCGCGGGGTGAAGCCCGCAACGATTACCTCATCATGGCCGGGCTGGCCGAGCGCCTGGGCTACGGCCATCTCTTCCCCCGGACGGAGGAGGGCATGGTCCGGCAGGCGCTGGAAGGCTCCGGCTACACGCTGGAGGACGTCCGGGCGGCGGGGGGCTGGGTCCGGCTCCCCCTGCCCATGATAGAGTATAAGAAGTGGCAGAAGGGCGGCCTGCGCCCGGATGGAAAACCCGGCTTCGATACCCCCGGCGGGAAGTTCGAAATATGGTCGACGACGCTGGAAGAGTACGGCTACGAGCCCCTGCCGAAGTACATCGAGCCCGAGGAAGGGCCGCTGGCCAGCCCCGCCCTCGCCGAAAAGTTTCCCCTCGTTTTCAACTCCGGGGCGCGCACCGAGCACGATTTCCGCTCGCAGCACCACGGCGTACCCGGCCTGGCCAAGGACTACCCCGAGCCGACGGTGGACATCAACACCGCCGACGCCGCGGCCCGGGGCATCACCGACGGCGACCTCGTTAAAGTCACGACGCCGCGAGGCAGCGTGACATTCCGGGCCCGCGTCACCGACGACATCATGGCGGGGACTATCGAGTGCGCCATGGGGGGCGGGACGCCGGTGGGGCCGGAGGCCTGGCAGCAGTGGAACGTCAACGAGCTGACCGACCTCGCTAACCTCGACGGGATATCCGGCTTCCCGGTCTTCAAGGCGCTGCTGTGTGACGTCGCCAGGGTGGCCTCCGGCAGCGAAAAAACCCGCCATACCGTTGGACGGTCAGCGGTTGAGGTGAGGGCGGCGGCCAGGCCGGCAAAACCAATCAGGCGTATCTACCTGGATAA
>MGNX01000003.1:1140-5811 GCA_001796935.1 Chloroflexi bacterium RBG_16_60_22
CTGGGCACCGAGCACCCCGGCAACCCCTCCAGCATTCACGGCACCGGACGGGACGCCCGGGAAGCCGTCGAGAGGGCGCGGCGGCAGGTGGCTGCCCTTCTCAACGCCTCGCCGCGGCGCATCGTCTTTACCGGCGGCGGCTCGGAGGCCGATAACCTGGCCCTGAAAGGGGCAGCCTTCGCCCGGCGCGACCGCGGCCGCCACATCATCACCACCACCGTGGAGCACCCCGCCGTGTTGAAAACCGCCCGGTTCCTGGAGAAGTCCGGCTTCCGCGTCACCTACCTTGAAGTGGACGGCAACGGCACCGTGACACCGTCGCAGCTTAAAGAAGCCATTACCGATGACACAATACTGGTCTCCATCATGCTGGCCAACAACGAGACCGGCACGATTTTGCCGATTAAGGAGCTCGGCGTTGCCGCCCACGAGAGGGGTGTCCTCTTCCATACCGATGCCGTCCAGGCCGTCGGCAAGATAAAGGTGGACGTTCAGGAGATGGATGTCGACCTGCTCAGCATCGCCGGGCACAAGTTCGGCGCCCCCAAGGGGGTCGGGGCGCTTTACATCAAGAAAGGCGTCGAGCTGGAGCCGCTCATCCACGGCGGCGGCCAGGAGGGCGGCTTCCGGGCGGGTACGGAGAACGTCCCGGCCATCGTCGGCCTGGGGAAAGCGGCCGAGCTGGCGGCGGGCACCTGGCAGGGTGCCGCGCGGGTCCGGTCGCTGCGGGACCGGCTGGAGGCGGGTATCAGGAAGCTCGTACCCGGCGCCCGGCTTAACGGCCATCCCGTCCACCGTCTCCCCAATACGCTGAACCTGACGCTGCCGGGACTCCGCGGCGAATCGATTGTCATCGCCATGGACCATCAGGGCATCGCCCTCTCCTCGGGGTCGGCGTGCCAGTCCGGTTCCCCGGAGCCCACCCACGTCCTCATCGCCATGGGCAGGACCGCGGAGGAGGCCCACGGCTCGGTGCGTTTCTCGCTGGCCCACGATACCGCCGCAAAGGACATCGACGCCGCCGTGGCGGCGCTGGGGCGGGTGCTGGCGGCCAGGGACACGGTGCGGCTTATCCCGTGCAAGTAAGGTACTGCACGCTGAACCACCGCCGCTCGTCCGTCCAGACCCTGTCCACGCTGAACCCGGCGGCCTGCGCCAGTGCCGCGAAACCTTCGAGGTCATATTTATAAGAGCTTTCCGTCCAGATGCTCTCCCCCCGGGCGAAGGGGACGCTGACGTTGTCCAGGCGGACGACCTGCTCTTTACGGCTGACCAGGTGCATCTCGATGCGGCCTTCCGCCTTGTTATAGACGGCGCGGTGCTCGAATTGCCCGGTATCGAAGTCGGCTTCGAGCTCGCCGTTGATACGCTCCAGCAGGTTCAGGTTGAAGGCGGCGGTCACACCGCCGCGGTCGTTGTAGGCGGCGTGGAGGACGCTTTCATCCTTCTTGAGGTCCACCCCGATGAGCAGCGCGCCGCCGGGACGGCAGACGCCGGCGATGTGCCGGAGGAACTCCCGGGCCGGGGCCGGCTCGAAATTCCCGATGGTCGAGCCGGGGTAATAGACGGCGATGCGCTCGCTCCGCCGCCGCGGGGCCGGCAGCGCGAAGTCGCCGGTGTAGTCGGCGCAGACGGGGAGTATCTCCAGGGCGGGGTAGTCCCGGCCCAGCTCGTCGACCACGCGCAGCAGTTGTTTGCGGGAGATATCGATGGGCACGTAGGCCGCCAGGTCCGGCAGGCGGTCGAGCAGGAAGCGGGTCTTGGTGCAGGAGCCGCAGCCGTACTCGATGAGGGTAACGCTTTTTCCCAGCCGCGCCACCATCTCGCCGACGTGCCGCTGCATGATGGCCGCCTCGGTGCGGGGTATGTAGTACTCGTCGAGGCCGCAAATCTCCTCGTAGAGCTGCGAGCCGCGGTGGTCGTAGAAGTACTTGGAGGGGAGCTTTTTCGGCGATTTCCGCAGGCCGCTGACGATGTCTCTCAGGAAGAGCTCCCGCTCCGGCGAGAAGTCGCGCAGCCGTACCGGCTGGTTTTTTCCTGTATTCATCAGACGACCCTGCTTTAAGTTTAGCGGTTCATTCCGTCAATGTAAATCCGGATTAGTGGCCGATGGTTTTTTATATTATACTGGTAGTAAACGCACATCAACGGTGGAGGCCTGACCATGAAGAGCTACGATGTTATCGTTATCGGTTCCGGGTGCGGGGCCATTATCTCGGACGAGGCCACCGCTCACGGCCTCAAGACGGCGCTGGTGGACAAGGGGCCGCTCATCGGGGGGACCTGCCTCAACTGGGGCTGCATTCCGTCCAAGCAACTCATCTTTCCCGCCGATAGAATCGTAGAGATGCAGGAAGCCGCCAGGCTCGGCGTCATGGCCGAGGTTAAGGATATCGATTTCCGCGGCATCATGAAGCGGATGCGGGAGTCGCGCCGGGAAAGCCAGGTCCACCTCCGGGAGGGCGTCAAGCAGGCCAAAAAGCTCGACTTCTACGAGGGGGTGGCCAGCTTCGTGGACGACTTCACCCTGGAGGTCGACGGGGCCAGGATAAAGGGCAAGAAAATCTTCATTGCCTCCGGCTCGCGGCCCTTCATCCCGCCGCTGAAAGGGCTGGGGAACGTCAGGTTCCTCAATAATGAATCGGTGCTGGAGCTGGAGGAAAAGCCGGAGAGCCTGATAATCATCGGCGGCGGCTATATCGCCGTGGAGTTCGGGCATTTCTTCGCCGCCATGGGCACCAAAGTAACGATACTGGAGATGGCCGACCGCCTCGTCCTCTCCGAGGAGCCGGAAGTGGCCGGGCTCTTGAAGAAGAAGCTGAGCGAGCGCCTGGGAGTACATACCGGCTTCGAGGCGGGGGAAGTCAGGGCCGGTAAAGAGGGCGTTGAGGTGGTGACGAAGGATAAGAAGTCGGGCAGGTCAAGGACGTTCGGCGCGCAGCAGCTGATGATAGCGGTGGGGCGGCGCTCCAACGCCGATTTGCTCAAGGTGGAGAAGACCGGGGTGGCGCTGGACGACCGCGGTTTCATCAAGGTCAACGGGTTCATGGAGACCAGCCGGAAGGGGATTTACGCGGTAGGCGATGCCAATGGAATGCAGATGTTCACCCACATGGCCAACCGGGAGGCGGCGGTGGCGGCGCACAACGTCTTCCACGATGACACCATCCCGGTGGACTACGCCGCGGTGCCCCACGCCGTCTATTCTTACCCGCAAGTCGCGTCCGTGGGGTTGGGGGAGGCGGAGGCGGCCAAAGACCACGATATCGTCGTCGGCCGGACGATGTACCTGGCTACCGCCAAGGGCCAGGCGATGCTGGAGACGGAGGGCTTCGCCAAGGCCATCGTGGAGAAGGAGACGGAGAAGCTGCTCGGCTTCCATATCATCGGACCGGGGGCGCCGGTGCTCATCCAGGAGGTGGTCAACGCCATGGCCTCCGGGGGCGGTACCGGCGAGATAAACCAGGGCATCCACATTCACCCCGCCCTCTCGGAGCTGGTGCCCTGGACGCTGAACGGCGTGGGGGAGGGGTAAAAAAACAGGGGGGAGTCATTACACTCCCCCCGTATATCATCTATCGGTTCGCTTAGTGCGGCAGCATGAGCAGGTCGGCGGCGTTGCGCCAGAATATCCTCTCTTTCTCCTCATCGGAGATGGACATCCGCTCGATGGACTCCACCGTCTCCCCGGTCAGCCCGAACCTGGGCCCCAGCGGCGCGTCCGTCCCGAAGAGCAGGTGCTCCGCCCCGAAGAAATCGTACCCGCACATCAGGGCGGAGGTGTTGCCGTAAACGGCGGTGTCATTGTAAAACTTGCGGAAGTGTTCCTCCGGGCGCTTGACGGTGGGGTGGAGGTGGGGCACCAGCGACATCACCCACTTTATCCGCTTCTGGAAGAAGGGCACCATGGCCCCGCAGTGGTGGGTGATGAACTTGATGTCGGGGTGGTCGTTGAAGACTCCGGAAAGCACCAGGCGCAGCATGGCGGAGGTCGTCTCGAAGGGCCAGCTGAAAAGCCCGACGTCGTTGTCCAGCTTGTCGTAGGTCGCCGGGTGAATCCATATCGGCAGGTCGTGCCCGGCCATCTTCGCCCACAGCGGCTTGAATTTGGGGTTGTCCAGCGGCTCGCCGTTGATGCGACTGTACAGCTGGATGCCCTTGAGTCCCAGCTTGGTGATGGCGTACTCCGCCTCTTCCAGCGCCGCATCGATATCGTTCATGGGTAGGCAGGCCACCCCGGCGATGAACCGGTCCGGGTAGTGGTTCACCAGCTCGGCGACCTCCTCGTTGGCGATTCTCGCCAGCTGCACGGCCTCGTCCGGCTTGGCGAAGGTCTCCAGGGGGATATTGGCGACGGTCAATACCTGGATGACGTCCGGGTAGCGGTTCATCAGCCGCAGCCTCACTTCGAGGTCGGTGACGGCGATGCTGCGCGCCTCGACGCGCTGGAGGATGGCCGGGTTCTTCCTGGCGTAAAGCTCCAGGTACTTCTCCGGAAGGATATGGGAGAAGATATCGATTTTCATTTTGCCTCCTTCTGTTTCTTAAGAACTGGAATAATGTACTCCGCTGGGGAGTGAAGAAGGGCTGGCGGCCCTTTGAGGGCATTATAGTCCATCGGGAACGGTGACATCAAATAATAAGAGAGCCTGCCCCCCGTCCCATGGTTGT
>MGNX01000003.1:5916-13592 GCA_001796935.1 Chloroflexi bacterium RBG_16_60_22
AGGGGGGATAAAGGGGAGTGCGCCAGCGAGAGGGGGTGAGGTGAAGCTCATAAAAAGACCTGTACCTAAAAAATATGGGGTTTCCCCTTACTTAGGTACCACGCCCCGTCACTTGAAAGTTAGTGGGTCAGGTGCCATAATGCACGGAGACAAGACCGTGGCTGCCGGAGATAAAAAGCGTTGCAGAACGTCGCGCAGATAATCGCTTTCGTCGGTATCCTGGTGTTCCTGGCGCACCTCTTTACTGGCATCTTCAGTCGCACCCGCATCCCCGATGTCATCCTGCTGATTCTCATCGGTATCATGGTCGGGCCCGTGTTCGGCCTGACGTCGCCGTCGCTCTTCGGGGCGGTGGGTCCCGTCTTCACCACCATCACCCTCATCATCATCCTCTTCGAGAGCGGCTTGGCCCTCCGACTCTCCATGCTGCGGTCGGCGCTGGGCGGGGCGATGGTCCTGGCGCCGGTCGGCTTCTTCCTTACCATGTTTGTCGTCGCCGGGGTGGCCGTCTGGCTTACCGACCTCGAGTTGCTGCCGGCCTTCATCCTGGGGGCCATCGTCGGCTCCACCTCGGAGGCGGTGGTCATTCCCCTGGTCCGGCAGCTGCGGATAAAGGAGGAGACTCGGACCCTGCTCTCGGTCGAGTCCTCGGTGAACGATGTCCTCAGCATCGTGATTACCGTGGCCCTCGTCCAGGCTTACGTGGCCGGTCGGTTCGAAATCGTCTCCGTCTCCGGCGACCTCATTGCGGCGTTCCTCGTCGCCCTGGTGTTCGGCGTCATCGGCGCCCTGATATGGTCTGTCCTGCTCAACCGCATCCACGCCATCAAGAACGCCATGTTCACCACGCCGGCCTTCGTTTTCGTCATCTACGGCCTGGTGGAAACGCTGGGCTTCAGCGGCGCTATCGCCGCGCTGGCCTTCGGGGTGACCATCGGCAACATCGAGACCATCCGCATCCCCATCTTTAAATCCGGCGCCGCCAGAGAGCCGGTCGGCCTGAGCGATACGGAGAAGGTCTTCTTCAGCGAGGTGGCCTTTCTGCTCAAGACGTTCTTTTTCATCTACCTCGGCCTCTCCCTGCAGCTCATCAGCACCCAGCTTATCGTCGTGGGGCTGGTACTGACCGCGGTGGCCTTCGTCCTGCGCCTGCCGGCGGTGAAGGTATCGGTTAAAAAGTCCTGGCCCTCCAAGGACGTCTCCGTCATGGCTATCATGGTGCCCAAGGGCCTGGCCGCGGTGGTGCTGGCCAGCATCCCCGTGCAGCAGGGGGTGGTCGGCGGGGAGATAATCAAGAACATCACCTACGGCGTCGTCCTCTTCAGCATCGTGCTGTGCTCCATTCTGGTGCTGCTGCTGGAGAAGACACCGCTGCCGGAGCTTTACCGCTGGGTCCTCTCGCCGAACGTGCCGCAGTGGTGGTTGAGGCTGGCCGCCCGTCCCCGCGAGATAGCCGGCAAGACGGAAGACATCGTCCCTACCGGGGACAAGCTCTTCGGGGGGAATGGTGAGGCCGGGAAAAAACCGCCGCCGGACGAAACGTCGTAGTTACCGGATGGCGCGGGCCGCCGTGCTTTCCCTGGCCCTGACGATGACCGCCCTGGCCGTGCTGGAGATAGACTGCTTGCCGCCGCCGGTCTCCTCGAAGTAGCGCGTCAGCGTCTCCAGCGACTTTTTCTGCGGCTGGCTGACCGTCATGTAGCTCACGGCCAGGCTGTCCGCCTGTTGGGAGATGAGGGCGCAGGCCGGCCGGCGGCTCTTCCCCTCCATCCCGCTCAGACCTTTCTCCAGGCTGCGGAACAGACGGCTTGGAACCTTTACGATGGCGATGTCGCCGTCGGCGTCCAGGACCAGCAGCCGGCCGAGGTTGGCCGGGGTCTGCTCGTCACGGGGGAGGCCCTTGAGGACGATGAGCGGATAGCTGTATTCCGCCTTGTAAATCGGCATGGAAATCTCGATGTCACGCTCCGGGTAGTAGGGCAGGCGGTCGAGCACTCGCGGCCTCACCACCGGCCGGGTCTCGCGGCGGGACTTCGAAGTCGCCGCCACCACGGCCTCGCGGTCGGCCTCTACCAGACTGATTATCGGCCGGACGTATTTCTTCAGGATATCGGGCAGGCGGCCGTTCTTGAGGGCGTGCTCCAGGATGTGCTCCAGCGCCCAGACCTCATCCGGGCCGATTTCCACGGTGGTGGGGATGAAGCGCCCCGGCGCGCTCTCCAGGCCGACCGTGGCGAAGGACTTGTGGCTGCGTGCCATCCTCGCCGCGTTGTCCCGGGCGAGCTCGTACACGGAGCGGCCGACGGCGGACGCGTACACCTTGCCGGCGGCGTCGACGTAGAGCATTCTCACCTTGCCCCGGGGCATCTTCTCACGGGCGTAGCGTACCGCCTGGAGAAAGACGACATCGTTAGGACCGCGATTGAACACCGCTGCTTCCCGTTATCCTCAAATACGTATTTTTATGGTAAGGTGACGCCCCGGTTTTGTCAATAGCCGGATGGTCATGGGTGCTCTCACCCGTCAGTGTCCGGGCGGCTCTTTAATCCGGCCGTCATCCGTCTGAAAAAGGGCAGGCGCAGCAGCAGCAGGAGGATAATCAGGGCGGCGAAGACCATGGGCAGGCTGACATCAATCTTGGCCTGCCAGAAAAAGTGGGTGACGGCGAGCAGGGCCGCCGGGTAGACCAGCCAGTGCCAGTACCGCCAGCGGCGTCCCAGGCGGCGCTGCCAGCCGCGGGTGGAGGTCACGGCCACCGGCAGCAGGCAGATAAGGGCGGCCAGGCCGGCGATGGCGTAGCGCTTATCGAGGGCGTCCGCCCGGAGATAGTCCAGGTTGAACCGGTAGTCCACCCCGATAAAGTTCAGGAAGTGCAGGGCGGCGTACCCGAAGCCGTAGAGGCCGGCCAGCCGGCGCATCAGGCGCAGCCAGCGGTATCCCAGCAGCCGGTAAAGGGGCGTGCCCGCCAGCGAGACCACCAGCATGATAATGGCGGTGCGCCCGGTGCGTATCTGGATATCCTGGATGGGGTTGACGGAAAGGTGCCCGAGGGCGATGTCCCAGGCCAGCCACGCCAGCGGCAGTAAAGCCAGGAGATTAAGGATAACCGGCGGCCCGTATTTTTCCAGCCGATTCATTAAAAGAACCGCGTCAGGTCCATGCCTTCGTAAAGATAGGCGACCTCCTCGGCGTAGCCGTTGAAGGGCAGGGTGGGCTGGCGGGAAAGGTCGCCGATGCGCCGCTCGGTGGACTGCGACCACCTCGGGTGGTCCACGCCCGGGTTGACGTTGGCGTAGAAACCGTACTCGTGGGGGGCCGCCAGCGCCCAGGTGGTCGGTGGCATCTCCTCGGTAAGCTCGATTTTCACAATCGACTTAATGCTTTTGAAGCCGTATTTCCAGGGCACGACGAGGCGGAGAGGGGCGCCGTTCTGGGGCAGGATGGGCTTGCCGTAAATGCCGGTGGCCATTAGCGTCAGGTCGTGCATGGCCTCGTCAAGGCGCAGGCCCTCCTGGTAAGGCCAGTCCAGCACGCCACCGTTCTGGCCCGGCATCTGTTCGGGGTCCAGGAGGGTCACGAAGCGCACGTACCGGGCGTTTGATTGCGGTTCTACCGCTTTGAGGAGTCTGCTCAGCGGAAAGCCGTCCCAGGGGATGACCATGGACCAGCCCTCCACGCAGCGGTGGCGGTAAATCTTCTCCTCCGGGGGGAACTGTTTCAGGAGGTCCTCGATGGCGAACGTCTGCGGCCTTTTGACCAGGCCGCCGACCTCGACGCTCCAGGGCGAGGTCTTGAAGTCTTGCGCCAGCGCGGCGACGCCTTCCTTGGACAGGGAGAACTCGTAAAAGTTATTGTAGCTGATGATAGCATCGTAACTGGTGGGTTCCAGTGGCGGCGGCTCCGGCGCCGCAGCCGGCGGGGCGGGTGCGGGGGGCGGAGCGGTTTCCTCCGTGCCGCACCCGTTGAGCAGCACCGCCCCCGCTACTACCGTTCCCAGCCCGGCCAGGAACGTCCGACGGGAGAAAAACAGTTTTTCCGGGGTGATCTCCGATGGGTTTATTTTAATCACGGCGCGGGTACCTCCTCTAGCCGTCGGTAATAATTGCTTTTATCTTAATTCTATTCCACCCTGAAAAATATGACAAATATCACTTTCCTCACAGCTCGGCGGGAAATTGTGTTAAACTCATGTCTGGAGAAGCCGGAGTGCCCTAAAGACAAATTGTAAACCGAATTGAAGGAGATACCAGCATGGCCTGGGAATACAAAGTTGTCCAAGGACCGAAGGAAAGACACCTTAACCGGATAATTACGGAAGAGGAATTGAATAAGTTTGATAAACAGGGATGGGAACTGGTGACGGCATTTTCAACGCAGGGAGGAATCGTCGGTGGAGGCTCAAGGGAGTATGAAAAAATATACTACGTATTTCGTCGTGCAAAAACTGATGCTGCCGGCTAAGTAATTAATTGAAAAATTTCAGAATTTGCTGCCCGTTTCTTTACCGGAATGAACAAGATACCGGGTAAATTTGCACCGAAGCTAACGTACTTTGCATATTAACCTGAGAGCGCTTACGGTCTTTCGATAGCCGTCTTGTGTGTCAAAGCTTACGCTGTCTTCGGCAAGCTGGGTATCTCTGGGAAAACAATTTATTCCGGGTGCCTTCCTGCCGGCTAGTGCCTTAGCCCTGGCTTTTTCCACCCAGATCTTTCTCGTTGATATCCAGAAACAATCGTTACCTTCCTTGTGAACCCAGGCGAAAACACCCATTTCACTTTGAACGTCAGAATTGAATTTATTCAGGTTGTAAGTACGTTCATTCGCCTGGGAGTAATGGCAGCCGATGTCTTTGGCAAGTTGCTTGATAAAGCCCTCATCTTGTTCACCGAATACTATTGTTTTTGTTTTGTTCTTTACTGGCATGGACACCTCCCGTTCAGTGCATCCTGACCGCCTGAAGATAGACATGGGCTGAGGATGTCCCCAGCCCATGTTCGTTTTGAAGGCTAATTCAAGGTTACCTGCCGGCTTTTACTTTTCGGAAGCAATCACTGCAATACACCGGTCGGCCCTGGCTGGGCTCGAACGGTACTTCAGTTGCCTTGCCGCAATCAGCGCACACCGCGGGGAATAGTTGACGCCGGGGCGTGAAGCCGTGGCCGCTATTTCCATAGCTGTTGCTGCTGTTCCCGTAACGCTCAGACTTCCTTGCCTGGCGGCATTCGGGACATCGCTTGGGCTCGTTGGTGTAGCCTCGAGACTTGAACTGCTCCTGTTCCTCAGCGCTAAAGGTAAATGCCTTGCTGCAATCGGAACATTGAAGGGTCTTGTCCTGAAAACTCATTGGATGACCTCCTCTCTTTTAGACTTAAGTTAGAGCTTGGGCCATCCAATACTTGATGTAAATCTAGGAGGACTTAAAGAAGATTGTATTAGCCTAAACTGGAACTATACATGTATTATATACCATGGAAAGCCGTTATGCAAATCGGGAGGGGAGATTTTGAAATAACAATATCGGAGGTAGTACAATACCAGCAATCATGCCGGCCAGACTGAATAAAAATTTATATCTTTTCCAGGGTCAGACCAGTAATCAAGCCAAATCACGAAAGCTAAATACCAAGGAATGGTAATAATTGTGGGAGACTGGATATGAATATGGGTGCGCGTCCAGAGGCGGGTTCACCTCAAGCAAAGTTGTCCAGAGGCCAGAGGCTGTGGTCCATACTTCGGGACAGGCGTGACACGGAACCGGTTTCCCTGGAGCGTGCCAGGCTATTAACGGCCTCGTATAGAGAGACGGAAGGCCTGCCAACGCCGATTAGACGGGCGAAAGCGTTTGAGAAGATTATTACGGAAATCCCTATCTATATCGACGAAGGACAGCTGCTGGTGGGGGATTCCGGGTCCAGGCCTATGGCCCCGGAGTGGCACCCCGAGTACTGCGTCGACTGGGTGGCCAAAGGGTTCCAGAGCGGGGCGATGGCCCATCAAATATCCGACCATGACGCGGCAGCGCTGATAGAAATTTGCGATTACTGGAAGAATAAAGCCGTGAAAGAGTCTTTTGAACGATACAAAGGCGAGGCGGAAATCAAAGAACTCGCCGAGATGTGCGACGAAGGCGCCTGGATATTTTCGTTCTTCCGGGAGCTGGAGTTTGACAAAAGCTGGTACGCCCCGGATTTTGAGAAGGTCATCAGGAAAGGCCTCTCCGGAATACTGATTGAGGTCGAGGAAGAATTGCGGGCGACCCATCCCCTGGATGATGCGTCCCGGGAAAAAACGTACTTCCTCCAGGCCCTGGCAATCGTCTTACGGGCCGGTATAGGTTACGGCCAACGTTACGCCGCCCTGGCAAGGAAGCTGGCCGAAAAGGCCGAATACGAGCGTAAAATAGAGCTCGAGAGCATTGCCGAAGTCTGTGGCCGGGTCCCGGAGAATCCGGCACGCAGTTTCCGCGAGGCCTTACAGTCGTTATGGCTGTGTCACGTCATGATATTCTGGGATACGGGCGGGTCGTATGCGGCCGCTCTGGGCCGCGCCGACCAGTACCTTTTTCCATTTTACCGGCGGGACATAGAGGAAGGTAAAACTACCGATGAAGAAGTCATCGAGCTTCTGGAGTGCCTGAGGGTTAAGGCGAGCGCCGGGCGGATGTTCAGGAGCATCGCCTCCCTGCAGGGCACCTCGGGGGAGACCCAGTTCATAAACTGTACACTGGGAGGTCAGACCGCTGACGGAAGGGATGCCGTCAATCCTTTGTCCTATCTCTGGATAGAGGCGGCGATGAGGGTCACGACCGCCCACCCCACCCTTTCCATCAGATGGCACGAAAATATCCCGGCTGATTTCGCCATGAAGGCCGCCGAGCTTACGAGAATGGGTCTCGGGTTTCCCGCCTGGTTCGGTGATAAATCATCCATTGAGTATCTGGTAAGGATGGGGGCTACCCTCGAGGAGGCGCGGGACTATTGCCTGGCGGGTTGCGTGCTTACCGTCATTCCGCATAAGACACCGGCCGCCTGGCCGGCCATCATCAGCATGCCGAAAGTGCTTGAGCTCACCCTGAATAATGGGGTCGACCCCCGGACAGGCAAGCGTTTCGGCCTGGAGATTGGCAGGCTCGAGGACTTTGAGACCTTCGAAGAGCTTTACGACGCCTATAAAAAACAGGTCAGGCACTTCCTCACAAGGTCAACGGAGGACCTCAACCAGATGCGGCTGTTCCGGTCGTCACTGGTGCCGCAATTGTTCGCTTCGTGTTTGTTCGACGACTGCATCAAGCGCGGCCAGGACCCCACCGGCGGCGGGTGCCGCTACCAGCAGGGAACCATGTACCTGCTTCCCATCGGCATAATTGATGTGGCCGATTCACTGGCGGCAATAGGCAAATGCGTTTATGAAGAAGGCCGGATAGCCAGAACCGGTCTCATGGAAGCGTTACGGGTCAACTTTGAAGGGAGGGAAGACCTGCGGAGGACCCTGCTGGCGGCGCCGAAGTACGGGAACGATGACGACTATGTTGACGGCATCGCCGCCGACATGTACCGCTGGCTTGGCGAGATGCTGGGCGGAATAGACGCGTGTTACGGCGCCAAATACGTTTGTGCCCCCCACAGCATTTCCTTCCAGGGCCCCGCCGGTAAAACCGTCGGCGCTCTCCCCAG
>MGNX01000004.1 GCA_001796935.1 Chloroflexi bacterium RBG_16_60_22
AGCTTATACACGCGCAATATCTGTGGCAGGAAGGCAAAGGTAGTTAAAAACCCCGCGATATAACCTAAATACTCAATCACCGGCAATCGGCAGCCTCCTTTCACAGCATCGCCGCTTTATTGTAGCACAGACGGCCGCCCTTCGCGAAACGGGGCCGGCGTTGCCGATGAAAGTTGGGGGATTGCACCTATCTATAATAGGTGATAACCATCTCCGCCTTTACCGCACCGCATTGTAGTATTTATTCGGGTGCCTTGTATCCGGGCACCGTTCAGGAGGATAGATGGATAAGCTACCGATACCCGGCGCCGCCAGTGCCAGGCCGATGAAAGACGAATTCTCCAGCCTGAAAGAGGCTGCCGCGGCGGTGCGGCGTATCCGACTCAGCGCGCAGCGCGAGCTGGCGCAGGTCCGCAAGATGAGGGCCGATGCCCAGAGATACCAGCGCGAAACGGAGACCCGCGCCCGCAGCGAGGCCCAGCAGCTTATCCTCCGCGCCCGGCTGACCACCCAGCGGGAAATCGAGGAGCTTATCCGCCAGGCCTCCGACGAAATTCAAAAAGTGCTGGCGGACATCCGCGTCATCCGCATCACCGCCCAGGAAGAGCTGGCCGCCCAGCGTAAATTCACCGATGCCGCCAGGCTCTCCTCCCTTTCCCTCACCCTGAAAGATATGCCCAAAAAGCCCGAGACGAAAAAGAAAAAACAGCTGGCCGCCGCCAGGTCGTAGCGCCAGCCCCCCCGGCACACCAGCTCCGGGCCGGCCGCCCCTCCTAAAAACCACCGGGGTCGTTGCCGCCCGGGACTTTTATTATTCCGCCCCTGCCGCGTTATTTACCCCCCTGCCTGCCGGCCATTTGAAACCGCCTCCTGAAAATGGTTTATAATGGTACCAAATTAATACTTGGTAACATTTACCCGTTTCATGTAAAATAGTGTGGAGACGCGGCAGCCTGTCAGGAGGTTTACGATGAAAGTGTGGCAAGTTCTGCTACTGGCCATCTTGATTGTTTCCATGCCGGTGCTCTCGGCGTGCGATTTGCTCGGAGTCGGCGGGGGGAATAAGGACCGGGAGTACTACGAGCAGCAGCTCGAGGCCTACCGGAAGGTGCAGGAGGCCAACCGGAAGGCCCAGGAAGCCTATAACGAGCAGGTGCGGAAGGGCCTCGAGGAGTATACCAAGGCTTACCAGCAATGGCAGCGGCAGCAGTTAGAACAGCAGATGAGACAGATACAGGGGGCGCAGGGGACGCCGCGTATTGCACCTTCGACCGCCAATCAGAGTTGACCCTCCGGTGACGATTAAACAGAACGTCCGGAAGATATTGAGCGAGCTCCCCGCCGGCGTCCGGCTGGTGGCCGCCGCCAAGACCCGGGAACCCCGGGAAATCCTCGAGGCCATCGAGGGCGGCGCCGGCATCATCGGCGAGAACTACGTCCAGGAAGCGGAAAAGTCCCGCGAGGCCGTCGGCGGCCGGGCCGCCTGGCACTTCATCGGCCACCTCCAGCGCAACAAGGTCAAGAAAGCGGTCGAAATCTTCGACATGATTGAGACCGTGGACTCCGCGGAAATCGCCCGGGAAATCGATAAGCGGTGCGCCACGGCCGGCCGGACGATGCCGGTGCTGGTGGAGATAAACAGCGGCCGTGAGCCGCAGAAATCGGGCGTGGCCCCGGAGGACGCCGAGCCGCTCATCAGGGAGATTGCCGCCCTCCCCCATATCCGGGTGATGGGACTGATGACGATGGGGCCGCTGACCGGCCACCCGGAAGAATCGCGTCCCTGCTTCGCCGAGACGAAGCGGTTGTTCGACCGGATTAAAGGACTCAAACTCCCCAACGTCGCGATGCAGTACCTCTCGATGGGCATGACCCACTCTTACCGGGTCGCCCTGGAAGAAGGCGCCAACCTGATAAGAATCGGCACCGGGATATTCGGCGAGAGGCCCCGGAAATAGGCCCCCGGCGCCGCCCGTTCCTTGACAAATAGGGCCAGCTTCGCCAGAATTTAAATAGGAGATGATGCTGGCGACACCGGAAAAATCTCCGCACCACTCAAGAAGGCAAGGACACGCATGACTGCACCGGAAGCTCAAGAAACCGTCGAGGACCCGGAGCAGATTAAAAGGGAGACGGGACTGGTCGTCCGGGGGTTCAGCCGGAAAAGGCTGAACCTGATTCCCATCCTGCAGAAGGTCCAGGGGAAGCTTGGCTACCTGCCCCGCGCCGCCATGACCGAAATTGCCGCCTATCTCAACATACCGGACATTGATGTCTACGGGGTAGTCACGTTCTACAACCAGTTCCGCCTCAACCCGCCGGGCCGGCACTCCATCCGGGTCTGCCTGGGCACCGCCTGCCACATGAAGGGCGGCTACATCGCCCTGGACGCCTGGAAACGCCGGCTGGGCATCAACCCGAGGGAGACCTCGCCCGACCGCGAGTTCGACCTGGACACGGTGGCCTGCGTCGGCTGCTGCACCATGGCCCCGGTGACGGTCGTCGACGAAAAGCCGGAGCGCCAGGTGGACCCGACCCGCGTCGACGGCCTGCTGCTCGCCTTCGAGAACGAGCGCAAAGCCAGGGAAAAGGAAAAAGGTGAAAAAAGCTGAACCGGCGGCGGTCGCCGCCGCCTTTAACGAGATTAAAAAGAAGGCCGGGGCCCGCTGGGGGAACCTTTGGCAGGACCGGCCCGTCATCCTGGTGGGCGCCGCCACCTGCGGGCGGGCGGCCGGCGCCATCGAGGTGCTGGATACCTTCAAAGCGGAGATTAAAAATCGCAACCTCGACGTGCCGGTGATAGAGGTCGGCTGCATGGGCCACTGCTACGCCGAGCCGCTGGTGATTATCGGCAAGCCGGGCCAGCCGCCGGTATGCTACAACCACGTCAACCCGGTCATCGCCGAGCGACTGGTCAAGGAGTATCTCCTCGGCGATAATCCCTCGCCGGAGTTCGTCCTGGCCGCCCTGGAGCCCAGCGAGGCCCTGCCCAGCTTCCAGGACTTCCCCCGCGCTCAATACGAGCGGAAAATAATCCTCAAGAACTGCGGTCATATCGACCCCACCCGGATAGAGCACTACATCGCCGGGGGTGGCTACGCGGCGCTGGTCAAGGCGCTTCAAATGAGCCCGGAAGAAATCATCGAGGAAGTCAAGAAGTCCGGGCTGCGGGGGCGGGGCGGGGCCGGCTTCCCCACCGGGAATAAATGGCAGCTCTGCCGTAACGCCAGGGGCCGGCCCAGGTACATGGTCTGCAACGCCGACGAGGGCGACCCCGGCGCTTTCATGGACCGCGCCATACTGGAGAGCGACCCCCATTCCGTCATCGAGGGCATGATTATCGCCGCCCGCGCCATCGGCTCGCGCTACGGTTACATCTACGTCCGCGCCGAGTACCCGCTGGCGGTGGAGCGCCTCGACATCGCGCTGCGCCAGGCCAGGAGGAAAAAGCTGCTGGGCAACCGCATCCTGGGGAGCGATTTCAGCTTCGATATCAGCCTCTTCCAGGGCTCCGGCGCTTTCGTCTGCGGGGAAGAAACGGCCCTGATTGCCTCGCTGGAAGGCCGGGCGGGCATGCCCCACCACCGTCCGCCCTACCCGGCTATCCAGGGGCTCCACGGCAAGCCCACCCTGGTCAACAACGTCAAGACCCTGGCCAGTGTGCGCCATATCATCAACAACGGGGCGGACTGGTTCGCCGGCATCGGCGCCAATGGCAGCTCCGGCACGGCCGTCTTCGCCCTGGCCGGCAAGGTCGTCAACACCGGCCTCGTCGAGGTGCCCATGGGCACTACCCTCCGCCAGATTATTTTCGATGTGGGCAGCGGTATCCCCAAGGGCAAGAAGTTCAAGGCCGTCCAGATTGGCGGCCCCTCCGGCGGCTGCCTGCCGGAATCGGCCCTCGATTTACCGGTGGACTTCGACTCCCTGCGAGGGGCCGGCGCCATGATGGGCTCCGGCGGCATGGTGGTGCTGGACGAGGACGACTGCATGGTGGAGATTGCCCGCTATTTTCTGGAGTTCACCCAGAAGGAGTCCTGCGGCAAGTGCACCTTCTGCCGCCTGGGCACCAAGCAGATGCTGGAGGTCCTCACCGAGTTTACCCGCGGGGAGGGGAAAATCGAAGACCTGGACAACCTCTACAAGCTGGCGGGGGAAATCCAGGCGGGGTCGCTCTGCGGCCTGGGCCGGACGGCCCCCAACCCGGTGCTGACCACCCTGCGCTACTTCCGCGACGAGTACCGGGCGCACATCGAGCTGGGCAGGTGCCCGGCCCTGATGTGTATGCACCTCATCGCCTATTACATCCTCCCCCACAAGTGCGAGCGCTCCTGCGACGCCTGCGTCGGCAGCTGCTCCGTGGAGGCCATCAGCCCCAACAAGAAACGCATCAAGGTCATCGACCAGGAGAAGTGCGTCAAGTGCGGCAAGTGCCTGGAGGCCTGCCCGTTCCAGTACAACGCCGTGGTGAAGCTCACCCCCCCGAGCGAGGTGCCCGCCAGATGAAGAAAGTGGCGCTGACCGTCAACGGACAGAAGATTACGGCCAGGCCAGGGGAGAAGCTGCTCTGGGCGGCGCTGGACAACGGCATCTACATACCCAACCTCTGCGGCATCCGGGAAAAGCCGGAGCCCAATGCCTCCTGCCGCCTCTGCTGGGTGGAGATAAAGGGGCGGAAGGAGCCGGTGACGGCCTGCACCGAGCCGGTAGCCGACGGCCTGGTGGTGAACACCCGGGGCGAGCGGGCCCTGGAACTGGCGCATACCGGCTTCGAGCTGCTCATGGCCTCCCACGACCTCGACTGCGCCCACTGCCCGGCCAACCGCGCCTGCGAGCTCCAGAAGATAGCCCGCGTCCTGGGGTGGAAGCTGAAACCGCACCGCTTCCGGGTGCTGCTGCGCGGACTTCCCGTCGACGACAGCAACCCCGTCTTCACCCTTAACCCCAACTGGTGCGTGCTCTGCGGGCGCTGCGTCTGGGCCTGCCGTCAGTACGTCAAAAGCGGGGTGCTGGGGTTCGCCCACCGCGGCTTCGAGAGGGTACTCACCACCTTCGGCGACGAGCCTATCGGGGGGGACCGGTGCCTGGACTGCGTGAGGTGCGTGGCCGCCTGCCCCACCGGGGCGCTGTCCTTCAAGGAAGGTAAGAGGCCATCGGATGAAAGCGCCGGGTCAGCGCATTAATTACGGCTGTCATTGCAAGAAGCATAGCGACGAAGCAATCTCATTTTTCTACCTCACCCCCTTTGTCCCCCTCTCCAAACAGCAACAACCAGCCAGCTGATAAACTGTCTGTTTGGAGAGGGAGAATAATAGAAAGAGGAGTTTCACCCCTCTTAGACACCCGCAAAGACCTCCCCCTTTGCTAAAGGGAGATTGAGATGGATTTCTATATTTCAAATCCCCCTTACTCCCCTTTTCAGCTTTGCCCAACTGTCATTCTGAGGAACGAAGTGACGAAAGAATCCCTGCTGCTTTAGACCCTTCGCTGCGCTCAGGGTGACATGGATTAAGCACTTTTGGGGCAAAGCTCCATCCCCAGGGAGAGGGGGAAACAGGGGGTGAGGTCACAGAGTAGTTCTCCTAGCAACTCATTACCTAAGATGTTAGAATAACTTAGGGAATTTTAAATCGATAAGGGGGGGCCTATGAG
>MGNX01000005.1:0-208 GCA_001796935.1 Chloroflexi bacterium RBG_16_60_22
CGGGCACCGCCTGCGAGGACTGGGTAGTCCGCAAGGAAATCCGGCAGGGGAAACCGACCCTCCATCTCTATATTGAGCTTAACGACGACCGGCCGGCCGGGGAGTTGGCCCTGGTCCTGCACGGCGAGTTGTTAAAGGCCGACCACGGTTACCATGACCTGGCGGAGATGATGGAGATAGAGCCGCTGGAGGTTACGGGGCTCCGTCA
>MGNX01000005.1:365-13819 GCA_001796935.1 Chloroflexi bacterium RBG_16_60_22
GTGGAGGGAGAGATAGGAAAAGGGAGAGCCGGAACCTGATATGTATTTAATAATACCCCTGGTTGAAGCGATATTCTGCCTGGTGCTGCTGGTTGTCCTGATGGTCAACGGCAAGCGCCACGTCGCCCGGCGGCCGTTCGCGCTTTTTCTGGCCTTTATGACGCTGTGGGGCTTATTCATCTTCCTGATGCGCGAGACCACCGATATGTCCGCCGCCCTGCTCTGGGAGAAGTTCGTCTTGGGGGCGATACTGAGCGCCGCCCTTTTCTTCTACCAGTTCACCGTGGCGTTCACCGGCTCCCGGCCCCGCCGGCCGGTCCGCTACGGGCTTTATCTGGCCTATCTCACGGTAATGGCCCTGATTCCCACCGGACTGGTGGTCAGCGGCATGCAGACGATGTGGTACGGCAAGTCCCCCGTCATCGGGCCGCTCTTCTTTCCCTTCGTTCTCAGCGCCTATACGCCCATCGTGCTCAGCGCCGTGATGCTGTTAAAGCACAGTCGGCGTACCCGCATCATCGATGAGAAGGTCCGCGACCACTACGTCCTGGCCGGTATCGCCGCCATGTTTATCGGCGCCACCACGGACTACCTCCCGGCCATCGGCGTGAACATGTACCCCCTGGGTATCATCGGCAACATCTTCTTCTGTGTTATCGCCACGGGGGCCATGCTCAGGTACAACCTTCTGGAGATGAAGGTGGTGGTCCGCAAGGCGGCGACCTACTCCCTGACGAGCCTCCTGCTGTTCGGCGTCATCGGCAGCTTTATCTTCCTGCTGAGCCGGTTCTACCCCAACTTCATGAGCCCCGTCTCTCTGACGATAACCATCATCGCCGTTTTCACGGCCGCTTCTCTCTTCCAGCCGGTGCTCTTCCGGCTGCAGCATATCGTGGACCGCTGGTTTTTCCGGGAGAGGTTCGACCATATTCAGACGCTGCGCCGGTTCAACCAGCTGACCCGGGGCGACCTCGACCTCGAGCAGCTCTCGACGGCGCTGGTTACTGCGGTGGCCAACGGCATGCAGAGTCGGTGTGTGTACCTCCTCCTGCCATCTCCGGCCAACGGCGCCTACGGCACTTACGCCTACTCCGGCCAGAAGAGCCGCGGCCGGTTCCTCTTTTCCGCCGGCAGTCCGCTGGTGGCCACGATGAAGCAGCACGGCGGCCCCATTGATAGCAATGACATGGAGGTGATGCCGTCGCTTCTCAGCCTCGCCGAGGGCGACCGCCAGGTGCTGCAAAAGAATGATATCGAACTGCTGGTGCCCCTGAAGGACAACGGGCACCTGGCCGGTGTGCTGCTTCTCAGCCACAAGGTCTCCCGGAAGCCTTACTCCAACGAGGAGCGGAGACTCTTGCAGGCGGTCTCGGCGGACGTGGCGGTTAACATTGATAACGCCAACCTCTACGAGAACATGAAGCGCAAGCACAGCGAGCTGCAGAAGGCGATGGACGGCGTTATCCACGCTATTTCTCTGGTGGTGGAGAGCCGCGACCCGTACACCGCCGGTCACCAGCGGCGGGTGGCGGAACTGGCCCGGGCTATCGCCAAGGAGATGGGCCTTTCCGATTGGCAGGCGCTGGGAGTCCACATTTCCGGCCTCCTCCACGATGTCGGCAAGGTGGCGGTGCCGGCGGAGATACTCAGCAAGCCCGGCAAAATCAACCACTTCGAGTTCAGTATCATCAAGAACCACTGTCAGGTCGGCTATGAAATCCTCCAGCGGATAGATTTCCCCTGGCCGGTTACCCGGGCGATACTCCAGCACCACGAGCGGCTGGACGGCTCCGGCTACCCGCAGGGCCTCTACGCCGAGGATATCGTCATGGAGGCGCGCATCCTGGGCGTGGCGGACGTCGTCGAGGCCATGTCCTCCCACCGCCCGTACCGGCCGGCGCTCGGCCTGAACAGCGCCCTGGAGGAAATCTCGCGGGCCAGCGGCGTTCTCTACGATGCCGAGGTGGTGGACGCCTGTCTGCGACTGTTGAGGAAGAACGAGCCGGCGTTCGACCGGATAATGGCGGCGGCCGCGGTCAATCGTGATTATGCCAAGGTAACCGCCATCCAGTAAGGAAGCTGAAGTGCCGCAATACCCGGAAAATATGTCTTGAGAAGGAGGGAACGGAAAATGAAGAAGAGGACGCTATTATTCAGCCTGGTACTGGTACTGGCCCTGACGGCGCTGGTGCCCGCCGCCGCCCTGGCGGCCAGACCGCAATCCTTTTACGCGGCCGGCGTTATCAGTGGCATCGAGGACACGGCGGTGGGCGAGAACGCTTTCCCCGCCGGCAATAGCGGCCGCTGGAGGGTCGTTGACCGCGAAATTACCGGTCAGCTGTCCGGTGATATCAGTGACGGATTCGTCCTGGCCTATAAGGCGAACGTCGAGCTGGCCACCCAGGCCGGCAACCTGCACGGCACCCTGGAGACGGGAGGGTACAGCTTCAAGGTCGAGGGCAAGATTGAGCCGCTGGAGATGGTGCCGACGCCCCTCGGGGTTGACCTCCCCAGGCTGACGATTACCGGCCACTGGAGCCGGACCGGCGGGCCGGGGCAGGGCGATTTCCAGGCCTGGGTCGTCTTTGTCCCCGATGAGTACGGCCACGTCGTGATGATTGTGGCCAGCTCCTTCGTCATGGAAGGTAAGTGGTAGTCGTGCGTAACTAGGCCATCGCCGGGGCGACGGGCAACAGCAGCGTGGCGCCGGGCTGCCGCTGCAGGTAGGACCGGGTATAGGTGGCGGGGAAGGAGTAGATTACCTGCACCTTGCGGTGCTCCACCCCGAAGAGGAAAAGCCCGACCACCTGCGGCTTCGTTCCGAAGGGCCCGATGACCATGTTGTGGGTGTCCTTCACCTCTTCGTAGATGGCGTCCAGCACCTGCTTGACGTCGTAGGGGTTGTCCGGCTTGACGTCCCTGACCTCCACGGAGGGCCGTGCCAGCAGCTCGGCGTTGTTCTGCCGGGCGTACTTGAGGTAGTCGGGGTTGCCGGGGCGGGGGGGATTGGTTATCAGGGCGATGGTCCGGGCCGGGTTGTACTGCTGCCAGACGGCCAGGGCGCGCTCCGGCTCGAAGCCGAGGAAGACCACCAGGACGGTCGGCTTGTCCAGCGCGGGGCTGCCGTAGTAGTGGGGTATGGTGGTAATCTGCTCGATGCCCCGCGTCAGCCGGGTGGGCAGGTAGCGCTGGGTGGTGTGGAGCAGGCGGGGCATGGCCAGCCCCTTTTCCGTCACCAGGTAGTGCAGCAGCTCCAGCAGGTAAATCTTGGTGAAGCCGCTGATGTCCAGGGTGATGTAAGGCCCGCCATCGGCATTCAGCTTGCACTGCCGCAGGATGTCCTCCATCTGGCGGACCCCCTCCACGGGGCTTTCCCGCTGGCTGGAGATGACGAATATCCCCTCGGTGGCCTTGGACCGCAGCCCGGTCTGGAGGCGGAACATGTTCTTCTCCACCTGCTTCTTGTAGAGCGACTCCTCCACGGTGAAGATGATGGCGTATTTAGTGAGGAAGTCGGAGCCCATCAGCGCGGGACTGGAGAGGCACCTTTCTTCGAAGCTGGCGCAGCAGATAAAAAGGTCGTCGGGGCCGCGCCTGTTCAGCCGGGGCAGGGACTTAATCTCCAGTGGTTCCGTCGCCGTATTCATGAGCGCCTCCAACGGGGTCGCCGGCCGCGGCCCCGGGATATTTTAATGACACTATAATCAGCCCGGCGCGCGTTGTCAATTCCCCGCCCGCATGTCATTGCGAGGAGCGTCGCGACGAAGCAATCTTTATGCGTCAGGGATTGCTTCGCCTTCGGCTCGCAATGACAGACGTTAAGATGTAAATACCACCGCCCGGCACGTTCCAATCTGGACAGGCGGAGGCGGCGCATACTATAATATTAAGTTAAGACAATGCCGACCCTTTATATTGTGGCCACCCCGATTGGCAACCTCGAGGACATTTCCCTGCGGGCCCTCCGCACCCTGCGCGAGGTGAAGCTCATCGCGGCCGAGGACACCCGCAGGACGCGGCGCCTCCTCGACCGGTACGATATCAGGACGCCCATGACCAGCTACTTCGAGCATAACAAGCTGACCAAACTTCAAAATATACTGGAACGCCTCAGCACGGAGGACGTGGCCCTGGTCTCCGAGGCGGGCATGCCGGGCATCTCCGACCCCGGCTATGAGCTGATTGTGGCCGCGGCAATACGGGATATCCCGGTCGTCCCCGTGCCCGGACCGTCGGCGGTGACCACGGCCCTGGCCGTCTCCGGTCTGCCCACCGACCGCTTTACCTGTATCGGCTTCCTGCCCGGCCGGGCCCCCGCCCGGCGCCGCGCCCTGGAATCCGTAGTCGGCGAGTCCGGCACCATCATCGCCCTGGAAGCGCCCCACCGGCTGGCGGCGGCGCTGGAGGATATTTTAATGACCCTCGGCGACCGTCGTATCGCCGTCTGCCGCGAGCTTACCAAGCTTCACGAGGAGGTCTTCCGGGGAACGGTCAGCGGGGCCATTGAGCATTTCAGGGCGCCCCGCGGCGAGTTCACCCTGGTGATTGAGGGGAAAGGCAGCGGTGACCGCCCGCAAATGACCGAGGCCGTGGCGGAGCGCCTGCGCCGGATGTCCCTGGGCGGCACCCGGGCCAGGGAGGCCATCGCCGTAGTGGCCGGCGAGACGGGATTGCCGAGGAAAGAGCTCTATCAGGCCTGGCTCCGGCTGGACCGGGCCTGGGACCAAGAAAAAGATACGGTTCACAAATCAGGGAGGAGTTAGCCATCGTTTGGTGTCATTCCAGCGAAAGCTGGAATCCAGAGGAGGAGTGGCGGTCTGGATTCCCGGGTCAAGCCCGAGAATGACAATATTAAATAGTCCACTTAAAGGAGTCAGCAAATGCGTCGCGGTTGTGTATCTTTAGGCGAAATTTCCTGTGATGAATGTCATAGCGTCATCCCTTACCCGGACCGCTACCTGGCTATCGATGAAAAGGACGGCCTCGAGGACGACGAGGGCGAGAAGAAGCGCTACTGCGTAGAGTGCGCCCTCAAGAAGGGCTACGCCCATTACAAGGAAGAGAAAGGCGAACGGGTACTGACCTTTTTCTAGGCCCGCAGTATGAGCGAGAGAATTTTCATCGGAGTCGCCTGGCCTTACGCCAACGGGTCCCTCCACCTCGGGCAGATAGCCGGGGCCTACCTCCCGGCGGATATCTTCGCCCGCTATCACCGCACCGCCGGCCACGAGGTGCTCATGGTGTCCGGCTCGGACCAGCACGGCACCCCCATTACCATCAAGGCCGAGCAGGAGAAGAAAACCCCGGCCGAGATTGCCGCCTTTTACCAGCGGGAGTTCCTCGATTGCTGGCAGAAAATGGGTATATCCTTCGACCTTTTTACCAACACGGGAACGAAAAACCACGCCGCGGTCACCCAGGACATCTTCCTGAAGCTCCTGGAGAAGGGCTACCTCTACCGGGATACCGCCTCCCAGGCCTACTGCCCCAGCTGCCAGCGTTTCCTCCCTGACCGGTATGTCGAGGGTGTCTGCCCTTTTTGTAAAGCCCCCGGGGCCCGCGGCGACCAGTGTGATGCCTGCGGCCAGACGATGAACACCGCCGACCTGATTGACCCCCGGTGCCGGATTTGCGGCGCCGCCCCGGTCTTCAAAGACTCGGAGCACTTCTTCCTTAAGCTTAGCGAGTTCCAGTCGCAGCTGGCGGACTGGGTGGAGCAGAAAAACTACTGGCGGCCCAACGTCATGAACCTGACCCGTCGCTACCTCAGGGAGGGGCTGCGCGACCGCGCCATCACCCGCGACATCGACTGGGGCGTGCCGGTGCCGGTGGCGGGGTACGAGAAAAAGCGCATCTACGTCTGGTTCGAGGCCGTCATCGGCTACCTTTCCGCCTCGAAGCAGTGGGCCGCGGAGATAGCTAAAGACGAGGAGATGTGGCACGATTTCTGGGACAAAAATAACGGCGTTAAAAGCTACTACTTCATCGGCAAGGACAACATCCCCTTCCACACCCTCATCTGGCCGGCCATGCTGCTCGGCTACGGCGGCCTGGCCCTGCCCTACGATGTGCCGGCTAACGAGTTTCTCACCATCGAAGGGAAAAAGATTTCCACCAGTCGTAACTGGGCCGTCTGGCTGCCGGACTACCTGGCGCGCTTTGACCCCGACCCCCTCCGCTACCAGCTCTCCATCAACATGCCGGAGAGCAGCGACACCGATTTCTCCTGGCGGGAGCTGGTCCGCCGCAACAATGACGAGCTGGTGGCTACCTACGGCAACCTGGTGAACCGGGTGCTGACCTTTGTCTATCGCAACTTCGACGGCGCCGTGCCGCAGCCCGGAGACTTGAGCGATGCGGATAAAGATATTTTAAATAAAGCCGGGACTTCCCTCGGGCAGACCGGCGATTTCCTCGCGAAGTGCAGCTTCAAGCAGGCCATCATGACCGTCATGGAGCTGGCCCGCGAGGCCAACCGCTACCTGGACGACCGGGCGCCCTGGAAAACTATTAAGGTTGACCGCCCGGCGGCGGCCGCGTCTCTATACGTGGCCCTCTGCCTGATTGCCCGGCTCAAAACGATGTTCTACCCCTTCCTGCCCTTCAGCTCGCAGAAGGTCCACGAGTACCTGGGCTTCGAGGGCAGGGTGGAAGATTACGGCTGGAAAATTCAGGAGCTGCCGCCGGGGCAGAAGCTGCGGGAGCCGCAGCCACTCTTTACCAAGCTCGATGAAAGCATTATCGACGAGGAGACGGCCCGCATTGGAACTTAACCAGATTTACGCCCCCATACAGGATGATTTAAGCCGGGTAAAGGACACGCTCAAGTCCATCAGCCGGATAGACTTCGCCTGGCTCGCCGACCAGCTCAGCTACGTAGTGAGGGAGACGGGCAAGGGCATCCGTCCGGCGCTCACCCTCCTCTCCGCCAAATCCTACCGATACGACCTGGCCTACCTGCTGCCGATGGCGGTATCCGTCGAGTTGATGCACACCGCCACCCTCGTTCACGATGACGCCATCGATAAAGCCCGGACCCGGCGGGGCCAGGCCACCATCAACAGCGTCTGGGGTGACGAGATTGCCGTTCTCCTCGGCGACTACCTTTTCGCCAAGGCCGGCGAGTTCGTCGCCGATACGCAGACGCCGCGGGTCATCAAGCTCTTCTCCCAGACCCTGGCTACCATCTCCAGCGGGGAAATCGGGCAGTTCCGCGGCGCTTATAATATCGACCAGAAGCGCCAGGACTATTTCCGGCGCGTCTACGGCAAGACCGCCTCCCTGTTCTCCCTCTCCACGCAGTCCGGCGCCGTCCTGGCCCATGCCCCGGAAGCAGCGGTGGCGGTGATGAAGGAGTACGGTGACAACCTGGGTATAGCTTTTCAAATCGTGGACGATATCCTGGACTTCACCAGCACGGAGGAGGCCATGGGCAAGCCGGTGGGCTCGGACCTGACCCAGGGCACCCTCACCCTGCCGGCCATGATGCTGGCGGAGCGCCACCCGGACGCCAATCCGGTCCGCAAGCTCTTCAGGACCCGCGACCGCAGGTACGTCGACGAGGCGATTGAAATGGTGCTCAATTCCACGATTGTCCCGGACTGCTACCAGGTGGCCGCGGAGTATGCCCGCGATGCCTGCCGCAATCTCAAGTCGATACCGGACACGGAGAGTCGCCAAGCGCTAATGGACCTGGCCGATTTCGTCGTCGGGCAGGGGACGGAGTAACCCGCGGGGCCGCGACTAATCGGGTGCGGCCGGGGTCTGCTTGGGGACGAAGCGGGGCACGGCGGGGACTTCCTTGGGCTGGGGGGCCCGCTCGGTCACGCCGACCGGCTTTACCGGCGCCGGTATCCTGGTCTTCCTGACCCGCTTCCTCGGCGCGGCCAGGCCGATTTCGCTGAAGACCTTCTCCAGCTCCGGGCCCTCGATGGTCTCGTGGGCAATAAGCTTCTCGGCGAGGGCCTTCAGCTTGGGCTTGTTCTCGCCGAGGATTTTCTTGGCGGTGGCGTAGGCTTCATCGATAAGTTTGTTAATCTCCCGGTCAATTTCCAGGGCGAAACGCTCACTATAATCTTTCTGTTCGGAGATTTCCCGACCGAGGAAGACCATTTCCTGTTTATTGCCGAAGGTCCTGGTGCCCAGTTTGTCACTCATGCCGTAATCGGTCACCATACGGCGCGCAAAGTCCGTCACCTGTTGAATATCATTGTGAGCCCCGGTAGTTCTCTCATTAAAGATTAATTCTTCCGCGGCATGCCCGCCAAGGAGGGTAGCCAGCCTGTCTTTTAGCTGGGAACGCGTTATCAGGTACCTGTCCTCGATGGGAAGCTGCTTGGTATAGCCCAGGGCCATGCCGCGCGCCACGATGGAGATTTTATGGACGGGGTCGGCGTTGGGCAGCATCCGGGCCACCAGGGCATGCCCGGACTCGTGGTAGGCGATGACCTCTTTCTCTTTCGGGCTTATCTTGCGGCTCTTCCGTTCCGGCCCGGCCATTACCCGGTCGACAGACTCCTCGAAATCCCTCTGGCCGATGGACTTCTTGTCGCGCCGCGCCGCCAGGATGGCCGCCTCGTTGACCAGGTTGGCGATATCCGCGCCGCTGAAGCCGACCGTTCCCTTGGCCATCGTCTCCAGGCTGACGTCCTTGTCCAGCGGCTTGCCGTTGGTGTGCACCTTCAGGATGGCCAGCCGCCCGTTGATGTCCGGGTGGTCCAGTATCACGCGGCGGTCGAACCGGCCGGGGCGCAGCAGGGCGGGGTCGAGGATATCCGGGCGGTTGGTGGCGGCGATGACGATGACGCTGGTATTGGTATCGAAGCCGTCCATCTCCACGAGAATCTGGTTCAGCGTCTGCTCGCGCTCGTCGTGGCTGCCCCCGAGTCCGGCGCCGCGCTGCCGCCCCACGGCGTCAATCTCGTCGATGAAGACGATGCACGGCGTGTTGCGCTTGGCCTGGTCGAAGAGGTCGCGCACCCGGGAGGCGCCCACGCCGACGAACATCTCCACGAACTCGCTGCCGCTGATGGAGAAGAAGGGGACATCCGCCTCGCCGGCCACGGCCCGCGCCAGCAGGGTCTTACCCGTGCCGGGGGGGCCGATGAGCAGCACGCCCTTGGGAATGCGCGCCCCCAGGGACTGGAATTTCTCGCGGGACTTGAGGAAATCGACGACCTCCTGCATGTCCTGCTTGGCCTCCTCTACACCGGCGACGTCGCCGAAGGTGACAGTGGCCCGGTTGGCCGGGAAGAGCCGCGCCCGGCTCCGCCCGAAGCTCATGGCCTGGCTGTTGGCGCCGCGCGCCTGCCGGAAGAGGAAGAAGAGCAGGAAGCCGAAAATCAGCAGCGGCAGGAAGTTGATGAGGAGCCCGCCCCAGTTAATCCCGGACGACCCCTTGACATCGACGGTGACGCCCTCGAGGTTGAGGTCCTTAATATCATAGATGCTGGTGCCGGTCTCCTTGAAGGTCATCAGCTCCTGGCCGTCAATCGTGGTGACCGTCAGCGCCTCTTCGTCGATGGCTATCTTTTGTATCTCATGGTTCCGGGACATCGCGATTACCTGGCTCAGGGGCACCTCTTTAGGCTCGCTGGTCCCCGGCATCAGGAACGAGAAGAGGAGAATAGCCGCCAGCAGTATGATGATATATATGATGCTGTTACGTTTCCAGCTCGACTTCATTTTTTCTCTCAGCTCTCCACGCCCTCGATACTAAGCTAATTATACCATAAAAAATATTAAACAATAGTTAAAAAGGGATGACATAGGTACTATATTATGTTTATTTTGCTGCCTAATTCTTTGACCGTTTTCAGCCTCACTCCTTATATCCCCCTGCCGAACCGGCAATCCGAGCAGCATGGTACCTATAGTCTCCGGTTTTACCGCGGTGTTGTTTTCTCTTAAGGTTTACCGGCGTAGTATAATACGGGCTAAAAGGGTACCACCGGCGTCTTGACAAGACAATGTAATCAACTAAAGTATCCAATCGAGTTTTGCCCTGAGTCCCGACCAAATGGCACAAGCCAGCGGGGGTATATTGACAAATTAATAAGAGTGACTGAAATGATAATAAGGAAGGATAAGGAGGAGAACCAAAATGGACGTATCCAGTGCTATTCTGAAGAGGACGAGTATAAGAAGGTGGAAGCCCGTGCCTGTGGAAAAAGAAAAGATAGAAAAGGTGCTGGAGGCAGGCAGGCGAGCGCCATCATGGGGAAACACTCAACCGTGGCGTTTCATTGTAATTCAGGATAAAGCTAAAATAGAGGATATTGCAAAGGCTTCCGGTGGACAACCTCATATCGGTAGTGCTCCGGTTGTAATTGTTTGCTGTGGTTCAATAAATGACTTCTCCCGCAAGTTACATCGAGAGGCCTTGAAGCAACTTAGAGATACCGGCGTGATGGACTGGACAGACGAATTTTTAGATAATGTGGTTTTACAGAGCGATGTGTTCGCGCCATACCGTCTGGGTGAACCGGTAATGACTGTGAAAGCCAGCGAGCAGATTATGATCGCTGTTGCGTATATGACTCTGGAAGCTGTCAATCAGGGCCTGGGTACCTGTTGGGTGGGAGCGATATCCCCCAGAGATGTTCATAAGGTCATGAATTTACCGGATAGCCTATTTGTGCATGCTTTGCTTCCCTTGGGATATCCTGGCGAGGCTCCCAAGCCTAGACCCAGAAAAGATATTAGTAAAATCGTTTTTTGGGGGAAATACGAATAATTGATTCTACGAATGGAAGGTGGGAATAGATAGCTCCCGGGGGGTGGTGGGGGAAACAATGAACCTCAGCTGGCGCTGTGGAAGTAATAGCCTACCCCCGGCTCGGTGAGGATATAGCGGGGTTGGGAGGGGTTCGGCTCTATCTTCTGCCTCAGGTGGGATATATAGATGCGCACGTAATCGACGTCGTCAATGTATTCCCAGCCCCAGACGTTCTCCAGCACCTGCTGGTGGGACAGGACGTGGTCGGCGTTCTCCACCAGCAGCGCCAGGAGGCGGAACTCACGGGGGGTGAGCTTCAGCCGCTGCCCGCCAACGGTTACCCTCCGCTCGCCCACGTCCACGGTCAGGTACGCGCTGTTGAAGACGGCTTTTTTCCGGTCGTTCAGGTAGGGCGGTTTCCCGGCGCGGCGCAGCGTCGCCCGCACCCTGGCCAGCAGCTCCCGGTTGCCCAGCGGCTTGCTCAGGTACTCGTCGGCGCCGCACTCCAGACCGCGCACGATGTCTTCTTCGGTGTTGCGCTTGCCGGTGAGCATGATGATGGGGATATCGCTGACCTCGCGGATACAGCTGCACGTCTGCCAGCCGTCGATGCCCGGCATCATCACGTCCAGGAGAATGAGGTCAGGCTTTTGTTCGTAGGTGGCGCGGATGGCCTCCTGCCCGCTGCTGGCCTTGATGACCGCGTAGCCGTTGGAATTCAGGACCTGGTCGACCAGTCGCAGCTGGGCGGGCTCGTCATCAACGACAAGTATCTTCTTGGCCATGGCTATATCCTGATATCGTTGACCATGTCCAGCAAGCGCCGGGCGCTGTCGAGGATATCCGTGAGGCCGCGCCGCTGTTCCTCGTTGATTTCCCCCGGTACCTCGTCGAGCAGCAGTTCGGTAAAGCCGATGATGATATTAAGGGGCGTGCGGAAATCATGGGAAAGCCTGGCCATCAGCGCGGTCTGCGCGGTCGCGTCTTCTCCCGTCTCTATACCGGTGGTGGATATCCGCTGTCCGGCGAGCGGCGGGTCATCTTTCCCCCCGCCGGGTACGGCCCGGTAGCCGTGCTTAAGTGCCACAAGTATTATAATAGCATATAAACGGCTATATGGCAATAGAAATAAAGGTATGAAGTGCGGAAATTGGTCAGGATTACCTTTGGGAAAGGTCTTTGAGGTACTTTTGAATGGCGCGTTCCAGGTAAACGACGGCCACGTCACCCCGCCGGAAGCGCCGCGCCCCCCGCGGACCGGTGCCGCAGGTACGGAGCTTACCCTGCCGGCACCACCGCCGGATGGTGCCGGGGCTCACGCCGAAAATCCCGGCGACCTCGCCGGTCGTCAGGGTGTTCACCAGTTTTTCACGTCGCTTTCCGGCCACCGGCTTTCTCCTACCAGCTTTCTCCGGTAACGGTCTCGGGCTCGAGGGAGTACCCGAACCAGTGATTGAAGACCGACCCCGCCGGGGCGTCCGCCAGGATGCTCTCCCTGACTTCCGGGTAGAATCCCTGGTATACGGGGATTTGCTCCCCGCTTTCGTCGAAGACTATCACCATGTCGTTTCTCAGCCTGATTACGGTCTTAATCATCGCGGGCTGCCCCCTCCAGAATTTTTATCCCTATCTCTATGGTAACCGGCCGGTATTAAACGACCATAAAGGGGGCATAAAAATCGTGTTAAAAAACGGGTAACTCCGCCGCATTGCAGTCCGGGCGGCTTTTTCCTATAATATTGATATCCGATGATTGAAGAGAGAAAGAGCCGGTTTATCGAAAAGCTGCGCCGGGTTGACCAGGCGGCCGTCCCGCCGATGGGTTTCCGGGCGGGTGGCGCGGCGCCGTCGGTGCCGCGGATTTTGCTGGTGGTCAGCCTTGAGTCCGGCGTCGCCCCCCGCGCCGCCGATATCAGGGATGCCGACGCGGTGCTGCTGCGCCCGGGAAAATCGCGGCTGTCCGCCGAAGCCGTTCAGAAAACGGTCGGGGCGCTGAAGGGAAAGCCCTGGGGGGCCTACCTTGAGGATGGTGACGCCGGGACGGTGGCGTCGCTGGCCGGGGCGGGGTGCGACTTCCTGGTGATGGCGGCTGCCGGCCCGGTTGCCGCCGCCCCCCGTGACGGGAAGACCGGCGCGGTCCTCCAGGTGGAGTCGTCCATGGACGATGGGCTGCTGCGCGCCGTGAACAGCCTGCCGGTGGACGCTGTGCTCGTTGCCGATTCCTTCCAGGGCGGTTCCCTGGCCTGGCACCAGCTGATGATTTTCCAGCACCTGGCCAACCTGTTCATCAGGCCGCTCGTCGTATCCGTGCCGGCGGATATCACCGAGGCCGAGCTGAAAGCCCTCTGGGAAGCCGGAGTGGACGGCGTGGTGGTGGCTGCCGCCGCGGCGGCCGGGGCCATCAGTGAGCTGCGCGCGATGATAGATAAGCTGCCGGCGCGCACCGCCCGTAAACGAGGTCGGGTGGAAGCCAGGCTGCACCGACCGGGCGGTGAGTCCCCCATGCCCTCACCGGACGTTGAAGAAGACGACGACGACGACGACGACGAGTAGTCTTTGGCCGGGGCAGGGTTGAGGTGGCGGCGGGTTCCGGAAAGTTCTAAAGCTAGTGTCCCTGTGCCATCTGCCAGGACTTGCCCTCGGTGGTGATGGCCGGGGCGATGACCATCTCCGCCCGGTGAAACTCCGTGATGTCGGCCGCCCCGCAGAAGCCCATCGCCATGCGCAGCGCCCCCAC
>MGNX01000006.1 GCA_001796935.1 Chloroflexi bacterium RBG_16_60_22
GTGCTATAATATTCCAAAACAAGTCGGCAGCCTGGAGGGAAGGAATGAAGCTGGGCATACCGTTACTGGTGGTAGGAGTCTTGCTGCTGATTGTATCAATTCCATACTCGATATTGAGTATCGTCAGCGGGGTCATTCAACTTACGGAGGACAACATATCATCCGGCGGGCTCTTAGCCTATGCCGGGATTCTAGGCGTCGTCATCGGCTTTATCCTGACCACCATCGGCGCTATCAAGGTATTCAGGCAGTGAGCTAACTGGTACAACTCGGCCACAGAGGTCTATAATATAATCCAGGCTCACCGGTACCCTGCCCTGACCCTGAACGTTAATATCCAATATCTCCGGAGGTAAAGTTATGACACCACCCAGTCATATCGTCGTCGTCGGGGGGACGGCCTGCGGCCCCAAGGCGGCCGCCCGCGCCCGGCGCTGCGACCCCGCCGCCCGGATAACCATCATCGAGCAGAAGAGGAACCTCTCCACGGCCACCTGCGGCCTGCCTTACTACGTCGGCGGCGTGATTGAGAAAGAGAGCACCCTGGTGACCCGCCGGAACGACTATTTTAAAAAGGTCTTCGACATGAAGGTGCTCACCGGCACCCGGGCCCTGTCCATCGACCGGAAGGCCGGAACCGTGGAGGTCCTCGACCTGGCCAGGGACCGGCGCGCCACCATCCGGTACGATAAGCTCGTCCTGGCCACGGGGAGTCGGCCGGCGGTGCCGGACTGGGAGGGCAGGAACCTGGCCGGCATCTTCACGATGACCGGCATACCGGACGCCAGCGCCATCCGGGGCTACCTGGCGGGCCTGCAAAGTAAAGAGGTAATCATCGTCGGGGCGGGCCTCATCGGGATAGAGATGGCGGAGGCCTTCGTCACGCGGGGGCTGAACGTCACCATCCTGGAGGCTCTGGACCGCGTCCTGCCCACCCTGCTGGACGTGGATATCGCCGCCCACGTGGAGAACCACCTGCTGTCCCGGGGCGTCGGGCTCCGCTGCGGCCAGCGCGTCACCGGTTTCCGGGGCGATTCTCAGGGTCGGGTCAGTCGCGTCCTCATGGAGGGCGGCCAGGAGCTGGCCACCGGCCTGGTGCTGCTGTCGCTCGGCGTCCGGCCGGAGGTCAGCCTGGCGCGGGAGGCCGGGCTGAGCATCGGGCCCACCGGCGGCATCGCCGTCAACGATTTCCTCCAGACCTCCGACCCCGCCATCTACGCCGGGGGCGACTGCGTGGAGACGGTGAACCTGATAACCGGGAAAAAAGGCCTGGCCCCGATGGGCTCCACGGCCAATAAGCACGGCCGGGTCATCGGGAGCAACGTTACCGGCGGCCGGGATAAGTGCCCCGGCGTGCTGGGCACGGCCATCGTCAAGGTCTTCGACCTCAACGTGGGGAGGGTGGGCCTCAACGAGGCGCAGGCCCGCGAGGCCGGCTTCGACGTGGCGACCTGCCTCGTCCCCGGTGACGAGCACGCCACCTACTACCCCGGCTCACGGGAAATCATGGTCAAGCTGGTGGCGGAAAAGGCCGGCGGCCGACTGCTGGGGGGACAGGTCATCGGGCCGGGGGACAGCGCCAAGCGCATCGACGTGCTGGCCACGGCATTGACCTTCGGGGCCACCGTCAACGACCTGGCCGGACTGGACCTGTGCTATGCGCCGCCCTACAACAGCGCCATGGACCCGCTGCATAACGCCGCCAACGTCATCCGCAACAAGCTTTCGGGGCTGGCCCGCTCCCTGACCCCCCGGGAAGTCAGGAAAAAGCTGGAAGAAGGCGACGACTTCGTGCTGCTGGACGTACGCTCGCCGGAGGAGTGGCGGGCCCGGCGCATCGAGGCGGCACAGGTTAAACTGCTGCCCCTGCCGGAGCTGCGCCAGCGACTCGGCGAGCTTTCCCGCGACGCCGAGATAGTGATTATCTGCCGCCGGAGCGTCCGCTCCTACCAGGCCCAGCGGATACTGGACGGCGCCGGCTTTAAAAACGTCAAGTTCATGGACGGCAGCCTGACGGCCTGGCCTTACCCTGCGGCGGGGAAGCCCGCCGACTAACGGACGTCACGCCGGTCGCGGTGGGGCGGCACGCCCTTGAGAAAAACGTTGACGATAAAGGCCAGCACCACCACGATAAAGAAAACGAGGAAGACCTGCGTCAGCGCCGAGTTCAGGGCATTCTGCAGCGTCGAAACCAGTTCCTGGAAGAGCGCCGTACCCTGACCCCCCAGCCCCTCGAACATGGCCTGGAGCTGCGCCCGGGCGGCGGGATTGACCAGCGCCTGGGGATTGTCCACGATGCCCGCCAGCTGCTCCGGGGAGACGACCGCCCTGACCCCGGCGGAGAGATTGCCGGTGAACTGGGAGATGAAGCGGTTGTTCAGGACGGAACCGACGATGGCCAGCCCGAAGACCCCGCCCAGAGGCCGGAGCAGTATTATCATGGAGGTGGCCGTGCCCATGATGGCATAGGGTACCGTATTCTGCACCGCGATGGTGTGGACGGGCATTATCATCCCGGCGCCGATGCCGACCATGACATTGTTAATAATGGCCGTCAGGAAGCTGGTCTGCGGGTTCATCCGGGAGAGCAGCAAAAAGCCCGCCGCCATCAATAAAAAGCCGATGCCCGCCTGCAGGCGGTAGTGTCCGCCCGCCCGGGAGAGGGCCTGCCCGCTGAAAAAGCTGCCCACGGCGGCGCTCAGCATCATCGGGGTAAGAAAACCGCCGCTCTGCGTGGCCGAGGCCCCCAGCACCCCCTGGAAGTACAGCGGGACCAGGGTAATCCCGGGGAAGAAAGCGGCCCCCTGGAGGAAAACGGCGATGCCCGATACCGTCACCACCCGGTTGCGGAAAAGCGCCAGGGGTATCACCGGCTCCTCGGCGCGTCTTTCGATGAAGACGAAGATGACGAACATCACCGCCGTCAGGCCGAACAGGCCGATGATTACCGGCGAACTCCAGGTGAAGTCCACGCCGGCCCAGTTCAGGGCCAGTATCAGGGGGGTGATGAACAGCATCATCGTGATAGCGCCGGCGTAGTCGATGCGGCGCCTCGTCCCGCCCACCCGCAGCTGGGGGAAGAGGAAGATGAAGAGGACGATGATAATCAGCCCCAGCGGGATGGTGATGAAGAAGCACCACCGCCAGGAAAGGGCATCGGTCAGGTAGCCGCCGAGGGTCGGCCCGATAATGGTGGAGAGGCCGAAGACCATGGCCATCAGGCCGCCGTACTTGCCCCGCTCCTCCGGCGGGAAGATATCGGCGATGACGATGAAGCCGAGGGCGGACATCACCCCGAAGCCGATACCCTGCAGACCGCGGAAGACGATGAGCTGCGTCATCGTCTGGCTGATGCCGCAGAGGAAAGAGCCCACGACGAATATCGCCATCCCGGCCACGAAGAACCACTTCCGCCCGAACATATCGGACAGGCGGCCCGTCAGCGGCACGGCGACAGTCTCCGTGATGATGTAAGAAGTGAAGACCCAGGTATACTGGCTGAACCCGCCGAGGTCGGTGATGATGCGCGGCATGGCCGTGGCCGTAATCGTCATGAATATCGAGCCGAGGAACATCGAGAGCATGGTGCCGGCCAGGGCGGTGACGACCTGCCGCCGCGGCAGTCCGCTCTGGTAGAGCCTGCCGGCGCTACTTCCCACTAAACGTGTCCTTCATCTATATTCATCTATATCAAATATATCAAAGTTGCCGACCGTCCCCGGCTTTACGGCAGCTTGGAGAGGATATCCCTCAGCTTCCTCAGCGAGACGGACATCTCCCGCAGCTCGGTGTCGGTGAGGCCGGAAAGCTTGCCCTTGATGCTGGACTTTATCAGGCGGTCCTGCCCGTCCAGTATCCGGCGGCCCCCGGCGGTAAGGGCGATGTTCACGCTGCGGCGGTCGGCCTCGTCCGCCTGCCGGGCCACTATCCCCAGTCCCTCCAGGCGGTCGATGAGGTGGGTCATCTGCGGCTTGGGTATCTGCAGTCTCTCCCCGATTTTAGCGATGTGCAGCGTGCCGTCGTCCTTCAGCGTCTTCATAATCTCGAAGTGCGGCAGCGATATGTCTTCAATCTGGGCGAAGGCCGTCCTGACCAGCTTCCGCTGAATGTTGCGCCGCATCAGGGGAGGAATGGAAAGCAGGTCCCTGACGACGCTGTCCAGAATGCCCCTTCTCATCTCCCGGCTCACCCCCGCCGAACTTGGTTCACAATGTGAATAGTTAACTTAATAAACTATAATAACACGTCTCGCCGCTCCCGCCAAGCGACTACTGTCCATAATATTGGACGGTGAGAATGGTTTGTATTAGAATTAGTGTTGCGGAAAAATTCTAACGCAGGGGGACAACAGCGTGGGCCAGTGGCGCCGGGAAAAGAAGACAGTGCTGGAAGCGGCCCAGCGGATGCTGGCCGCGGGACTCGTGGTGGGGACCGCCGGCAATGTCAGCCTGCGCCTGGCACCCGAAGACGCCCGCCCGCTGCTGGCGATTACCCCCAGCGCCCGCCCCTACGGTTCGCTCGGCGTGGACGATATCCAGATTATGGACTTCGACGCCGATACCGTCGAGGGGTCCCTGCCGCCCTCGATGGAGACGAAGCTGCACATCGGCATCTACCGGGCCAGGAAAAACGTCGGCGCCATCATGCACACCCACTCCGTTTGCGCCAGCGCCGTCTCCGTGGCCGGCCTGGACATCCCGGCCATACTGGACGACCAGGTTGCCTTCCTCGGCGGCGAGATAAAGCTGGCCGGATACGCCCTCAGCGGGACTCGGGAGCAAATAACTGAAGTCCTGGCGGCCCTGGGGGACCGGAGCGCGGTGCTCCTGGCCAACCACGGCGCGGTGGGCACCGGCCGCACCATGGAAGACGCCTTTACCGCCGCCGGTCTCATCGAAAAGACCGCCCGGATTTACCTGCTGGCCCTGGCCGCCGGCAAGGTCAACCGCCTGCCGGAGGCAGCCGTAGCCGCGGAAAGGGAGCTTTACCGCCGGCTCCAGGGCGAGGATAGATGACACACACCCGGCCGGTATGTTGCCGTGAGGTGAGGGCTTACCCCCACCGGAAATAGGCGACCCGCCCTTGACAGCTACGAGGTACGGGGATTTAATATTAACCGCAAGAGCATGAAAAGAAAAACAGCGGGAATAGCCGGACTGCTGCTGGTCAGCCTGCTGCTGCCGGCGGCCCCGGTATCGGCCGGGACGGCTGTCTGGTCCGCCGAGACGATTCCCACCGTGGAAAACAACTTCCTCGGGCCGGCGGGGGTCGATATCCGCGACCTCGCGGTGGCCCCGGACCACACCACCGTTTACGCCGTCCCCGGCGACAGCATCTCCGATAACGTGGTGTATAAGTCGGTCGATGCCGGCGTCACCTGGCTCGCTATCGACGTGGACATCAGCGCCGACCTGGTGGCCATTGCCCCGGACGATAAGAACATGGTAGCCATCGCCAGCCGCGGCACGCCGGCAGTCTATCTCACCACCGACGGCGGCACGACCTGGAGCAACCTGGGCACGCCCCAGGAGAGCGGGGGAAACCCGGCCGCCGCCATCACGGACATCGCTATATCGGAACTGGAAAGCTCCATACGGTTAATCGCCGCTGCGGGGAAGGAGGCGGGGGATATCGCCAACCTCTGGTATTTCAACAGCGGCGCCCCGGTGCCGGTCTGGAACCAGACCAACGACATGGCCGGCTTCAGCGCCGGCGACGAGGTATCGGCGGTGGCCTTCTCCCCCAGTTTCTCGTCGGACGAGGTTTTACTCGCCGTCACCGAAGACGACGGCGTCGGCGTGAAACTCCAGATTCTGGACACCAGCGCCGGCAAGTGGAACGCCAGCTCCATCTATACCGATTACCCGCTGACCGTGGTCAGCAACGCCGGCATAACCGGGTCAAGCTCGGCCTCGCTGTCCCTGGCGCCCACCTATGATGCCTCCAATGACGCCACCCACAGGATATTCATCGGGCTGACCGTGGAGGGCAACGCTTCGGCCGTCGCCACCAGCGGTATCTACCGCTTCGTCGATACGACTATTCTACAGCTATCCGGCAACGTGAAGATACACAGCCTCGACTTCAACGGCTCTTACCTGGTGGCCGGCCGCTACGACAGCACCGTCGTTCACCGCAGCACCGACCCCCTCTCGACGACCCCGACCGTCAGCACCACCGCCAGCTATAAAACGCCCGGCGGCGTGAACAAAGTGAGGGTCGTCTGGGCGGGCAGCCAGGTGATGGCCGGTACCGCCGGCAACGAGAGCGCCTTCGCCGTCTCCAGCGATAGCGGCGCCACCTTCAATGACATCAGCCTGGTTGACACGGTGATGACCTTTATCCGGGATGTCGCCGTGGCGGTTGATAACAGCAAGATATACCTGGTCACCGATGACGGCAGCGACCTCAGCCTGTGGCGCAAGACATCTACCTGGCAGCGGGTATTGAGCCTCACGGGCACCACCAACTACATCGTCCGCATCGCCCGCCAGGACGCCAACAGTGTTTACCTGGCGAAAAAGAGCGCTACCACCATCTACTACAGCAGCAACGGCGGGACTACCCAGTGGCTCAGCCGTACCTGCGGCGTCAGCGTCCAGGACCTGGCGGTGGAAAGCGCCGGCATCGCCTACGCCCTCAGCAGCGGCGGCTCCGTCTCCCGGACCGCCAACGCCGGCAGCACCTGGGGCACGGTAACCCCGACCTCGCTCAGCAGCGGCGCCACCATCGTCAGCGTCAGCACCGGTACGCTGCTGGTCGGCAGCCAGGACGGGCGCGTGGCCTACTCCACCGACGGCAACACCTCCTGGAATGTGATTCCGGTGGTAATTGAGGACGGGGCCGGTAAAGTCCAGGTGGCGCCCGACGAGCAGTATGCCACCAACAAGACCATTTACGCCGCCAGTGATACGGCGGGGCAAAACATCAAGAAATGGAAAATCGGCACCAGCATGGAGTGGACGGACGTCTTCACCGGTACCGTCAGTGGCGGTATCTACGGCCTGGCGGCGTACAACAACACCCTCTACGCCCTGGCGTATAGCGCCGCTTCCGGTCAGAGTACCCTCTGGCTGCACCTCTCCCCGACGACGGCGACCGCTACGTCGACGAGCTGGAGCTCCAGCACCACCACCAGCACTACTGATGCCGACGACGCCACGGTAAGCCTCAACGCTGCGCCCCGGGGGCTGATAGCGAGCACCGGCAAGCTGTGGGCGGTCAAGACCAACGGCATCAATAAGCTCTATAGCTTCACCGATGTGGCCATCAAGATAACGCTGCTGAGCCCGGCCGCGGACTTCGTCAGCCACGCCAACTCCTACAGCGGCCTGGCCAACGATATCGCCTTTACCTGGCAACGCCCTGTCCCGGCCACGGAGTACCAGTTGCTCATCGCCGGGGACGAGGGCTTTTCCAGCATACTCGGTGACGTGACCGTCGCCTCGGGAGAGGACAAGGTCGTGGTGCTGGCCGGCCCCAACCAGTCCGGCAACCGGCAGGCCAGCTTCTCGCCCGGCCAGACCTACTACTGGAAGGTAAGGACGACCCAGCCTCTTTACAGCGCCTATTCGGATACCATGAAGTTCTCCATCGGGCCGCTGGCGGCGGCGGTACCCCAGCTCCTGGTGCCGGCCAACGGCGGTAACGGCCTCAGCCGGACGCCGTCTTTCTCCTGGAGACCGGTCGCCAGCACCACCGAATACCAGTTTATGTTAAGTGATAACGCCACCATGACATCGCCGATGATTGACGTCAGGCTGCCGGGTCCCGCCTACGCGGTGACCGAGGCGCTGGACTACGGCGGCACCTACTTCTGGCGGGTCAGGGCCACCCGGCCGGCCATGACCGACTGGTCGATACTGGCCAATTTCACGGTGGCCGGGGAGCCTGCTGCGCCGGTCCCCCCGCTGACGGTCCAGACGGCTCCTCCCCCCGTCATCGAGCTGCCGGCACCGCCGCCCCAAAAAATCATCACCATCGCGCCGGCGCCGCAGCCACCGCCCCCGGCCGTACCCGGTTACCTGGTTACGGCCATCATCATCGGGGTAATCCTCGTGGCGGCGGTGGCCCTCCTGATATTCGTTCCCCGCCCGGGCCGGCTTATCCCCTCCCCGTCCGCCATGGTCAGGCCACTGAGAAGGCCCTCGCGGAAAGCCAGGGACCTGGGCGGCCGTTTAGGCCGGCTGGGCGAAGACCTGGCCACCCGCGCCGGGAAGGTGGCGCACCTCCAACGCTTCCTTGGCACGCCGCCCCCCTCCGGTACCCCGGAAACAGCCGACGAAGGCCGGTCCCTCTCCTTTGCCGCCAAGAGCTTCCTCTGGCTGATGACATCCGGGGAGAAGAAGGGCCTCTCCGCAGAAGAAGAGCAGAACCTGGGGAAAAAGCTTGCCTCCCGGATTAAAGCCATCGCCAAGGAGCATCTCCTCTACGAGAAGTTCCCCGGGGACGCCCCTCTCTTCCTGCAGCTCTGGGCGCGCTACGGCTCCCGTGAAGAGACCGGCCGCTATATCGCGGAGTCGCTCCGGGCCCGTCCCGAATACGTCAACGCCCTGCTGCGCAGCTACCTGAACGTCAAGGTTGCCGGCAAGGCCGGTAAAAGCGGGTTCACCCGCGCCCGCTACGACGCCCTGGCGGAAGTGGCCGACCCCAACAGCGTCGCTGAAGCCATCATCAGGCTTTACAAGCCGGAGCTCGGCCGCCTGAAAGAGGACCTCTCCGGCGAGTCCCCGGACAGGATAACCGCCTACCAGTTCCTGCGCCTCCACCGTCGGGCCTGAAACCGCCTGTCATTGCGAGGAGCGCCGCGACGTGGCAATCTCCAACTCCCGAGACAGGGATTGCTCCGCCTCCGCCTGCGGCGGATGGTCTCGCAATGACATTACCGAAAAAACCAAACGTTACCCCCGCCCCCCGTTTGACATTTTTCCCCCACTTGCGGTAAACTATTACGGCACAATTTCCTGTAAGCGTTTTCCCTTAAATTGTGGCCAGCGAGCAAAGGGGACGCAGGTGTTAACAGTGACACCTCCGTTACTGACTATAGCCACGGTCGCGATGGAGCGTTATCCGTCCCCGTCTACTGGAAAGGCAACCGGACTATTTAAGGCAACATTGCTGAACTGGTGATATGGGATTACACGGGTCAGGAAGGGAAGCAACCTCGCATTACTTCAACTCCATTCGGACAGCCACACCATCCACACCACGGCATTTCTATCACTACTATGACAGCAGTTGATAGACCACAACCTCTCTTTTCCCTTGCCCGGCTGCCCGGACCCGCCGGGACCGGCAAGTGTAAATACCGCTGACTGAATTGCGTAAAAAATATTATTACTGGAGGGAAATGTAATGGCTTACCCCAAATTCAATTCGATTCTCCTGGAGAAGGACAAGGAAGAACCCAAGATTACCTACCTCACCCTGAACCGGCCGGACAAGAATAACGCCATCAGCATCGGGGAAGAAGAGATGACCGGCGATATCAAGAAGGCCATGTGGGAAATCAACCACGACGACGACTGCAACGTGGTCATCTTCAAGGGCGCCGGCAAGAACTTCTGCGCCGGGTTTGACCTGTCCATGGTCTACCGCATCTACGGCGGCGAGAAAGGCTTCAAGCCCAGCCAGAGAATCAGGCTCCAGACGGACCAGGACCAGCTCTACGGCTTCACGCAGGCCATTCTGGACTGCAACAAGGTGGTCATCACCCAGGTCCACGGCTGGGCCATCGAGGCCGGCCTCTACATCGTCAAGGCCTCGGATATCGTCGTCGCCGCGGACAACTCCAAGTTCTCCCAGATGGGCCAGCGGCTCGCCTTCGGCGGCCTGCCCACCCTGCCCATCGAGCTGCTCATGGGCCACACCAAGAAGGTCGAGGAAATCCTCCTCACCGGCCGCACCATCAGCGGCGTCGAGGCCGAGGAAGCCGGCTACTGCACCAAGGCCGTCCCCGAGGCCGACCTCGAGTCCGAGGTGCATAACCTGGCCGCCGCCATCTCCCTGCTGCCGCGCGACTGCGTGGTCATGGGCAAGTTCGCCCGCCGCCACATGCTGGAGAGACTCGGCGTGCACAGCCTCAAGGAGGTCATCCTCTACCACACCTTCAGCACCAACCTCAAGTACAGCGATGACGAGAAAGAGCTCATGTTCATCCGCGACCGCGAAACCATGGGCGAAAGGGCCGCCTTCCACAAGATGCACGAGAAATACGAGGAGCGCCTCAACAAGACCAAGTACTTCCGGAGCTACCGCCCCGAGAAGAAGGGATAGCCCCGGCAATAAGGAGTAAATTCAATGGCACATCCCGAATTTGCCAAAGATGACTATTTCAAGATAGACGTCGAATGCCATCTCAGTGGCGATACCAAAAAATACTTCGATTACTTCCCCGCCTACAAACAATGGGTGTACGGCACCGCCGAGACTGCCCGCGCGTTTGGCGCTGTCCCCCACCATGACACCAAAAACTGGAAAGATAAAATCGAGACCAAACCCGCTAAGTCGGATATGACCGAAGATGAACAGCTAATAGTTTATCTGGACCGCTACGGCGTAGATATGGCCTGTGTTCTTCCCGAGTCCATGATGGAAACTACAGGTTATTCCACCAAATGGTCCACCAACGGCTATCTGCTGGCCGCCGCCGAAAAGTACCCGGATAGATTTATCGTCCAGCCTAACCTGGGACCGTTTATCAAGAGGGGCATGAAAGATGTCCTCTGGGAGCTGGACTACCTGGCACAGGAAAGAAATTGTAAGATATTCAAGTTCTATCCTCCGGAAGATACCTATATCAACGACGAGAGGATATGGCCTTTCTACAAGAGATGCGACGAACTGGGAGTAATAGTTTCCATCCACACGGGCTGGAGCTGGTGTCCCCCGGGCAAGGCTAAATACTGTCTGCCGGTCCTGCTGGATGACGTCGTGAACGACTTCTACGACCTTAAAGTCATCGCTTTCCACGCTGGCTGGCCGCTTTGCCATGACCTGAACATGGTAGCTTTATCTCATCCCAATGTATACATCAGCTTAAGTTTGGTTATGCCCTGGTATAGGCAGGCACCTCGACGGTTAGCCGAAATCATCGGGGAGGCCATTCAGTTTGCCGGTCCGGAACGCATAGTCTGGGGAACCGATTTCTACGGCCCCGGCGGACTGTTCAGGGAAGCCATATTAGGCCTTAGAACATTCGAGATGCCGGAAGACCTGCAGAAGGGCTACGGCTATGCTCCGGTAACCGATGAAGTCAAACGCATGATATTCGGGGGGAACCTCGCCAGGCTACTCAACATCGACGCTTCCAAGCGACGCGTTAAATAAAAAATATAAGGAAAGGAGAAAAAATGACGGATTTCCCAATACTGTTTTCGCCCATCAAGCTTGGGCCACTGGAGCTCAAGAACCGCATCGGCGGCTCCTGCACCACCACCGGCGGCGCCGATGAGAACGGCTACATCAGAGAAGAGTGCATCTACTCCTACGCCGGACGCTCCGAGGGCGGCGCCGGCTTCATCACCATCGAGTGCACCTTCGCCACGGACTGGGGAGCCAAGACCACCAGCTTCGGCAACCCGCGCATCAGCGGCCGTACCTACTACGAAGGTCAGTCCAACCTGGCCGAGGGCATCAAGCAGTGCGGCGCCAAAGCATTTATCCAGATTACCCCCAGCTTCGGACGGCAAGGTTCGAGCAAGACCTCCGGGGAAATCCCGGGAGCGCCTTCCGCCATCCCCTCCGAGAGGCCGCAGGACTACGAGGACAGAATCATGCCCCGCGGCTACGAAACAAAAGCGCAGACGTTGGGCGCTACCACCCCTCCCAAAGTGCTGACCCTGGAAGAAATACACTACATGGAGACGACTTTCCCCACCGCCGTCGCCGCCGCTAGAATCTGCGGCTATGACGCCGTAGAGTTTCACAGCCCGCACGGCTACCTCATCCACCAGTTCCTTTCACCGCGCTCCAACCAGCGCACCGACGAATACGGGGGCTCGCTGGAGAACCGCTTCCGCTTCCTGAAAAACCTGCTGGTGGCCACCAGGAAGAGAGTAGGGGAAGACTTCTGCCTCGGTATCCGTCTCAGCGGCGACGAGCACATGCCCGGCGCCATCCACGAGGAAGAACTCATCCAGGTCGCCAAGTGGTGCGAGGAGCTCGGTGCCAGCTACATTCACCTCTCCGACGGCTCCTACGAGGGCAGAAAGTGGTTCTTCCCCCAGGACCAGCAGGACTTTATCGAGCATGCCAAGCATTTCAAGCCCGAGCTGAAGATACCCCTGATTGTCCCCGGCCAGCATGACCCCTACCGGGCGGAGGAAGTGCTCCGTAACGGCTGGGCGGACGCCATCACCATGGGCCGCCAGCTCGTGGCCGACCAGCGTACCCCCCGCAAGTGGGAAGAGGGTAAAATCGACGACGTGGTCCGCTGCCTGCGCTGCAACGTCTGCCTGGCCCGGTTCAACCGCGGCCTGGCCATCCGCTGCGCCGTGAACCCCAACATCGGCCGTGAAAAGTACGACCCGAAATATAACACCAACACCATGGCCCAGGCGCTCCGGCCGCTGCCGCCGTCCTTCATGCCGCCCTGCCAGAATACCTGCCCGGCCGGGCTGGATGTCAATGCCTACGTCCTGATGGCTTCCCGCGGACAAATAGGAGAGTCCTACCGCTACCTGAAACAGCAGCTGCCCTTCCCCGGCGTCATCGGGCGCGTCTGCCCGCACCCCTGCGAGGCCGAGTGCAACCGCGGCAAGCTGGACGACCCCATCGCCATCAACGACATCAAGCGCTTCGTCGCCGATACCGTCATCGCGGAAGGCCTGCCGGACTACCTCAAGAAGCAGTGCCTGCCGGAGGACCTGCCCATCACCCGCAAAGAGAAGGTTGCCGTGGTCGGTTCCGGCCCCGCCGGCCTGACCGCCGCCTACTTCCTGATTAAGAAGGGCTACGCCGTCACCGTCTACGAGGCGGCCGCCGTCGCCGGCGGCATGATGTCCCTCGGCGTCCCGGAGCACCGCCTGCCGAGAAAGGTCGTCAAGTGGGAAATCGATGCTATCAAGAAGATGGGCGTCGATATCAAGCTCAACAGCCCCGTCGGCAAGGGCAAGCTCACCCTGGACAGCCTCAAGAAGGACTACGATGCCGTCTTCATCGCCGCCGGGTCGCAGAACAGCATGAACCTCCGGGTGCCCGGCGAGGATACCGCTGGCGTCCTCCAGGCCGTTCCCTTCCTGAAAGACGTCAACTCCGGCAAGAAGGTGGTCGTGGACAAGAAGGTGGTCGTCGTTGGCGGCGGCAGTGTCGCCATAGACGTGGCCACCACCGCCCTGCGCCTCGGCGCCGGCAGCGTCACGGTGACCTGCCTCGAGTGCAGCGAAGAAGAAATGCCGGCCCTCGTGGAAGAGATTCATCAGGCCCAGGAGGAAGGCATCAAGATAGACATGAGCTGGGGCCCCAGGCAGATACTCACCGCCAACGGCAAGGTCAAGGGCGTTGAGCTGAAGCGCTGCGTCTCCTGCTATACCAAGGCCGGCGCTTTTTCGCCGGTGTACGACGAGAAGGCGACCAAGACCGTTGACGCCGATATGGTCATCACGGCCATCGGCCAGCGGCCGGACCTCACCTTCCTGGGCGAAAAGGTCAAGACCACCAAGCGGGGCACCATCAGTGCCGACGCCCGTGGCACGGCCACCAGCGTGGCCGGCATCTTCGCCGGGGGCGATGTCGCCCGTGGGCAGGGTACCATGATTGAGGCCATCGCCGACGGCCGCAAGGCCGCCATCGCCATCGACTGCTACCTGCGCGGCGAGGCCCTCCCGCCCGAGCCTCCGGCACCCGTCCTGGCCGATATCTACGAGCCGGCCTTCCAGTTCCACCTGAGGGAGTACAAGAAGGAACCCCGCATCGAGGTGAATATAGCCCCGGCCGGCAAGCGCAAGGCCAACTTCAAGGAGGTCGACCTCGGCCTGGCCGATAAGGCCGCCTGCGTTACCGAGGCGAGGCGCTGCCTCACCTGCCGGTGCTCGGCGGTGCGCTACTAAATCCTTTTATTGTCATCCTGAGCAAAGCGAAGGACCTCGGGGAGGGGATGCGAGACACATTCTGTCTCCCCTCCCGATGTTTTTAATGAAATGATTGACCTATCTGATACCACCCGAGTACTGTCATTGCGAGGAGCGGAGCGACGTGGCAATCTCGTTCTTCGTATTCGTACAATGTACGAGATTGCTTCGCCCCCGCCTGCGGCGGATGGCCTCGCAATGACAACATCAGCATAAGGAGATGAACATGATGAGCTGGGAAGAGGAATACCAGAAAAAGCTGGTCACGCCGGAGGAGGCCGTCAGCGTCATCAAGTCCGGCGACCGTGTCTGCTTCGTCCAGGGTAACGAGCCCCAGGCCCTGGGCCTGGCCCTGGCGGCGCGCCTGGGGGAGGTGGAAAACGTGCTGCTCTCCCTGCGCACGCCGGGTCGGGACTTCGGGTGGTACGACCCCGTCTTCGAGATGTCCTTTAAAATCGAGGTCGGCTTCCCGCTGCCCATCGTCCGGCAAATCATCGCCGAAAGACGGGCCGACCTGGCCATCGGCGGGCTGGGCTTCATCTTCCACGAAGAAGAACGCGGCCCGGCGGACGTGGTCATGGTGGAGCTTTCCCCGCCG
>MGNX01000007.1:0-27280 GCA_001796935.1 Chloroflexi bacterium RBG_16_60_22
GTGTTCACCACCCGCCCGGATACCGCCTTCGGCGTGACCTTCATGGTCCTGGCGCCGGAGCACCCGCTGGTGGGCAGGCTGACCTCGCCGGAGAAGAAGGCGGAGGTCGAGGCTTACATCGGCCGGTCGCAGCGCCAGAGCGAAATCGAGCGTCTTTCCACGGAGAAGGAAAAGGACGGCGTTTTCACCGGGGCTTACTGCCTCAACCGACTCAACGGGGAGAAGGTGCCCGTCTGGATAGCCGACTATGTTCTATTGAGCTACGGCACCGGCGCCGTAATGGCCGTGCCCGCCCACGACGAGCGCGATTTCGCCTTCGCTAAAAAATACAGGCTGCGCGTTCCGGTGGTCATCGCGCCGCCGGACTGGAACGGTAAGCCGTTGCAGGAGGCCTACGTAGAACCGGGAACGATGGTGAACTCCGGCCGGTTCGACGGCCTGCCCAGCGGGAAGGGCATCGAGGAGGTTTCCCGGTACCTGGAGGAAAAGGGGTGGGGTAAACGCACCGTCAGCTACCGGATACGGGACTGGCTTATATCTCGCCAGCGCTACTGGGGCGCGCCTATCCCCATGATTTATTGTAAAAAGTGCGGCATCGTGCCCGTGCCGGAAAAGGACCTGCCCGTGCTGCTGCCGGAAGATGCGGAGTTCAAGCCCACCGGGGAATCTCCGCTGAAATACAATGATAAATTCGTCAAAACCACCTGCCCGCGGTGCTCGGCCCCGGCCCGGCGGGAGACAGATACCATGGACACCTTTATGTGCTCGTCGTGGTATTTCCTGCGCTACGCCAGCCCCCGGGAAAACGGGGCCGCCTTCGACGCCGACAAGGTGAAAAAATGGCTGCCGGTGGACTTCTATACCGGCGGCGCCGAGCACGCCGTGATGCATTTGCTCTACGCCCGGTTCTTCACCAAGGCCATCCGGGACATGGGCATCATCGACTTCGGGGAGCCGTTCCTGAAGCTGTTCAACCAGGGCACCATCATTGCCGGCCACCAGAAGATGAGCAAGTCGCGCGGCAACGTGGTCAACCCGGATACCTACGTCGCCGAACTCGGGGCGGACGTGGTGCGCGCCTACCTGATGTTCGTGGCGCCCTGGGAGCAGGGCGGCGAGTGGGACGATAGCGGCATCAGCGGCATCAGCCGCTGGCTCAACCGTGTCTGGAACCTGGTACGGGACGGCTATAGCCCCGCCGGGACGGCCGGCAGCGGCGAAGAGCTGGCGCGGCTGACCCACCAGACCATTAAAAAGGTCACCGAGGACTACGAGAAAATCCGCTTCAACACCATGATTGCCGCCCTGATGGAGTTCTCCAACTTCCTGGGCAAGGTCAGGGAAGCCGGCAGCGTCAGCCGGGAGGGCTGGGACGAGGCCGTAAAAACGCTGCTCCGGCTGCTGGCCCCCACCGCCCCCCACCTCGCCGAGGAGCTCTGGCAGCAGACCGGCCGCGACTACAGTATCCATAACCAGCCGTGGCCGCGGTGGGACGAGGCCCTCGTCAGGGAGGAGGCGATTACCCTGGTCATCCAGGTCAACGGCAAGCTGCGCGATAAGCTGACGGCGCCGGTATCCATCTCCGAAGGCGAGGCCAGGAAGCTGGCCCTCGCCCAGCCCAAAGTACGCACCCATTGTGAAGGAAAGAAAATACTTAACATAATATACGTACCCGGCAAACTGGTTAATATAGTGGTAAAATAAAGTGCGTGAAGCAGGGGTGGGTCCGATAAAAATGAAAATAGCCTTCATCGGTGGGGGGAATATGGGGGAGGCCATGCTCGAGGCGGTGCTGGGAAAAAAGCTCGCCGACCCTGCCGGTATCGCCGTGGCGGATATCAGCCGCGAACGTCTCGACTATCTCAAAAAACGCTACGGGGTGGCGGTAGGGCAGCGTGGTAAAGAGGCCGCCGCCGGCCGGGATATCGTCGTCCTGGTGGTCAAGCCCCAGAACCTGCCGGAGGTCGCCGCCGCTTTGAAAGGAAATCTTGAGCCCGGGCAGCTCCTCCTCTCCATCATGGCCGGGGTGAGCATCGCAAAACTGTCCGCCAGCCTGGGGCACGACTCAATCGTGCGGGTCATGCCCAACATGCCGGCGCAGGTGGGCTACGGAGCCAGCGGCTGGACGGCCACCGCCGCGGTGACGGGCGAGCAGAAAGAGTGGACGCGGGCCATCCTCGGCGCCATGGGTAAAGAGATATACTTCGCCGACGAGGCCTGCCTGGACATGGTCACGGCGGTCAGCGGCAGCGGGCCGGCTTATTTCTTCCTGCTGGCGGAGGCGCTGATTGATGCCGCGGTGGGCCTCGGCCTGCCCCGGCCGGAAGCCGAGGCGCTCGTCTCCCAGACGATGCTGGGGGCGGCCCACCTGATGGTAAAGTCAGGCAGGCCCCCGGCGGAGCTGCGCCGCAACGTCACCTCCAGAGGCGGCACCACGGAGAAAGCCCTGGGTGTCTTCGAGGCGGGGGGCTTTGCCGGGCTGGTGGCGGACGCGGTGAGGGCGGCTCACCGGCGGGCAAAAGAGCTGGGAAGCTAGGGCAGGGCATTTCCCCGGGTAATTTCCATGTAATTTTGATAAAAAAGCCCGTAATTTAGAATGTTCAGTATTGACAAAACTTACTATAAAGATTATAATATCACTAATATAATGTCGGTGATAGATATGCCCGCTAACCTGCGCGCCGAAGAGCGTAATTTCGTGGAAGAGGTGGGACTGGTCTTTGAAAAGACCGGCCTGCCCCGCATGGCCGGCCGCATGTTCGGCTGGCTCCTCATCTCCGACCCCCCTTACCAGTCCCCGGCGGAGCTGGCGGAGGTCCTCATGGCCAGCAAGGGGTCGATAAGCACCACGGTGCGCCTCCTCGTCCAGATAGGGCTAATCGAGCGTTTCGTCATCCCCGGGGTTAGGCATGACCACTTTCGCCTGCGGGAAGACGCCCTGCGCCAGACCATCCGGCACGGTCTCCAGGATGAAATCAAGATGTTCCGTGAGCTGTCCGAGCGGGGACTGCGCTTTATGAAGAAAGAACCCTCGGTGCGGCGGCAGTGGCTGGAGCAAATGCACGACTGCTATGCGTTCCTGGAAAAGGAGTTCCCCGTTCTTATGGAGCGCTACGAGAAATGGCGCCGCCGCGGGCGCAAAGATTGACGATGTATATCGGCAAACCCGGAGGAGTTAGATGAAAAGGAAATTTATTACGGGTCTCATGCTGGCCTTAGCCCTGGCGGCCCTGGCCGGACTGACCGCCTGCCAATCGGGTGGGGGAGGGGACACCATCAGCCGGCAGCTGGTGACGGTGACGCGGGGTGACGTGGCGGTGAGCGTGACGGGCTCCGGCAAGATAGAGACCTCGCGCGAGGCGCGGCTCAGCTTCGGCAGCGGCGGCAAGGTGGAAACCATCAAGGTAGAGGAAGGTGATAAGGTCATGGCCGGCGATGTGCTGGCCGGGCTGGATACCACCCCCCTGGAGCTGGCCATGAACCAGGCCCAGATGACCGTAACCCAGGCCGAGGTAAGCCTGACACAGGCGCGGCTCGCCGAGGCCACCGCCGGGTATAACCTCAAGAACACACGGGAGTCTGAAGAAGCCCTGGAGCTGGCGCTGCTTAACGCGGAGATAGCCCGGGACACGGCGCAGAACGCCCTTGAAGCCGGTATCACCGCGGTAAACTTCGAGGCGGTACGGGCGGAGCTGGACAAGGCCAGGGCCTGGTACGACTACGTCAAGCGGATGACCCAGGAGGTAGTCGGCGCCAGCCTGGACGACTGGCTGGTGGCGCTGGACAATGCCCAGGACCGGGTGAAAGCTGCGCAGGCCAACTACGATAGTACGCTGGCCGGCTATGACAGCCGGCAGACCAACCTGAGGAAGAAGCAGCTGGAGGCCGCCAAGCTGGGCGTTGACCAGGCCAGGAGTAACATTGATGGCCTGGCCGATGACATCGCTCTTCAGGAACTCCAGGTAATGTCGGCCGGGCAGACCGTACGCCAGGCCGAGCAGGCGGTGGACCTGGCCCGGAAGTCGCTGGCCGATGCCCGGCGGCAGTTTGACGAAGCCGTTATCACCGCCCCCTTCGACGGCGTTGTGGCGGCGGTCATGGCCAGGGAGGGAGACATGGTCCCGGCGCCCACCTTCGCCCCCACCACCATCGTCCGGATGATCAGTCCGGGGCACCTGGAGCTGGTAATCCAGGTCGACGAGATAGATATACCGCTGGTGTTACAGGGCCAGGAGGCCGCCATCGAGGTTGATGCCCTGCCCGATAAAAAGTTTACCGGCGCCGTCACGGCGGTCTATCCCGTGCCTGTGGAGGTCGGCGGCGTGGTCCTCTACCAGGTCAGGGTTGGGCTGGAAGCCCCCGCCGACTCCGGAATCAAGATTGGTATGAGCGCCTCGGCGACCATCGTGGCGCAGCAACGGAAAAACGTCCTGGTGGTACCCAGCCGGGCGGTTACCCGCGACGCGGAGGGACAGACGATTGTCAGGGTGATGGTCAACGAGCAGGTGCAGGAAAGGCCGGTGACGGTCGGGCTGGATGACGGACGCCAGGCGGAGATTGTCAACGGGGTGAGCGAAGGCGAAACGGTGGTGGTGGAGGTCAGGATAAAAACGCCCTCGACGAGCTTCTTTTAATTAAAAATAAGGAAAGTATGAGCCATGTCGCCGGATAACGGCATGATTGAGCTGGAAAATATCACCAAGATTTACCGCATGGGCGACGTCGAGGTGCCGGCCCTTCAGGGGGTAACCCTCAGCGTCAAGCAGGGCGAGATGGTGGCGCTCATCGGCGCCTCCGGTTCCGGGAAGTCCACCCTGATGAACATCATCGGCTTCCTGGACAAGCCCACCGGCGGCCGCTACACCCTGGAGGGCGTTGACGTCAGCCAGTTAAACGATAACAAGCTGGCCGTGATGCGAAACGGGAAGATAGGGTTTGTCTTCCAGACCTACAACCTGCTGCCGCGCACCTCGGCCGTATCCAACGTGGAGCTGCCGCTCATCTACGCCGGCGGCGGCCAGAAACACCAGCGGGCCATGGAGGCCCTGGACAGGGTCGGCCTGAAGGCGCGGGCCAGCCATAAGCCTTCCGAGCTTTCCGGCGGCGAGCAGCAGCGCGTGGCCATCGCCCGGGCACTGGTCAATAACCCCTCACTCATCCTGGCGGACGAACCCACCGGCAACCTGGATACCAAGGCTACGGCGGAGATTATCTCCATCTTCTGCCGTCTGAACAAGGAAGGCATCACCATCGTCCTGGTGACGCACGAGCCGGACGTGGCTTCGCAGGCCAGGCGCATCGTCAGGCTGATGGACGGTAAGATTATCGAGGATAAAGCGGTCGAATCGGCGGCCTGTGATTAGTTAATAACCGGGGAGTTATACTTTGAAATTTGTCGAGTCCTTCATTATCGCCATGAGGTCGTTGGCTGCCAACAAGCTGCGCTCCTCCTTGACGATGCTCGGCGTCATCATCGGCGTGGGGTCGGTCATCACCCTGATGTCGGTGGGCCGGGGGGCCGAGGCCTCCATTACCTCCACCCTGGAAGACATCGGCACCAACGTGATTTATGTCGCCTCTAAGACGCCCGGCGTGGAAGGACTGGCCGCCATGCAGACGGCCGCCTACAGCTTCACCCTGGACGACGCCAGGGCTATTGCCAGCGAGATACCTTCGGTCGTCGGGGTAGCCCCGGTCATCGAAAACTATGTTGAGGTCGCCACGGTGGATGAGAGCATCGTCGGCTTTGTGGAGGCAACCACCCCCGATTACGAGTTTGTCATGAACTACCCCGTCGCCGAAGGGCAGTTCATCACCGAACGCAACGTAGCTTCCCGGGACATGGTCGTCGTGCTGGGGAGCAAGGTCGCCACGGACCTCTTCGGTGAAAAGAACCCGGTAGGACAGAAGGTCAAGGTCAACGGGCGCCAGTTCGACGTCATCGGCGTCCTGGAGGAAAAAGGCGGGCAAATCTTCGGTGTCAGCCTGGACTCCATCGTCGTGGTGCCCATCACCACTTACCAGGCCCGCCTCTTCCCGGGGCGGACCGTCCGCGGCGAGGATGCCGTGCAGCAGCTGGCCGTGAAGATTGAATCTACCACCGTAGCCGATATTACCAGCGCGGACATAGCGGACCTGTTGAGGCACCGCCACCGCATTACCAAGGAAGACCGGGAAGACTTTACTATCCTTACGCAGGAGCAGATGATGGGGATGATACAGCAGGTCACCGGGCTGCTCACGGTGCTTCTGGGGGCCATCGCCAGCATCTCCCTGCTGGTGGGCAGCATCGGCATCATGAATATCATGCTGGTCTCCGTCACCGAGCGCACCCGGGAAATAGGCATCCGTAAGGCCGTCGGCGCCAAGCGGCGTGACATCCTGCTCCAGTTCCTGCTGGAAGCGGCCATGCTCAGCCTGGCCGGCGGTGCCGTCGGCATCATCGGGGGGTGGGGTGTCTCCTGGCTGATTTCCACCTTTTCCGAGGCCGCCGGCATCACCATCAGCGCCCTGGTCTCCCCGGATATCGTGGTGCTGGCCATCTCCGTCTCGGTCTTTATCGGTCTTGTCTCCGGTATCTACCCGGCCATGCGGGCCGCCCGGCTCAACCCCATTGACGCCCTGCACTACGAGTAGTAGAATGGGAAAAACCGTTAGGGGGTTCATCACACCGCCGTGACCTGGCTGGATATCGTCATCCTGATAATCATCGCCGGTCCCACCCTGATGGGGCTGAAAATCGGCATCATCAAGACGGTGCTGACGGTGGCTGGCGTGGTGGTGGGGGTTATCCTGGCGGGCAACTACTACGAGCAGCTGGCCGGGGCGTTGACCTTTATCTCCAATTCGGGCCTGGCCAGGGTCGTGGCCTTTGCCATCATCCTCATCGGTGTCATGCTCGTGGCGGGTATTATTGCCTCGCTGATAAAGAAAGTGGTCTCGGCGGTGCTGCTGGGCTGGGTGAACAGCCTCGGCGGCGCCGTCCTGGGTTTCGCGGTGGGCGCCATCTTCTGTGGGGCGGTGCTGACCATGTGGGTGAAGTTCCTGGGGATAGGGGACAGCATCTCCGGTTCCGCGCTGGCGCGATTGCTGCTGGACGGCTTCCCGGTGGTGCTGGGCCTGCTGCCGTCAGAGTTCGACTCGGTCCGCTTTTTCTTCCAGTAGCGGCTTTGCCCTAAAAGCCTTTATCAATGTCACTCTGAGCGCAGCGAAGGGTCCAGGGGCGGTGGGGATTCTTGCGTCACTCCGTTCCTCAGAATGACGTTTAAAGCAAAGCTTCCAGTAACCGGCCCGGGACGCGCCTTTCCCGCGTTGATTGTTTGGAGGAAAAACCACCCGCCGCTCACCCGTTCCGAGAGGAAAGGGAAAGCTACCCCACGGAGACCGGCGGGCAGGAGACCGCCTGAATCTGGTCTATTCTGGAATCAAGCCGGGTATTCCGGTGCCTTGCCGGGCTAGGTTTTACGGGGGTGGTCCGGGTCCGGTATGCAAGCATCTACCGGGCAGATTTCCGCGCACTTGGACGAATCGTGGTAGCCCACGCACTCCACGCATTTATTAAAGTCGATTACGTAGATGGTTTCGCCCTCGCTGATGGCCTGTACCGGGCACTCCGGCTCACAGGCCCCGCAGCTGATGCATTCGTCGGTAATCTTATACGCCATTCAATTTACCTCCTGAGTCCTTCCCGGAAACATTATACTAACAGGGGATTTCCGTCTGCAAGCAGGCTACATTTTACTCACGCCCTTCTCACGGAGGGCGGCCGCGACGTGCCTGGGGACGAGGCCGTTGATATCGCCGCCCAGGCTGGCGACCTCCTTCATCAGGCTGGAGCTGAGGAACTGGTAATCCTGGCTGGCCATGAAGCAGACAAGCTCCAGCTCCGGGTAGAGCTTGCGGTTGAGCATGGCCATCTCGAACTCCCGCTCGTAGTCAGCGCTCATGCGCAGACCGCGCACCAGGACCTGGGCGCCTACCTCCCGGGCGAAGTCCACGGTAATATTACTGTAAGGCATGACCTTTACCCTGGGCAGGTGGGCCACGGCCTGCTTGGCCAGCGCCACGCGCTCCTCCAGCGTGAAGGTGAGGCGCTTCTCCGGGGTGGAGAAGATGCCGATGACGACCTTATCAAAGAGCTTGGCCGCCCGGGTGGCGATATCGATATGCCCGTTGGTTATCGGGTCGAAGCTGCCGGGATAGAGCGCTACGGTCACGGCGCCACCTCCCGGCGGTAAATGTTGATGCAGCTGTCCCCGTGGCGTTGCTCTCTAAAGAGGCTGAGCGCACCGTAGCGCGGACCGAGGGTTAAGCGTGGGGAGTGGGTCACCATTAACGTGGTGTCGGGCCCGACGAGTCGGGAGTTTGCCAGCTGCGAGATGAAATCGCCGATTGACGCGTTGGAATAGGGTGGGTCCATCAAGATTATATTGTACTCCTTATCGAGAAAGGAAAGTGCCTTGCTGACGCTGCAGCAGTAGACATGGGCCTGGGCCGCCAGCCGGGTCTTTTCTAAATTTTCCTTAATTATACCACAACACCGCGGTTCGTTTTCAACAAAGTCCACCCAGCCGGCGCCCCGGCTCAGCGCCTCGATGCCCATGGCGCCGCTGCCGGAGAACAGGTCCAGCACCTGAGACCAGTCATCGGCGACGTGCTCCAGCATGGAGAAGATGGCGCCGCGCACCAGGTCGGTCGCCGGACGGGTTGTCGTTCCCCTGGGGAACTTCAACCGGTGACCCTTTGCCTTGCCCGTAATTACTCGCATACCCGGTCGGAGACAGCTTTAACCGGAGGCCCGTGCCTTAAAGCTGCTGGATAACAAATAGGATAACGAGTTGAGAGGGGTTTGTCAATAAAAGCATAAGCAGGTGAGCGGCCTCGCGTGCGCTAACCGCTCACCTGCGCGCTATCGTTTATGGCTAATTCAACTTATTTCTAATCAAAGTGACGCTGCTTGGCCGGTTCCGCCGGCATCTCCGACATGGTGGTGTGCCGGCGGTGGCTGAACAGGGGGCGCCGCAGGAAAGACGGGACGTCCAGCTCATCCTCGGTCTTCATGCCCTTGAGGAGCTTGGTAATCTCGTCCTCTTCGTCGCTCCTGCCCATGCCCATCTTGGCATGGAACCCGGTGGCGATGAGGGTAATCTTGACCTCGTTCTCCATGGTCGGGTCATTGGCCACGCCGAAGATGATGTTGGCATCCGGGTCCACCGCGGCCTTAATGACATCAGCCGCCTGGTTGACCTCGAACAGGGACAGGTTGTTGCCGCCGACGACGTTGAAGAGCACCGCCTTGGACCCTTCGATGGATACATCCAGCAGCGGGCTGGCCAGTGCTTCCTTGGCGGCATCGATGGCCCGGTTCTGCCCGGTGCCCTTGCCGATGGACATCCAGGCGGGGCCGGCGTCCTTCATGATGGCCTTGACATCGGCGAAGTCCAGGTTAATCATGCCGGGGGTGGTGATAACCTCGGCGATGGCCTGGACGCCGTGCCGCAGCACGTCATCCGCCAGTTTGAAGGCGCTGTCCACGCCCGTCTTATGGTCGCACAGGGTCAGCAGGCGGTCGTTGGGGATGATAATCAGGGTATCGACCTTATCGATGAGGTTGTTGATACCCTCGTCCGCCGTCTCCATGCGGTGGGTCCCTTCGAAGGTGAAGGGCTTGGTGACCACGGCGATGGTCAGGGCGCCGCTGTGCTTGGCGATTTCCGCCACCACCGGGGCCGCCCCGGTGCCGGTGCCGCCGCCCATGCCCGCGGTGACGAAGACCATGTCCGCCCCGGACACGAGGTCCTTGAGCTCGTCGCGGTTTTCCTCGGCGGCCTTGGTGCCGACGTTATGGTCGCCGCCGGCCCCGAGGCCCTTGGTCAGCTTGGCGCCGAGCTGGATGGAAATCGGGGCCTCGGTGATAGCCAGGGCCTGAGCGTCCGTGTTCATGGCGATGAACTCGACGCCCTGGATGTTCTCCCTGACCATGCGGGTCACGGCGTTGCTGCCGCCGCCACCCAGACCGATAACCTTAATCTTAGCCGGATTAGCCACAAAACTTGTTCTTGCCATCTCCTCCTCCTTTTACTGGAGTGAAAAAATTTGTCCAGATATTTTTATATATTATACGAACAACTTCTTGAGCTGGTGTGCCAGACGGTTCAGGGCGCCGCTGAAAAGGCCGGACTTCCATGCCTTCTTGCCGTCATGCTTGGTCCCCCAGAGCAAGAGACCGACGCTGGTGGCGTAAGCCGGGTCGCGCAGCACGTCAGCGATGCCGTAAACATCCGTGGGGGCGCCTACCCTTACCGGGAGACGGAGGATATCGCGTCCCAGGGCGGCGATGCCAGCCAGGTTGGCGCTGCCGCCGGTTAGTACCAGGCCGGCCGGTACCAGGGCCTCATAGTCCGAGCTGGGCATTTCCAGCATGATGAGCTTCAGGATTTCTTCGACTCTGGCCCGGACAATGTCGCACAAATCCTGGTAGGAGACCCCGTGGCCGTCCTTGGAGATGGCCGGTGAGGTATCCGTCTTGCCCTCGTAAACGGGCATGACGCTGCCGTACTTCTTCTTCATCTCCTCGGCGATGTCAAACGGCAGTCCCAGGCCGATGGCGATGTCACGGGTAAGCTGGTAACCGGCCACCGGCAGGATGGACGTGTGCCAGATGCTGCCGTCCCGGAAGACGGCCACATCGGTGGTCCCGCCGCCGATATCCGCCAGTATCACGCCTACCTGTTTTTCGTCCTCGGTCAGGATAGCCTCGCTGCTGGCCAGGGGCTCGAGGACCAGGTCCTCGATGTCTATCCCGATGCTGCGGATGCACTTGACCAGGTTCTGGATGGAGGTGACGGCGGCCGTGATGACGTGGGTCTCCACGTCCAGCCGGAAGCCGTGCATCCCGACGGGGTTCTTGACGTGCGCCTGGCCGTCGACGGCGTAGCTGCGGGGGATAACGTGCAGCAGCCTTCTATCCCCGGCCGTTTTGACGCTCTGGGCGGAAGCCAGGACACGCTTGAGGTCGTCCGGGCGAACGACACGGTCATTGCGGGTAATGGCAACCACGCCGCGGTTGTTCATCGACGTAACGTGCCGGCCGGTAACGCCGACATAGGCCGATTCCACCTTGTAGTTGCTGGCCTGCTCCGCCTTTCTCACCGATTCTTTGATTGACTCTCTGGCTTCATTAATATTGACCACCAGGCCCTTATGCAGCCCCTTGGACGATGCAATGCCGACGCCCACCACGCGCGGGCTATCGCCATCACTGACATCGGCCAGGATGGTGCAAATCTTGGTGGTCCCCACATCGATTGAAGCTACAACATGACGCTTTTTCATCTGCCCTCCTTAAGTAACTGGATTTGCTCTGTTGGTTACCCAGTTATTACATATGGAACCCTCCTTTACCGACTTCCCGGTATTTTCAGGCCGCTAAAAAGGCCATCTTTATCTTCTGCAGCAGGACCGGCCGCCGCCAGCCGCGGGACCTGGCGATGGTCAAGAAGGCATGGTCCTCGGTGGTAGCATAGCTGTCTTCCTGGGAAACGATGCGCTCGGCCGCCCGCAGCTTGGCGCTCCGGCTCCGCGGGTTAACGTCAATCTCCGCGGTGGACGGGGTAACTACCTTCTTATTGATAAGCTTCAGGCGGGGGGTATGGCCGCAAACGCAGGCCGGGACCCCCGGCGGGCAGATGCAGCCCCGGGCTTCTTTCTGCATGAACTGCTTGACGATGCGGTCTTCCAGCGAATGGTAGCTTATCACCACCAGCCGGCCCTGGTAGCCGAGCAGGTCCACCGCCTGTCTCAGGGCCGCTTCCAGGTGCTCGAGCTCGTGGTTGACGGCGATGCGCAACGCCTGGAAGGTCTTGGTGGCGGGGTGAAGCCGGCCCCGCCGGCCGATAGCGCTCTCGATGAGCTGGGCCAGCTGGCGGGTGGTCTCTATCGGGCGGTGCTCGACGATTAGCCTGGCGATGCGGTGGCTGTGGCTTTCCTCGCCGTAGGCCCGGATGAGGTGGGCCAGCCTCGCCTCGGAGGTGGAATTGACGATGTCAGCGGCGGTAACCTTCTGCCGGGTATCGAACCGCATGTCCAGCGGGGCATCGTGCTGGAAGCTGAAGCCGCGGCCGTTGCCGTTGAGCTGGAGAGACGATAGCCCCAGGTCGAAGATGATACCGTGCACCGGAAAGAAATCGTATTTGATGCAGATGGACTGCAAATTAACGAAGTTATCGTGGACCAGCTTGATAGAGTCCCGGTAGTGCTGCAGCCTTTCCTTGGTAGCCTCGATGGCATTGGGGTCGGCATCAATGCCGAGCAGCTGCCCGCCCGGCGAGCTGTGGTCCAGGATAGCGGCGGCATGGCCCCCGCTGCCGAGGGTGCAGTCAACGTAGCGGCCGCCCGGCTGGACGGCCAGGGCCCTGAGGGCCTCGGAGAGGAGAACCGGAGTATGACTGGAGGCTGACCAGTGCTTAATCATCAGCTATTCTCCAGGCTCTCAATTATCTGCCAGGCCTGCTCCTGGCTTATTTCCTTCTCTTCCTCCCAGTGGACCTTGTTCCAGATTTCCAGGTACGTATTGGCCCCGGTGATAACCACCTCTTCAACGATTTCAGCGTGCTCCCGGAGCGGTGCCGGCAGGGCGATGCGTCCCTGGTTATCTATCTTGGTGCTGAAAGCGGTCCCGAAAATCGCCCGGCTCAGCCGCCGCATCTTGCTGCGGCTCAATCCGCTGCCGGTTAGCTTCTCGGACACTTTCCGCCATTCCGGTATGGTGTAGGCGGTGATGCATTTCTCGGCGCCCGGCGTCAGGACTACCCCGTCCTTCAGGGCATTACGGAACCGGGGTGGGATAGGCACCCGTCCTTTGTCATCTATCTTGTAGTCGAACTCGCCGTAAAACGTCGGCATAAATAGTTACCACTACCTACCACTATTTACCATATTTCACCATTTTATAACACAGCCGCCCACCTTTGTCAAGTCTTTTAGCAGGAATTTTCAAAAAATGTGACGAAATTGTGATAGACGACAGGACTTTTGGGCTATTCAGGGCACATTGCGGCATCATGGAGGGGGTAAAGGGCGGGGGGAGAAAGTGGGGAGAGCAAGACCAGACTTGTTTGCCAGGGTAACACGCGGCAATACTTTAAACGTATGCCCCGGTTATGGTAAAATATATCTTGTTTTACGAATGGCTATGTTGAACGCAGGCATACTCACCATCAGCGATAAAGGCTCTCAGGGACGGCGCCAGGACAAAAGCGGCCCGGTCATCCGGGAAGAACTGGAGCGGATAGACAGCAACGTCGTTGACTATGACATCGTCCCTGACGAGAAGGACGTCATCGCCGCCAGACTTGCCCGGTGGGCGGACGGGGGTAAGATGGACGTTATCTTCACCACCGGCGGCACCGGCCTGGCCGTGCGGGACGTTACCCCGGAAGCCACCCTGGCGGTGATTGATAGGAACGTCCCCGGCATCGCCGAGGCGATGCGGGCCCGGTCCCTGGAAAAGACCCCGATGGCCATGCTCAGCCGGGCCGTGGCGGGGCTCCGGGGGAAATGCCTCATTGTCAACCTGCCGGGCAGTCCCAGGGCCGTCCGGGAATGCCTGGAGGTGATACTGCCGACCGTTCCCCACGCCGTGGAAATCATCAAGGGAGAGGTAACCGAGCATACCGTTCAGGGTGCCAGGGTAATAAAAGAGTGATGCGCATCGATATTTTGACGCTGTTTCCGCCGATGTTCGAGGTGCCTTTCAGCTTCGGCATCTTCCAGCGGGCCGTGGCCGGCGGGCTGGTCAGCCTGAACACGGTCGATATCCGCGATTACACCCACGATAAGCACCACACCGCCGACGATTACCCCTACGGGGGAGGCGCCGGCATGGTGCTCAAGCCGGAGCCCATCTTCGAGGCGGTGGAAGCGATTAAGCGGGATGCCGGGCCGGAAGCCGACGATTTGCCGGTTATCCTGCTCACGCCCCAGGGGCGTCCCTTCTCGCAGTCGATTGCCCGGGAGCTTTCCGGCCACCGCCACCTGGTCTTCATCTGCGGCCACTACGAGGGCGTCGACGAGCGGGTCTGTGAGCACCTGGTCACCGACGAAATCAGCATCGGCGATTACGTCCTCACCGGCGGGGAGCTTCCCGCCATGGTGGTCATCGATGCCGTGGTACGGCTAATCCCCGGGGTGCTGGGCTCGGAAGAATCGCCGCAGGAAGATTCTCATGCCGATGGCCTGCTGGAGTACCCCCAGTACACCCGGCCGGCGGGCTTCCGCGGGTGGACGGTCCCGGAGGTGCTCCTCTCCGGAAACCACGCCCGCATCGCCAAGTGGCGCCGCGAGCAGATTATCAAGCGCACCCTGGAGCGCCGGCCGGAGCTGCTGGATAAAGCCAGCCTCGGCCGGGAAGACAAGCAGCTGGTAAAACGCCTGACAACCGAGCGTTCTCAGGTCAATAAGGATAGGGAGTCTTAGTATGGATATTGCATCTCTGGTGGAAGTTAAAAGGAACCCTAAAATCCCGGATATTGCCCCCGGCGACACGGTGAGGGTGAGCACCCGGATAGTGGAAGGCGGCAAAGAGCGCATCCAGGTCTTTCAGGGCGTCGTCCTCAAGATGAAGCGGGGTGGCGTCGGCGCCAGCTTTACGGTGAGGCACGTCGCCTTCGGCATCGGGGTGGAGCGCACCTTCCCGCTGTACTCGCCGCTGGTGGAGAAGGTGGAGGTGGTGCGCCAGGGCAAGGTGCGCCGGGCCCGGCTTTACTACCTGCGCGGCCTCAGCGGTAAGGCGGTCCGCCGCAAGATTAAGCGCGTCGAGAGGAAGACCCGGCAGGTCGGCGAGGAGTTGCTGGAAGCAGCCCCGGAAGAGGTAATGGAGCCGGAAGAGGTCATGACCGAGGAGGCGCTTGAAGCTGCCGTGGCGGAAAAGGCCGCAGCGGTGGTCGAGGGGAAAGCCGCGGAAGCAGCCCCGGTGGCTGAAGCCGTTACCGAAGCTCCGGCCGCCGAAGAAGAAGCTGAACCGGCCGCGGAGAAGGTAGCAGAGCCGGCCGCGGCGGAAGCGCCCGGGGAAGAAAAGCCGGAAGATAAAGCCGCCGCCTGACCGCCGGCGTCAGTATTTAATATCATGCCGGGCGCGCTCCGGCCGCCTCAGGAGTCTGGGATGGAATACGCTGAGGTCAGTGTCAACTCGCCGGTTGCCCGGCGCCGGACTTTCAGCTATGCCGTTCCCCCGGGCATGACCCTCCACCCCGGGCAGGCGGTGCTCGTCCCCTTTGGTGAAAGGGTCCTCCAGGGTATTGTCATCGAGCTCGCTCCCGTCCCGGCGGTCCCCGATACCCGGGAGATTGCCGGCGTCATCGGAGCGGAGCCGGTGCTCTCCTCCCATCACCTGGCGCTGGCGCGCTGGATAAGCGACTACTATCTGGCGCCACTCTTCGACGCTGTTTCCCTCGTATTACCGCCGGGTTTCGAAAGGAAAGCCCTCGCTTTTCTCCGCGCGGCCCGGCCCGACGCTGATGTCTCCTCTCTCAACGACGACCAGCGGCATGTCCTCGACGTGGTAGGGTCTCAAAGGGTAGCACTGCGGCAGGTGGAGAAGGCGCTGGGCAAGAGGAAGGCCGCGGCGGCCGTCTCCGCGCTGGTCCGGCAGGGCTGGCTGGAAAGAAGCTACGAGCTGGAACCGGTGAGGATAAAGCCCCGGCAGGAACTTTACATAAGTCTAACGGAAAGCGCCGCGGAACTCCCCAAACTGTCGGGTAAAACGGCCGTCCTCTACGAATTTCTCAAGGAGATTTCCCGGCCGGTGGCCTGGGCGGAGGCCCGCAAACAGACCGGCGTGGCTAAGGCCGCTGCCAGTGCCCTGGAGCGCCGCGGGCTGGTTACCTTCAGTGAGGTCGAAGTCCGGCGCGAGCCCATTTCCTACGATGGTATCAGGCCGTCCTCACCGCTGTCCCTGACCACCGCCCAGAAATCGGCTTTTGACGCTATCAGGGCGGGAATGCAGGACGGGCCCGGCGCGCCGCCGGTATTCCTGCTCCACGGGGTCACCGGCAGCGGCAAGACGGAGGTATATTTACAGGCGCTGGCGGAGGCGGTGCGGCGGGGCAAGAAGGGCATCGTCCTGGTGCCGGAGATTGCCCTGACCCCCCAGACCATCGAGCGCTTTGCCGCCCGTTTCCCCCGCCGCGTGGCGGTGCTCCACAGCCGGCTCTCCCTGGGGGAGCAGTTCGACGAGTGGCACCGCATCCGGCGCGGTGAGTTCGACGTGGTCATCGGCTCGCGCAGTGCCATCTTCGCCCCCCAGCCGGACCTGGGCCTGGTCATCATCGATGAAGAGCACGAGTGGACCTACAAGCAGGAAACCTCCCCTCACTACCACGCCCGCGACGCGGCCATCAGGCTGGCGGAGCTGGCCGGGGCGGTGGTGGTCCTGGGCAGCGCCACCCCGGACGTGACGACCTACTACCGGGCGCAGCAGGGCGACTTCAACCTGCTGACGCTGCCGGAGCGGGTCGTGCCCGCCGTCGGGGCCGCTCTGCCGGCGGTGGAGGTCGTGGACATGCGGGAAGAGCTGAAGGCCGGGAACCGCAGCGTGTTCAGTCGCTCGCTCTCCGGCGCCATCAACGAGGCCGTCGCCGCCCGGGAGCAGGTGATACTCTTTCTCAACCGCCGCGGCGGCGCCACTACCGTGCAGTGCCGTCACTGCGGCTTCGTGCTGCGCTGCCGCCGCTGCGAGGTGCCCCTCGCCCACCATATCGCCGGGGACATCCTCACCTGCCACCAGTGTAACTACAAGACGCGGGTGCCCCAGTCCTGTCCCAATTGCGCCAGCCGCCAGCTGCGGTTCCTGGGCATGGGCACCCAGAAGCTGGAGCAGGAGGTCAAGTACACCTTCCCCCGCGCCCGTCACCTCCGCTGGGACAGCGATGTCACCGCCGGACGGTCCGCGCACGAGGTCATTTTGCGGAAGTTCCGCGACCGTGAGGCGGAGATACTCATCGGCACGCAGATGGTGGCCAAGGGTCTGGACATACCCTCGGTGACGCTGGTCGGGGTGGTCAGCGCCGATACCAGCTTGAACCTGCCCGACTTCCGGGCCGGTGAGAGGACTTTTCAGCTATTGAGCCAGGTGGCCGGCCGGGCGGGGAGGGGAAAAGCCGGGGGACGGGTCGTCATCCAGACCTTCTCCCCGGAGCACTATGCCGTCAGGGCCGCCGCCCGCCATGACTACGTTGCTTTTTATGAGGAGGAAATCGAATACCGGCGCCAGCTACACAACCCTCCCTTCGTCCGGCTGGCCCGGCTGCTCTACGCCCACCCCAACGAAGCCGCCTCCCGGAGGGAGGCCGAGAGGATGCAGGAAGTCCTCCTCGGGGAAATCAATGCCAGAGGCATCGGGGGCATCAGCATTATCGGGCCCGCCCCGGCCTTTATACAGCGCCTGCGGGGCCGGTTCCGCTGGCAGCTGGTGCTGCGCGGCCCGGAGCCGACTTCCTTTCTGGCCGGTATCCAGTTCCCCCAGGGCTGGACGGTGGATATTGACCCGGTAAGCCTGATTTGAGTAAACTTAAATTGCCGTTACGGTACATCTTAATAAAGGAGACGCTATGGCGGTTCTGCCCATACGCACCCTGCCCGACCCCGTTTTGAGGAAAAAAGCTAAGAGGGTCAGCGCCGTCGACCGCTCTATAAAAAAGCTCGTGTCCGATATGCGGGAGACGCTCCACGCCGACCCCGGCCGGGTAGGGCTGGCGGCGCCCCAGGTGGGGGTGTCCCTGCGCATCACCGTCATCGGCCTGCCGGAGGAAGAGGACATTATCCTCATCAACCCGGAGATTGTGCGCCGCAAGGGGGAGCGCCAGGTCACCGAGGGCTGCCTCAGCCTCCCCGGGTACATGGGGCAGATAAACCGCTCGGAGGCCGTCACGGTCAAGGCGCTGGGCATTGACGGCAAGCCGGTGCGCCTCAGGGCGGAGGGGCTGCTGGCCCAGGCCCTGGAGCACGAGATAGACCACATGAACGGGACGATTTACATCGACCACCTGGACAGCCTGGAAGACCTGCGCAAGGTCGAGCCGGAAGAGGCTGTTGTTGAAGGGCCGCCGGAGCCGTCCTAGGCGTCGACGGCGTTAAACTGCCGGACGATGTGGTGATAGCGGCGGGTGACGGTGATATCCGGCATCCTTTCCAGGTTCTGGGTGGACTTGAAATAGAACAGCTCGTCGAGGCGGGAATCGGGGAAGGCCTTCTTGGCCCCGATGAGAAATTTCTCGTTGATGCCGCGCTTACCCTCGCGCACCCGGTAAATTTGGCTTACGGATATCCCCATGGCTTTGGCCAGGTCGGACAGGTTCTGGTAGCGTCCGATGGCCATTTCAAAGACTCTTGTCCTGATAATCACACTACTTTAGTCCTGTTACGAAAGTGCCAATTGGCTATATTATAACTATTAGTGTGTCATTTGTCAAGAGTTTTTCTGCCTGAAATTAGGACCCTGACGGTCGCCTTGGGGGCTGAACATGGTGCAATGATGGTGTATAATATATAATCGTACGCAGAGGGTTCCTTATAAGATTGGTCAACTAGAGAGTTATGCCGGAGACTTACCGCCCCAAGCCGGGGGACAGGATTTTCCGCCCCCGCCGCATCAAACGTTTCCGCCTGAGAAGAGTGCTGGGAATTCCCGCCGTTTTCAGTGCCGGCTACGGCAATGTCGGCTCTTCCATCTACTACGCCCTGGGCATCGTGGCCCTGGTGGCCATGGGGGCCACCCCCGTGGCGCTGGGCATCGCCGGGGTGCTCTTTATCTTCACGGCGCTGACCTACGCCGAGGGTACCGCCGCCCTGCCGGAAGCCGGCGGCTCGGCCAGTTTTGCCCGCCACGGCCTGGGGGAAACGGCCGGTTTCATCGCCGGCTGGGCGCTGATGCTGAGCTACATCGTCACCATCTCCATCTCCGCTTTTACCATACCGCCCTACCTGGGCTTCTTCTGGGAGCCCTTCAAGACGTCACCCTTTATCGGTACCTGGGCCTCGGTGGGAATCGTCGGCTTCCTCATGCTCCTGAACGTCATCGGCATCCGGGAAACGTCCTTCGTCAATGTCGGGGCCACCATCATCGATATCCTTACCCAGGTCTCCCTGGTCGTCATCGGTTTCATCGTGCTCTTTAATCCCACCGTCCTGCTCCACCGGATTATCGATAACTGGCCCAGCGGCGAGAACCTCGTCCTGGGCATTGCGCTGGCCACCATCGCCTATACCGGCATCGAAACGATGTCACAGATGGCCGAGGAGACCAAGCGACCCGAGACGAGCGTGCCGCGAGCGCTGGTGATGATGATTGTCGCCGTGCTGGTTATCTTCGCCGGTATTTCCCTGGTATCGCTCTCGGCCATGCCCGTCGAGGAGCTGGCCTCGGAGTGGTCCCGCGACCCCGTTGCCGGCATCGCCTTCCACCTCCCCATCGACCTGATACGCACCGTTTTAAAGCCCCTGATTGCCGTGCTGGCGGGCACCATCCTGCTGATTGCCACCAATGCCGGGCTCATCGGCATCTCCCGGCTGGCCTTCTCCCAGGGGAGCCACGGCCTGGTCCCTCCGGCGCTCAGCCGCATCCACCCCCGCTTCAAGACCCCCTATGTCTCCATCATCGTCTTCAGTATCATCGCCATTGTCATCCTGCTGCCGGGGTTCTTCGCCGCGGACGTCTTTGAAAACATGGGTGCCCTCTATGCCGTGGGGTCGCTGCTGGCCTTCATGTTCGCCCACGCCTCCATACTCGCCCTGCGTATCCGCAAGCCGGAGATGCCGCGGCCGTTCAAGCTCGGCTGGAACATCAGGATTAAGGGGCGGGAGCTGCCGGTGAGCGCCATGGTCGGTCTGCTGGCCACCGCGGGCATCTGGCTCATCATCCTGGTCACCCAGTCTTACAGTCGCTGGGTGGGCCTCGGCTGGATGGTCGTCGGCGTGCTCATCTACCTTTATATCCGCCGCAGACGCCGCAAGCCGTCGGACGAATGGCAGGTGCCGCTGAAGCGACAAAAAAGTTAAAAAGGGTATTGTGGAATTTCCCCAATAAGGTTATAATAGCCTTTGACTAAAAATGGCGTTACGTTAATGGAATTTAAAAAGATACTCGTGCCGGTAGTCGGCAGCGATGCCGATGACGAAGCGATGAAGCTGGCCTGCCGGTTGGCCAAAAGGGACAAGGGCAAGGTCTGGGCCGTCTCGGTGGTGACCATCAAGCGCGCCCTGCCGCTGGACGCGGAAATCGACTCGGAGATACGGAGTGCCGAGGAGGTGCTCGACCGCGTGGAGAAAATCGCCGAGGAAGAGGACTGCGAGGTGGAGACCGATGTTCTCCAGGCCAGGGAGGTCGGGCCGGCGGTGGTAGACGAGGCGGTGGAGCGGGGCATCGACCTCATCCTGATGGGCATTACTTATAAGGTGCGCTTCGGCCAGTTCAGCCTGGGGAACGTGGTGCCTTACGTCTTGAAAAATTCTCCCTGCCCCGTTATACTCTACCAGCAGTAGCACGATTTTTTCACGAAGTCAGGTCTGAAATATGAAGATAATCATCATGGGCTGCGGGCGGGTCGGGGCCCGGCTCGCCACGCTGCTTGACGAGGACGGACATGAAGTTACCGTCCTGGACAACGATACCTACAGCTTCCGCCGGCTGCCGTCTTCCTTCGGAGGGACGGCCCTCTTCGGTAACGGCATCGACGCCGAGGCGCTGAAGAAGGCGGGCATCGAGGAAGCGGACGTCTTCGTGGCGCTGACGCAGGGCGACAACCGCAACGTCATGTCCTGCCAGATTGCCAAGCACGTGTTCAACGTGTCCCGGGTGATGTGCCGTATTTACGACCCCCTGCGGGAGGAAATGTACAGCGCCCTCGGGCTGGAGACCATGAGCCCCACCAAGATATTCGCCCAGCTCCTGCGGGAAAAGCTGGAAGAATGAGGCAATAGCTTATGTATATCATCGTAATTGGCGGCGGCCGCCTGGGCTATTACCTGCTCAAGGCGCTGCTCAACGAAGGGCACGAGGTGCTGGTGCTGGAAAAGGATGCCCGCATCTGCAAGACCATTACTGACGAGCTCGGCAGCGTCTGCTACCGCGGTGATGGCTGCGAGGCGTCAACCCTGGCCGAGGTGGGTACGGGGAGGGCGGACATGTTCGTGGCGGTAACCGGTGATGACGAGGACAACCTGGTGGCCTGTCAGGTGGCCAAGCACAAGCATAACGTGCCCCGCACCATCGCCCGCCTGCGCAACCCGCAGAACGCCGCCCTGTTCAGGAAACTGGGGGTGGACGTTACCATCAGCACCACCGACCTCATCCTGGAGGCCATCGAGCGGGAGGTGCCGACGCACCCGGTGACCCACCTGCTGACCATCGAGGAAAAGGGACTCGTCCTCGTTGATGTCAAGATTACCGCCGATTCCGCCACGGTGGGGAAAGCGGTCAAGGACCTTTCCCTGCCCAAGGGCAGCAAGCTGGCCCTGATTATCCCCGGCCAGGGCAGCGCCAGGGCGCCGGCGTCCAACACCGTTCTCCAGGCCGGCGACCAGGTAATCGCCGTGACTACCGCGGAGTCGGAAGAGGCGCTGCGCGCTGCTTTAAGAGGCCCGTAGGCCGGGTCTGACTTTATCTCCACCACCCCAATCTCAACCTCCAGGCCCGGCCCTTGAAGGTAAAGCGTCGGTCCCGCGGCAGGCGGGGCATCCCGCAATGAATGGCCGGGGGACGAAACTGTTAACTCATCGCGAGCGAAGGGGGATAAATGTTTGACTTCTATAAGTATGTCGAGGCGTTTAATTCCGGCGATGACAGGGCGATGCTGGACCGGTTCTGGGTGGACGACCTGGTGGTGTGTTCGGCCCGGGGCAAGGAAGACGGGGTTCTGGCATCGGGCAAAGAGGGCTTTCTCAAGTTCCTGGAGTTTGCCCATGACGGCGTCCGTGAAATCATGCGCATTCAGGTCCTGATACAGAATAAAAACAACATCTTCGCGGAAATCGACATGGATTTCCATGCCTCGAAAGACAGGCCGGATTACCCGTTTGGTCCTCTCCAGCCGGGCGATTTTATTACCGTCAAGATGTTCTGTCTCTATTTCCTCCGCGGCGACAGAATCGAGAAGCTGAAGATGGCTTCCTGGGCGCCCAATGTAGGGATTACCGACCCGCCGACCCGGGGTTTTGGTCCGCCCCCTCCCATCCAGGGCGGGGTTCGTAAAATCTTCTGAAACCGGTTCCGGCGGCGTCCATTGACGCCACTGCTGCGTTTGTTATATCGTCATGGCGAATCTTGCGGCCGGAAAAATCCGATGAATTCAGGCAGGTTTATCAACGGCTGGACTGTCCTCGCGGCGCTGCTGGTGCTAATCGTCATCGCCGGCGGCATCGTCATCGGGGTAAGACAAAACCGGGGGCCGGGGGTGGAGATTTCCCTGGAGCCGCAGGCGGAAGTCCGGGGCAACGTCTATATCGGCGGCGAGGTCAATAACCCCGGACGCTACCCCCTGGCAGCGGGGGACAGCGTCGACGATTTGCTCCGGGCGGCCGGCGGCATCAGCGCCGGCGCCGACCCCGACCGGATTGACCTCGTCGTTCCCGCCCTGTCCAACACCATAACTCCTCAAAAGGTCAATATCAACACCGCCGATGCCTGGCTGCTGGCGGCCCTGCCCGGTATCGGGGAGGGGAAGGCCGATGCCATTATCGATTACCGCGAGGAGCACGGCCCCTTCCGTGACATCGACGAGCTGGTCAGGGTGGCCGGTATCGGCCCGGGCACTTTAGAGAACATCCGGCACCTCATCACCGTCGCCGACTGATTTTCAGGATTGGGATAAGTGTTACTCGTCTTTCTTAGCTGCGTCTGGGTGGTCGGGGTCTTGCTGGGGTCAAAGTTCCATCTGCCCCCGGCCCTCGCCCTCGTCGGGCTGGTCCCCCTGTTACTCCTCTTCTTTACCCGCACCCGCCGCCGGCCGCTTGTCCTGGCTGCGCTGGGGATTTTCATCATCGTGGGGGCGGCCGCTTACTCCTTCGCCAGCCTCAACGCCGTCGATGCCGCCCGGCTGCGCTACTATAACGACACCGGCACCATGGTAATCAGGGGCACGGTGTCCGCCGACCCCGATGTGCGGGACAACGGCACCCGCCTCACACTGTCCGCCGCCCGGATATTCGTTGACGGTGATTGGCGGGAGGTCAGGGGAAAGGCGCTGGTCTTCGTGCCCCGCTACCCCGCCCATGAGTATGGCGACGTCCTCCGCCTGGAGGGGGCGCCGGAGACGCCGGCCCCGGTGGATGACTTCGATTACCGGGGCTACCTGGCGCACCAGGGCATTTATACCGTGATGTTCTACCCGAAAATCGAGGTGCGGGAAACCGGGCGGGGTTTCCCGCCGCTGGCCGCCCTTTACTCCTTGAGGGGTGAGCTCGCGGAAAAGCTAGCTGAAGTCCTGCCGGAGCCGCAAGCTTCGCTGGCGCAGGGTGTTGTCCTGGGTATCCGCGCCAACGTCCCCCCGGAGCTCAGGGAAGCGTTCTCCCGCAGCGGCGCCGCCCATCTCCTGGCGATATCCGGCCTCCACCTTGGCATCATGGCGGGGGTCGTGCTGGGCCTGGGGCTCTGGCTCTTCGGGCGGCGGCGCTACCTCTACGTCTGGCTGGCGCTGGCGGCCGTCTGGCTCTACGCTTTGATAACCGGCCTCCACCCGCCGGTGGTGCGGGGGGCCATCATGGCCACCATGTTCCTCCTCGCCGAGCGGCTGGGCCGCCAGCGCAGCGCCATCGTGGCGCTGACCTTCGCCGCGGCGGTCATGGTGGGCCTCAGCCCCTATATCCTCGGAGATGCCTCTTTCCAGCTGAGCTTCCTGGCCATGGCCGGTCTGGTATTTATCTTTCCCATCCTGCGCGAGCGGGGCCGGCGGGCGGTGGCGGCGACCCTCGGCGAAGAAGGCGCTCTCGCCGCCACGGGCAACGTTATCGTCGATACCCTGAGCGCTACCCTGGGGGCCGTCATCGCCGTCTGGCCGGTGGTGGCCTACTACTTCGGCATCGTGTCCCTGGTGGGGCCGCTGACCACGTTTCTGGCCCTGCCCGCCCTGCCCGGCATCATCATCGCCGGGGCGCTGGCGGCGGTGCTGGGGCTGGGAGTACTGGCGGTGGGACAGGTGGTGGGCTGGCTGGCCTGGGTCTTCCTCTCCTACCTGCTGGTGGTCGTCGGTGGCCTGGCGGCCCCGTCCGTGTCATCGGTGGCCGTCGACTCGGTCAGCCCCGCCTTCGTATGGGGATATTATGTTATTTTCGCCGCCGCTATCTGGTTTTATCGCCGCCGGAGCCGGCGGCGCAGTCCGGCGGCGGGGGCTTCCGGAAGCCTGTCCTTCGCGCCGGCGCAAATCGGCAAACTGGTTATCGTGCCCCTGCTGGCCGCCGCCGTGCTGGTTACCTTTACGGCGTCATCAATGCCGGACGGCAACCTGCGCGTCAGCTTCCTGGACGTCGGCGAGGGCGATGCCGTCCTGGTACAGCAGGGCAGCCGCCAGGTCCTCATCGACGGCGGGCCGAGTCCTCAAGCGGTGACCCGGGCGCTGGGACGGCGGATGCCTTTCTGGGACCGGACCATCGATTTAGTGGTGTTGACCCACCCCCACCAGGACCACCTCGCCGGGCTGGTGGAGGTGCTGCGGCGCTACCGCGTGGCGCGGGTGCTCGCTCCCGACTTTCCCCACGATTCGCCGCTGTACGACGAGTGGCAGCGAACCGTCGCGGAAAAGGGGATAGAGAGCACCCCCGCCCGGGCCGGCCAGCGGATTACCCTGGGAAATGGGGTGGCAATCGAGGTGCTTAACCCGTCGCTGCCTCCCCTGGAGGGAAGCCAGTCGGACGTGGACAACAATGCCGTGGTGCTGCGGGTCAGTCATGGCGACGTCAGCTTCCTGCTGACCTCGGATATCATGGGGGAGGGGGAGCGGGAGATGGTGCGGCGGCGGGCCGGCCTGGCCGCCACTGTCCTTAAAGTGGCCCACCACGGCTCGGATACGTCCACCACCCCCGGTTTCCTGGCGGTGGCCGACCCCCGGGTGGCGGTCATCAGCGTCGGCGCGGACAACCGCTTCGGCCACCCGGACGATGGGGTGGTCGAACGCCTGGCAGGAAAGCTGGGGAAAGAGAGCATCTACCGCACCGATGAACACGGAACGATTGACTTTACCACCGATGGGGAGAGGCTCCGGGTGGCGGCGGGGAGGTAAGTGTATTATATAGAATAAGTAATGGAGGTATGCAATGGAAGAGATATGGCATTTGTCTCATGATTTTCACAAGTTTCCAGCTAGAGATGTATTGAAGAATATTATTATAGATGATAGAAAAAATCTTGAACGAGCGGAATCAGAGCTTAGTGAAGATATCACGCTATTAGATGATGCAATAGTTCTATACGTTGAATCACTCCAAGCAGCTTACAGCCTTATAGACAAATGGAAAGATAATAATTCTAATCGTGCAGCGATTGCCATGATTGTCTCTTGTTTCAATTACATTCTGCTTGCAAGACATGGTATCTTGCTGGGTTATTACCCAGAAGTCTGTGATTTATTAAGAAGTTGTTATGAACGAATTTCAAGATGCTATCTATTTTTCCATACTAAGGAATTTGCTAATAAGTTCCTGTCCGGCAAGCCAATTTGGCAGAATGAAGTGGACAAACAACTTAGTAAATTAGAGGAAGATCCGGAAAAAAGAGAGGGCCTTTTAAAGAAGTTGAGAGAATATTATGGATTTCTGTCTGGTGATGCACACCCGAATTTAAAATCATTTGAAGCTCGATATGGAGGAAAAAACCTCGGAGAAAGAGTAGGATTGGACATTTTATTGGGGGGTATTATGTCTGCTGGCTTAGGGCGTGTCACAATAATTAGGTTAATTCAGGTAGTGTTAAGCGCATTAAGGATTTTAGGGGTAATATTACCTGAAGGCTCAGGAAGATGGGATAAAGATTATCAAAAAATCAGAAAAAAGTGTGATGAAATGGTTGGGAGTCTTTAGCATCGTCACATATAAGCTATTCCTTTATTAATAGCAGGCCGGGATTATCCGGGTCGTTGATTTTTAGCCACGCCATAAATCCGCGCCATGTCCGGTTTCTCGGTGGTGTAGTAGTGGACCCAGATGTAGATATGGTGGAACAGCGCGGCCAGCAGCGCCGCCCGGGAGCCGAACGCCAGGCCGGGTATCCAGAGCACCAGCAGCCCGTAAGTGTAGATGGCGTTGTTGGTGAACCGGAAAATCCCCTTTTTCACCAGCGGCGCTCCGCGATAAGACGGGTCGAAATGGTCGATGCCCATCGCCCGGCGGAAGCCAAAATGCCTGACGACCGAATAGTGAACGTACAGCACCGGTACGGCGATGACGACGGCCAGCACCGTCAGCAGCAGGCGTTCGATGTCCAGGGTGTTCCGGTTGGCGATGGCCAGCAGCAGTATCATGGAGCCCCGGAATAACATAAAGAAGATAAAGCCGGCGGCGTAATAGTTGAATGCGTTTTTCCCCAGTATTCTGGTTACCAGGGAGGAATGCAGCTGGGTCCGCCAGCAGAACCAGACGTAAATCTGGTGACCCACCGCCGCGGCCAGCGCCAGGTAGAACCACGCCGCCGTGCTGACACCTCCCACGCTCCCTGCGGCAAATCCTTCCCGGCGGCTGACGGCGATGACCGCCGCCAGGAGGACGGCCAGGAGGATATAGTGCCGGAGCTGCTTTTCAAAAAGAAGTCTCATATCCCGTCAATCACTTCCCCGCCTTTTCCCCCTTTCTCACCAGCAGGCAGATGTTCCGCGAGAACGTCTTGAGCGGCCGGCGGTACCGACTCTCCGGGAAAGATTTCAGCACCTCGAAACCGGCCCGCTTGGCCAGCTTTTCCAGCTCGTTGTAGGTGAAAAGGTAGTAATTGCGGTAGATTGTCCCGTCTTTCTGGTGCCAGGGCACCCGGACGTTCTTCGGCTTCAGCCAGAACCGGGGCTGCCAGCGGTTCCACACGGTGATGAAGGCCTCCCCGCCGGGCTTGAGCACCCGCTTCAACTCCCGGAACGCCTGTAATCTCTCCCCGCTGTCCCCGAGGTGGTGGTAGGTGGCCACGGCGATGGCCCGGTCGAAGGTCCCGTCGCCGTAGGGCAGGTGACGCGCGTCAGCTTCCGCCAGGTTGACGTCGAGCTTGAACTTCGCGGCGTACTGCCGCGCCAGCCGCAGCATCTCGCGGGAGAAATCG
>MGNX01000007.1:27336-34761 GCA_001796935.1 Chloroflexi bacterium RBG_16_60_22
GCCGACGTTGAGCAGACGGCCCCCCGCCCACCGGCCCGCCATCGTTTCCAGCTCGGTGCGGAAGATGGTACGGTGCCGGAAGTTGTACCAGCCGGGGGCTATCCGGTCGAAGATTTCTCTGGTCACCCTATCCCCTTGGTCCTGAATGTCATTCTGAGGAACGAAGTGACGAAAGAATCCCTATCGCCCCTATACCCTTCGTCCCTCTCCGACTCCCCTTTTTCGGGTTATGCGTTGTTGACATAAGCGGCAATCTGCTAAACTTTAAAATAGAGTATTGTCATTCCGGCGAAAGCCGGAATCCAGCGGAGGAGGGGTGGCCTGGATTCTCGGGTCAAGCCCGAGAATGACATTATTAAAATATCATCTACAGTTACCTGTTAATAGTAGGGTCAAGATGAGGAAATTTGCAAGGACTATCTCCGGGGTGACGCCGCTGGCGGTGATGACCGCGCCGATGCGCTGCCCCGGCGAGTGCCTCTACTGCCCCACCTATGCCGACGCCCCCCGGAGCTACACCCCGGAGTCGCCGGCGGTGCTGCGCGCCAGGACCTGCGATTACGACGCCCGGCAGCAGGTGGCGCTACGCCTGCGGATATTCGAGGAGATGGGCCACCCCACGGATAAAATCGAGCTGATTGTCATGGGCGGCACCTTCCTGGCCCAGCCCGTCGATTACCAGCACCGGTTCATCAAGGACTGCTACGACGGGCTTAACGGCGCGGCGGCGGGGACGCTGGAGGAGGCCAAGAAAATCAACGAGACCGCCCGGCACCGCTGCACCGGGCTCTGCATCGAGACAAGGCCGGACTGGTGCGGGCCGGAAGAAATAGAGCGGATGCTGGCGTTCGGCGCCACGCGGGTGGAGCTCGGCGTGCAGACCCTCAGCGAGGACGTTTACCGGCTGGTGCGGCGGGGACACGGGGTCAGGGAAGTCGTTGAGGCCACCGCCCGACTCCGCGAGAGCGGCTTCAAGGTCTATTACCACTGGATGCCGGGACTGCCCGGCTCCACGCCGGAGGCCGACCTGGAGCAGTCGAAACTGCTTTTCGCCGACCCCCGGTTCCGGCCGGACGGGCTCAAGCTTTACCCCACCATGGTCGTCGCGGGTACCGGGCTGGAGCGGTGGTATAAAGAGGGGCGCTACCGCCCCTACGACGACGCAACGATGGTCGGCCTCACCATTGCTATCAAGAGCATCGTCCCCAAGTACGTCAGGATTTCCCGCGTTCTCCGGGATATCCCCTCGAAGTTCATCGTGGCCGGCCTCCGGGACTCGCTGCGGGACATCGTCCGGGAGAAGATGAAGCAGGAAAATATCCAGTGCCGCTGTATCCGCTGCCGCGAGTACGGCCACCGCGCGCAGGCCGGCCGGGAAATCGGCGAGCCGCGCCTGGCCCGGCTGGACTACGACGCCGCCGGGGGCAGGGAGGTCTTTCTCTCCTTCGAGGACGATAGCGAGACGCTGTTCGGCCTGCTGCGGCTGAGGGTTCAGCCCCGTCCCGTGCCGGCGCTGGGAGGGGAAAACGGCAATACGGCCATTATCCGGGAGCTCCACGTCTTCGGGCCGGAGGTGCCCCTGAATGAACAGAATGTGGCAGCGGCCCAGCACAAGGGCATCGGCCGGGCGCTGCTGCGGGAGGCGGAGCGGATTGCCCGCGACGAGTTCCAGGCCTCAACGATGGTCGTCCTGAGCGGCACCGGCGCCCGGGAGTACTACCGCACCGGGTCCGACTACGCTCCGCGGGGCGATTACCTGGTAAAGGCGTTAAACCCGCCGACGGTGTAATCGTCGGGTGCCGGGCCTGTAATCCGGGCTATCTCTGCCCGGTCCTGTTGGCGGTGGCGGCGGTGTTATCCTCGCGACTCTCTACCGATTCTTTAAGGTCGTCGAGGACCTCTTCGGCCTGCTTGGCGAGCCTGGCGGCCTCTTCATACTTCCCGGCAGTGTAGGCGGTTTTCGCGTCGGCTATCAGGCGGTGGAACTTTTCAACTGCACCGGCGTTAAGGGTTACGCCCTGCTTTTCCGCTCTGGCCCGTATCCCGGCCATTTCCTCCTGCGCCTCTGCGATGGCTTCCCGGGCTTTTACGGCCATTTCGTCCGCTTTGTTTTTTTCGTCGGTGCTGGCGGACCGCTCCCGCTCTTTTTCCTGTGTCCGCTCGCCGGGGAGGAGCTTGAACTGTATGGTGACGTTCCCCGAGACGTTATCGGAGGTAACCTCCACGTCGGTAATCGTCAGGTGCAGCTTGTCCTGGAGCTCTTTCTGTATCCGCCGCGCCAGGGTCGCGGCGTCGGGGATATCGCCCAGGGCGTTTTTCTCCCGGAGCTTCTCCACCTCTCTCTCGTACTTTTTCACCGAGTTCTCGATGGCGTTGGCGATGCCTTTCCGGGCGTTCTCCGGCGCCTTTTCATAGACTCCGGTCAGCACGTCGAGTCGGTTGGAGGTGGCCTGGGCCAGCCGCTGCCTCAGCTTGGTGATATCGAGGCCCTTTTCCTCGGCGATGGCCTGCATTTCCTCTTCCAGCTCGGTGAGTCGGGCGGCGTAGTCCAGCGCTTCCTCGACGTCCGGGGTCACGTTCTCGCTGGCCCGCACCCTGGCCCTCTCGAGACGGTCTTCGATGGCTTCCGCGTTAATATCGATGGCCCTTTCCGGTTTCCGCTCGCCCAGGGCGCGCAGGGCGTTGAGCTGCCCGTTCTCGGAGGCTTCACGGGCGCGCTTGATGGCTTCCTTGGCCGGTTCGGGGACGCGGTCCTTGACCTTGTCCAGCACGGCCAGGTGCTTGCGGGTAGCCAGGGCAATCCTCTCCGAGATATTATCGGAGATACCCTGCCGCTTCGCTTCCTCGAGGCGCTGGTTGACCTTGGCCATGAACCCGTCGTAGTCATTGGCCGCCCGCTCCATCTCCCGGGTGCGGTTTTTCTCGGCCATGGCCCGGGCCTCGGCGAGCCTTTCTTCGGCGTATTGGAGCGCTCGCCCGGCCTTGGCCTCCGACCCGAAGGCAAAGGCCATGCCGATGTTCTTCCCCAGGGTATCGAAGAAGTAGAAGGGGCTGTCCGGTGTCAGGCCGGGGTCGGGGAGTTCCTCGTCCTGGGCGTAGGCGGCGCCGCCGAAGACGAATGAGGTGACCAGCAGGCACCCGATGAGAACCGTTCTCAATAGTTTCATGTTCGTTCTCCTTTACATGGCTCTACTTTCTGTATTATATAACGTCAAAGGTGCCCCCGGGTTAGGGATATGGTGAGAAAAAGGTCACGGGGAAAAAGGTAATACCAGATTAATGTCATTGCGAGACGAAGGCGAAGCAATCTCTATTAATGTTTTAAGATTGCTTCGTCGCGCGCTCCTCGCAATGACAGTTTAGTCAACCGAATGAAAACAGGACCAGGCTGGAAGCCTATTCCCGGCCCAGCTGCCGCAGGCGGTCGTCGCTGATGCCGAAGTGATGGGCTATCTCGTGCTGGACGACTTTCCTCACCTCTTCGATAATCTCTGCGTCGCTGCGGCACATGTCCTCAATCGGCTGCTGGAAGACGGTTATCTTGTCCGGGGCCACCAGCCCGTAGTTATTGGTGCGCTCCGTCAGCGGCACTCCCTCGTAAAGGCCGAGCAGGGTCTCCCCCCGTTTTCTCTCCAGCACCCCCAGCTGGGCGCGCGTCGGGCGGTCAGCCACCACCACGTCGACGTTCTCCAGCCTCTCCCGGAACTCCTCGGGCAGACTCTCGATGGCCCTGGCGACGAGCCGCTCAAACTTCCGGCTGTCCATGTCCCGGTATCTCCTCTTCCAGGCTGGCCAGGTCGAACTTCATGCCGTCGCGGGCGGCGATGACCCTGATGCCCGTCCGCTCCGCCAGCTCACCGGCTATCTTCCAGGGCTTCTCCTGCCAGACGTGCAGCCCGAAGTGGCTCAGGATGGCCACCCTGGGCTTTATCTCCCGGATGATTGCCTCGGTGTCCGGTATGGAGAGATGGGCGATGGGCGGCCGGGGCTGGGTCAGCACCATGTTGATTATCAGCAGCTCGGCCCGGTAGCTCCGCTCCAGTCCCTCGAAGTAGCGCGTATCGGCGATATAGGCAAAACGGCGACCGGCCGAGTTGAAGACCATGCCGTAGGTCTCCACCGGGTGGTCGTGCCGCACCGGCGTGGTGAAGGTGACGCCGCCCACCGTGTAGCTCCCCCCTTCCTCCAGCACGGTGATGCCCTCGATGTAGCTTTTCAGGTAGGAATAGATGACCGGCTCGGAGCCGAAGGCATCGCCGGGCGCGAAGAGCCGCCCCCGGGGGTTGAAGCCACCGTTGGTCATGGCCTCTATCATGACGTTGACATCGTGGGCGTGGTCGAGGTGGCGGTGGGAGAGGATGATGGCGCTGAGCTTTTCCGCGTTCAGCTTTCGCTTGGTGGACTGCACGATGCTGCCCGGGCCGGGGTCGAGGAGGATTTCCGTGCCGTCCAGGCTGAGCCAGATTCCCCCGGAAGCCGCCAGCTGCCGGCTCACCATGAAGCGGGCACCGGCGGTCCCCAGGAAGGTAATCGTCTCGGTGGAGCTATTATTTTTATTCATGGACGGCGTGACCTTATCTATGATAGGAGATAATCAATGTTTTTACAATCGGCCCTCCGCACACTGATTACCTTTGACAATTTTCATTTTTGGTATATATACTTAGTGGAAAGAGCCGCATATTTTATGATAGGCTCCCCGTACGGATTTACTAACAGAGGAGGTAGCTTCAGATGGAAAAGCAGTTGACCACTCACCGTGGCGGGCATCTCGAGGCTTTGCTTAACGGCTGTCCGGATGCCATTATCGCCATCAACTCCGAGGGGATTATCAAGTTCGCCAACAACGAGGCCTGCAAGCTCACCGAGCGCGACATGAACGAGCTTATCGGTGAGAGCATCGTCGAAATCTACGAGAACCTGGAAACGGCCAAGGAGACGAACCGCAAGCTCTACGAAGGGGGCGGCACGCTTCACGACCACGAGTCCCGGGTGAGGACCAAGTCCGGCAAGATAATCCCGGTGCGCATCTCGGCGTCCCACCTCAAGGACAGCGCCGGCAAGTACATCGGCGGCGTGGGCTACTTCGCCCGGTACCGCCCCTGGAGCGGTGCGGAGGCCGAGGTCAAGGCCCGCGTTGACGAGCTCGAGGCCAAGCTGGACAAGTGGAAGGCGCTGGCGGCCCCCGTCTTTGAGCTCTATCCCGGCCTCTCGGTCATGGTCGTCGTCGGCCATCTGGATACCGAGCGGTTTGAAGACATCACCACCAATTTGCTCAACCACGTCGAGAAGGTTAAAACAAGGGTCGTCCTCCTCGACCTCGCCGCGGCCGTCGTTGATAGCAACGAGGTGGCCGTCCAGCTCGCCAAGACCATCCGCACCGTCCGCCTGCTGGGGGCCAGCTGCGTCATCGCCGGCATGCAGACGGCCCTGGCCCGGGCGATGGAGCCGCTCATGGCCGACCTGGGGAGCGTGAAGTCCTTCAGCTGCATGGAGCTCGCTCTGGAAGAAGCGCTGAAGATAATCGGTTATAAAATCCAGGAAAAGGAATAGCACCGGGAGGGCCGCGCTTTGGACAAAGTTTATCCCTCTGTTGATGAAGCCGTGGCGGATATCCCGGACGGCGCTTCCATCGCCATCGCCGGCTTTTTCACCGCCGGCACGCCCGTTCCCCTGATTCGGGCCCTGGTCCGTCAGGGGGCCAAAGACCTCACCGTTATCTGTATGCAGATGGGGCCGGGCAACGAGGATATCAACCATCTGGTCGCCAATAAGCAGGTCAAGAAGGCCATCTGCAACTATCCGTTTTACCGCTCGGCCAGCCGGGGGGCCAGTTCCCCCACCGAGATGGCCGTCCGGGCCGGGGAACTGGAGATGGAAGTGTTCCCCATGGGCACGTTTATCGAGAAGCTGCGCGCGGCGGGCGCCGGCATCGCCGCTTTTTACACGCCCACCGGCGTGGGAACGGTCGTCGAGACGGGTAAGGAAAAGCGGAAGTTCGGCGACCGCGAATACCTGCTGGAGGAGGCCCTCAAGCCGGACTATGCCTTTGTTTACGCCTATAAAAGCGACCGCATGGGCAACCTCGTCTGCCATAAGACCGCCCGGAACTATACCCCGGAGATGGCGGCGGCGGGGAAAATCACCATCGCCGCCGTGGAGAGCATCGTGGAGCCCGGCCAGCTGGACGGCGATGCGGTGCACGTCCCGGGGGTCTATGTGCAGCGGGTGGTCAAGGTGGATAGGCCTGCTTACTTCCCGTCGATTGACTGATGTCCGCGGAGGAGGGACGGTAAAGTGTGCGCTGATAAGAAATTGAAGGGGCTTTCCCGGGAGCTGATGGCGCTGCGGGTGGCCAACGAACTGGAAGACGGCAGCTACGTCAACCTGGGTATCGGCATCCCGACGCTCGTTTCCGACTGGATTGAGGGTCGGGACATCATCCTGCAGGCAGAGGTCGGCATGCTCAACACCGGCCCCCTGGCCACGCAGGACCGGGTGGAACAGGACCTCATCAATGCCAGCTGCCAGCCGGTCACCGAGCTGCCCGGCAGCTGCTATTTCTCCGAGTGCGAGTCCTTCGCCATGATACGGGGCGGCTACATGGACACGGCCGTCCTCGGCGCGTTGCAGGTATCGGAGAAGGGCGACCTCGCCGGGTGGCAGAACCCGGAGCGGGGGCTGCCGGAGGATATCGGCAACATCGGCGGCTCGATGGACCTGGCGGTGGGCGCCCGGAAGGTCATCGTGGCCATGATGCATGTTACTAACGAGGGCGAGCCGAAGATTCGCACGGAGTGCACCTACCCCCTGACCGCCAGTGGCGTCGTCACCCTCATCGTCACCGACCTCGCCGTAATATCGGTCACGCCCAGGGGGCTGGTGCTGGAAGAGGTGGCTCCCGGCGTCACCGCCGAGGACGTGCAGTCCGTCACCGAGCCCAGGCTCATCATCAGCCAGGACCTGGCGGAGATACGGTTATAGGTGATGGGGGAGTGCACCTGCTGTAGATGGCTGGCTCCCGAGGTTGGACTCGAACCAACGACCAAGCGGGTTAATCCGCCTCAGGCGGACCCGCTCTACCGGAAATAATGTTTTTTAAATATTCCCTTCCACGTCCGGTTTTCAGAGCCTTTTCACGCGCCATCGCAACTGCACGTGTAGGGTACTTCTCCGTAAGGATGAGGTTCCAGGGGCCTCGGCCTCTACTGTATCTGGATAAGCCTGAAAGGTGCTCGAAAAGGCGGCGTTGTAAATTACTGGTTTGTCCGATATACATACGCCCGGTGGTTTGGCTTTGTAAGACGTAAACTGTGAACATACAATGAGAATGCTGGCTCCCGAGGTTGGACTCGAACCAACGACCAAGCGGTTAACAGCCGCCCGCTCTACCGACTGAGCTACTCGGGAATTACCTCGCGGAAT
>MGNX01000008.1:0-7277 GCA_001796935.1 Chloroflexi bacterium RBG_16_60_22
CCTCCACCCGCGAGGGGTTCGGGCTGGTCATCACCGAGGCCCTCTGGAAGGCCAAACCGGTGATATCGGCCAACGTGGGTGCCATCCCGCTGCAAATCAGGGACGGCGATACCGGCTACTTCTACGAGACCCCGCAGAAAACGGCCCGGCGGGTAATGCACCTGCTGCAAAACCGGCAGGCCGCCGAAGCCCTGGGCCAGCGGGGACGGGCCTACGTCAGCGAGCACTTCCTCCTGCCCGACCGCATCGCCGATTACCTCATGGCGATGGACATGGCCGACGACGGCAACGGGCACCGTGCCATGCCCGCCGACAGCATCATCAGTTTCCACCCCTGGTTCAAGATGAGCAAGCGGAAAAACTAGCCGCGCCCGTCATGCCTACCACTTCCCTTGACGGCGTGATATACTAAAAAGTAACGACCATGACGACCTTGAGAAAGAGCCGCATCGGGGTGCTGACCGGCGGGGGTGACTGCGCCGGGCTCAACCCTGCCCTGAAATGGGTGGTCAAGACGGCCATGGACGAGCGCCTCGAGTGGGAAAGGGGCGTCCGCTACGAGGTGCTGGGCATCCGCGACGGGTGGAAAGGACTGGTCAACGTGGACGTGGCCACCTCGGACATGGAGGGGCATATCGTCCACCTGGACCCGGAGGCCGTCCGGACCTGGGACCGCTACGGAGGCACCTTCCTGGGGACCTCCCGGCTGAGCCCCTTCGACCCCAAGAACGATGTCTCCAGGCAGGTCATCGAGAACATCGAAAGGCTGGGGCTGGAAGCGGTCATCGCCATCGGCGGGGACGGCACCCTGGCCGTCGCCACGCGGCTGGGCCGGGCCGGCGTCAACGTCATCGGTATCCCCAAGACCATCGATAAAGACCTCCCCGGGACCGACTACACCCTGGGCTACGAGACGGCCCTCAACGTCATCGTTGAAGAGGTTGACCGCCTCCGTACCACGGCCGGCTCCCACAAGCGGATATTCGTGGTGGAGACGATGGGACGCACCGCCGGCTGGCTGGCCCTGGAGGGCGGGGAGGCCTGCGGCGCCTATATCATCCTGATTCCGGAGTGTGACTTCTCCGTTGACCGCGTCAACGAGCTGGTCCTGGAGGGCAGAAGGTCCGGCACCCGCTACGAAATCATCGTGGTGGCCGAAGGGGCTAAACCGGAGGGCGGTACGGAAATCGTGAAAAAGAACGGCGTTGACAGCTTCGGGAACAAGGCCCTCGGCGGCATCGGCGAGTTCGTCGCCCGGGAAATCGAAAAAGGCACCAAGCTGGAGACACGCAGCGTTACCCTGAGCCATCTCCAGCGCGGCGGCGCCCCCTGCGCTTACGACCGCCGCATGGGCCGCTACTTCGGCATCGCCGCCGTTGACCTCGTCGTCAACCAGAAGTACGGCAACATGGTCTGCCTCTGTAACGGCAAGCTCAGCTACCGCCCGCTGGAAAGCCTGTACGGGAAGCTGAACCTGGTGGACGCCAGAACGCAGTATGACACCGACAGGTACAACGGACGCCGCACTATCCTGAGCAATGGCGCTGTGAAAAAGACCGGGCGGGCCAGGCAACAATGACCGGGAAGAATAATATCGACACGCTGATTGAATCAGCCGTCTTTACCGCCGACCCCCGTACCGGGGAAGAGCGGCAGCGGGCTATCCGTGAGATGGCCCTCAACAGCGGGATTTACCCCGCCAGTATCCAGGGGCTTTACGATGCCCGCAGCCAGGGTCACTACCATGGCAGGACCGTGCCCGCCATCAACGTCCGCGGCATCACCTACCACGTTGCCCGGGCGGTCTTCCGCGCCGCCATGAAAGACCGCGTCGGCGCCTTCACCTTCGAGATTGCCCGCTCCGAGATGGGCTACACCATGCAGACGCCGGGAGAGTTCGCCGCCTGTATCCTGGCGGCCGGCATCCGGGAGGGTTTCCGGGGGCCCGTCTTCATCCAGGCAGACCACACCCAGGTCCGGCGGGCCATGTACCGGAATGACCCGGAGAAAGAGCTGAGCGATATCCGGGAGCTGATACGCCGGGCCGTTGTCGCCGGCTTCTACAATATCGACATCGACGCCTCAACGCTGGTGGACATTGACGAACCGACCCTTCCGGCGCAGCAGGCTAAGAACACGAAAACCACGGCGGAGATGACCCGGTTTATCCGCAGCATCGAGCCCGCCGGCGTTACCATCTCCGTGGGCGGGGAAATCGGCGAAATCGGCAAGGGCAACAGCACGGTGTCCGACCTCAAGGCCTTCATGGACGGCTACCGTGAGCAGCTGGGGGACATCAAGGGAATATCCAAAATCAGCGTGCAGACCGGCACGTCCCATGGCGGCGTCGTCCTGCCGGACGGCTCCATCGCCAAAGTCAGCATCGATTTCAATACGCTGAAAGAGCTCTCCCAGGTGGCCCGGGACGAATACGGCATGGGCGGAGCGGTACAGCACGGCGCCTCAACCCTCCCCGACGAGGCCTTCGACATGTTTCCCAGGGTTGAAACAGCGGAGGTGCACCTGGCCACCGGCTTCCAGAACATGATTTACGATAGCCCGGCCTTCCCCGGCAAGCTGCTGGAGGCCATATACCGGCATATCAACGCCCGGTACCAGAACGAGAAAAAAGAGGGGGAGACCGAGGAGCAATTCCTCTACAAGACACGCAAGAAGGCCTTCGGCGACTTCAAGAAGGAGCTGTGGCACCTGCCGCAGCCCAGCCACGACCAGATAATGAAAGAGCTGGAAGACCGCTTCTCCCTGATTTTCCACAAGCTCAATGTCGTCAACACCGTCAACCTCGTCCGGAGATACATCGGCGACGGCCCCAATCCCGGGTAGTCCACCCCGGATTTTTCCATAAAAAAGGGCTGGATACTCAGAATATGAACGTATCCAGCCCCGTTATATGTAAATCCCTTGTTTTACCGGCTTCAGCTCTTACCAATTCGGAACATCTTCGTGCCGCAGGTCGGGCATGTACCCTGCGTCGCCGGTTTGCCATTCTTCATGGTGATGGCTTTAGGATTTCTCACTTCCTTCTTGGCGCGGCATTTCACGCAATATGCTTGCACAGACTCCCCTCCTTCCTTCTGGATATTTGCTATAAACAATAACCCATTGTCAGGCTCATGTCAAGAGGCTGGCGCGAGTAAAACCGAACTTTTATTGAGCGTGAAATCCTAATTCTATACGTTTAGCGGAGGACGTGACGGTATGGCGGCCCGCTTTCAGCCTTTGGTCACGGTACTAATTACACGACACTTATGTTATACTTTTTTACGAGATTAGAAGAAGAGGACGCAGAACATGGCCAGGACCAGAGTGGGCATCATCAACGTGACCGGCTACGCCGGGGTGGAGCTGGCGCGGCTGCTCGGCCGGCACCCGGGGGTCGAGCTGGCCTCGGTTACCGGGCGCAGCGCCGCCGGGCAAGCCCTGGGCGATGTCTTTCCCCACCTGGCCGGCATTGGCCTGACCATAACCGCCGACCCGGGAAAGGTGGACCTGGCACTGGTCGCCATGCCCCACAAGGAGAGCACGGCAGCCATCATCCCGCTGCTGGAGAAGGGTGTCAGGGTGGTGGACGTCAGCGCCGATTTCCGCCTCAACAACCCGGACGATTACCCGAAGTGGTATGGCTTCACCCACCCCACACCGCACCTGCTGGCCGAGGCCGTTTACGGCATCCCCGAGCTTTACCGGGAAGCGATAAAAAAGGCGCGCCTGGTGGCGAGCACCGGCTGCTACGCGGTAGCCGGTATCCTGGCGCTGGCCCCGGCCGTGAAGGCCGGCATCATCGGGCCGGATATCATCATCGATAGCAAGTCCGGCGTCTCCGGGGCGGGCCGCAGCCTCAGCCTGACGACCCATTACTCCGAGGTCAACGAGGACGTCAGCGCCTACGGCCTGGGCGGGCACCGCCACCTGCCGGAAATCGTCCAGGAGCTGACGAAGCTGCGCCCGGTGCCGGCGCCCGTCATCACCTTCGTGCCCCACCTGATACCCATGACGCGGGGCATACTGACCACCGCTTACGCCCCGCTCACCGACGGGAAAAAGGGGCAGGAAGAGCTGTTGACGCTCTACCGCGACTTCTATCGGGAATCGCCGTTCGTGCGGGTGGTGACGGCGCCGCCCCATACCAAGCACACCTGGGGGAGCAACTACTGCCATATCCACCCCACCCTCGACCCCCGCACCGGCCGTCTCATCGTTATCAGCGTCATCGATAACCTGGTCAAGGGCGCGGCGGGACAGGCCGTCCAGAACATGAACCTCATGCTCGGGCTGCCGGAGACCGCCGGCCTCGAGGCCGCGGCGATTTACCCCTGAGCCGGTAAGGGCCGTTAGCCCGCGGTCTCCCTCGCCACCATCTCCCGGTAGGCCGCCATCAGTTTCCGGGTAACGTCTCCCGGCCGCCCCGTGCCGATGGTTATGTCCTTCCCCCCTTCGTCCCGGACCGCCACCAGGGGCATTATTTCCAGGGTGGAAGCGGTCAGGAAGGCCTCGTCGAAACCGGCCAGTTCGGGCACGCCTATTTCCCGTTGGCTGACGCTGATGCCCAGCGAGGCCGCCAGCCCGAGGACCAGCTCGCGGGTGATGCCGGGCAGGATGCCGGCCTCCAGCGACGGCGTCACCAGGGCCGCCGCCTTCACGAAGAAGACGTTGCTGGTGCCCCCCTCGGCGATGTGGCCGCGCTCGTTAAGGAGCAGCGCTTCATCGAAACCCCGCGCCGCGGCTTCACGCCGGGCCAGCACGCTGACCAGGTAACCGGTGGACTTTATCCCGGAGAGCTGGTACTGGCAGCAGCGCCGCACCGAGGCCACGCTGACCCTGAATCCCTGCTCGTATTTTTCCGGGGGAAAGGGGGTAAAAGGCCGGGCGGTGACCACCACGCTGGGCTTTCCCCCGCCGCCCGCCCAGGGGAAGGCTTCCGACTCCCCGTTGGTGACGGTCAGCCGGAGGCGGGCTTCTTCCAGGTTGTTGGCCTTCAAAGTGTCCCGGCAGGCCCCGGCGAGGTCGATTCCCCCCGGGGAGTCGCCCAGCCCGATGACCTCCGCCGCCTTGAGGAGCCGCCCGATGTGCCGCTCCAGCGCGAATATCCGGCCGTGGTAGGCGCGCATCGTCTCGAAGAGCCCGTAGCCGTAGAGAAAACCGTGGTCGGCGACGGAAACGCGCGCCTCCGAACGCGGCACCAGCGACCCGTTAAGATAAACTACATCGGCCATCTTTACCTCCCGGCCGGCACCGCCAGCCCCAGGAAATTGGACAGGATATCGTGGCCGGCGGGCGTTAGAATAGACTCCGGGTGGAACTGGATGCCCTCGACGACGTCGTGCCGACTGCGCACGCCCATGATGACGCCGTCTTCCGTCTTCGCCGAGACCTCCAGCGAGTCCGGCACGGAGTCGGCCGCGATAACCAGGGAATGATAGCGCCCCCCCACCAGCGGCGAGGGTAACCCCTTAAATATTGTCTGGCCGTCGTGGTGGATAAGTGAATCTTTGCCGTGCATCGGCAGCGCCGCCCGCCGGATAACGCCGCCGTAAACGTAGCCGATACACTGGTGCCCCAGGCAGACCCCCAGGATGGGAACCCGGCCGCGGAAATGGCGGATGACATCGTTGGAGATGCCGGCCTCCAGCGGCGTGCACGGCCCCGGTGAGATGACGATGTGGCTCGGCGCCATGGCTTCAATCTGCTCCAGCGTCACGGCATCGTTGCGGCGGGCCGCCGGCTCCCGGCCCAGCTCCCCGAGGTACTGCACCAGGTTGTAGGTGAACGAATCGTAGTTGTCTATCACCAGTATCACGTGACAATCTCCACCCGGCCCTGCGACGAAAGGTTGAGCGCCTGTATCAGGGCCCGGCCCTTGTCCAGGGTCTCGATATACTCGGACTCCGGCTCGGAGTCGTAGACGATGGCGCCGCCCACCTGGAAATAGGCGCGGCCGTCCTTGACGATAATCGTCCGGATGACGATGTCCAGGTCCATGTCCCCGCCGAAGCTGAGGTAGCCCAGCGACCCCGTATAAACGCTGCGGCGGGTCGGCTCCAGCTCGTCGATAATCTCCATCGCCCGCACCTTGGGTGCCCCGGTGATGGAGCCGCCGGGGAAGGTGGCCTTGAGCAGGTCGATGCGGTTTTTCCCCTCGCTGAGCTGCCCTACCACGGTGGAGGTGAGGTGGAAAACGGTGGGATAGGTCTCCAGGATAGCCAGCTCGGTGACCTTGACCGAGCCGTAGCGGCACACCCGCCCGATGTCGTTCCGCTCCAAATCGACAATCATGACGTTTTCCGCCCGGTCCTTGGCGCTGGCCAGCAGGCTTTCGGCCAGGGCGCGGTCTTCATCGGGAGTTTTTCCGCGTGGTTTGGTGCCCTTGATGGGGCGTGTCTCCACGCGGTCGCCGGTAAGCTTTAAAAATCGCTCCGGCGAGGCCCCGACGATACTGACGCCATCGAAGTTGAAGTAGCTGGCAAACGGCGCCGGGTTGATGGCGCGCAGCCGACGGTAAAGGTCGTAGGGGGGAATGCTTAAATCCGCCTCGAAGCGCTGGGACAGGTTGACCTGGAAGATGTCCCCGGCGCAGATGTACTCGCGGGCGGTGGCCACGGCCTCTAAGTATCCCTGGTGGGAGAAGTTGGCCCTGAGCACGATGCCCTCCCCGGAGGCGGCTTCTGCGGCCGCCGGTGGCGGCGGGGGACTGGCCATGAGGCTCTTCAGCTCTTTCAGCCTCTCCCCGGCGCGCCGCTGTCGCTGGCTCCCGTCGAGCCCGGGGAAGCCGGTGGACACCAGGTAGGCCCTGTTCTCCCGGTGGTCGAAGGCCACGACGGCATCGTAGAACCCCAGGTAGCACTCGGGGAGCTGCAGGTCATCAACGGCGGCGGCGGGCAGGCGCTCGATGAAGTGACCGAGGTCATAGCTGAAATAGCCCACCACCCCGCCGGTGAAGGGCACCGGGGCATCGCCGCCGTCCAGCTTATAGGCCCCCAGCACCTCCCGGAGAATATCGAAAGGGTTTCCACGTTTGACCTCCTCCACCCCATCCCTGACGAGAGACACCCTGTCCCCCCGGCTCCGCAGCACCAGAAAGGGGTCGCTGCCCATGAAGGAGTAGCGCCCCAGCTTTTGCGGGTCCATGCCGCTGTCCAGGAAAAAGCTAAAGGGCCGGGGGGCAAAGGCCTCAAAGCACCTCGGGGCGGGGTAAGGTGTTTTTATCTCTTCAATCAACGGATAGCGCATCTTCTCGGCAGGCCGTGAGATTAATCTCG
>MGNX01000008.1:7289-9580 GCA_001796935.1 Chloroflexi bacterium RBG_16_60_22
TTATATAACCTCCGCGCCCGGTTTATAAAGCCGGGGGTGGCCAGCCAAGTTACAACTGTCATTGCGAGCCGAAGGCGAAGCAATCTCTATCAATGTTTCAGATTGCCACGTCGCTGCGCTCCTCGCAATGACAGTTTCCATGAATAAAACGGGACCGCTGATAACGTATTCTTGCCTCTTACCCCAACGTCTGCTATGCTGGGGAAAACGCCCATGATATCAAGCGGAAGCACCACCCATTTCCGGCGCCGTGATTACGTCAAGATAACCATTTTCGGCCTGGCGGTATCGGCGCTCTGGGGCAGCCTGCACAGCGTTATCCTGCCGCTGCGCCTGCTCGATTTCGTGGCGGAGTCCCAGAAGAACACCTACCTCGGCCTGCTGACCCTCACCGGGCTGCTGCTGGCCATGGCCTACCAGCCCATCGCCGGTGCCATCAGCGACCGCTCCGGCTTCCGGTGGGGTCGGCGCCGACCTTTTATCCTCGTCGGCGGCGTCCTGGCCATGGTCTTTATTCCCGGCATCGGGCTGGTGGAGAGCTACGCCGCTATCTTCGCCGTTTACTGCCTGCTCCAGCTGAGCACCAATACCGCCCAGGGGCCCTACCAGGCATTCATCCCGGACCTCGCCCCGGAGGAGAGAAGGGGGCTGGCTTCCGGGGTGAAGACCCTGCTGGAGGTGGTGGGGGGCATCGGGCTGGTCTATATCATCACCTTCCTGGGCAACCGCTTCCTGGGTGACGGTGCCTGGATATCGCTGGTGCTGGCGCTGCTGGTGGCCCTGATGCTGGGGGGCATGCTCGTCACCATTATCACCGTTAAAGAGCGCCCGGGCATCCCCGGTCCCCGGCAGCCCTTTTTCCCCACACTCCTGAAAAGCTACCGCATCGACCTGCACCGGAGCCCCGGCTTTATCACCTTCCTGGTGTCGCGGCTGCTCTTCATCATGGCGCTGACCACATTGCAGTCCTTCGCCCTCTACTTCTTCCGTGATACGGTGGCGGTGGCCAATCCCACCCGGGCCACCGTCGAGCTGCTGGCGATAGTTGGCGTCGGTATGGTGGGCTCGGTCTACCCGGCGGGTCGGCTCTCGGACCGGGTGGGCCGCCGGCCGGTCCTGCTCTCTTCGGGAATCATCGGTGCGGCGGGAATACTGTTCCTGCTCCTCGGCCCGGGCTACGGCTATATCCTGGTCGGGGGCGGCCTCCAGGGAATCGCCGTGGGCACCTTCATGAGCTCCAACTGGGCGCTGGCCACCGACCTCGTTCCCAGGACCGAGGCGGCGCGCTACCTGGGACTGACCAACCTGGCTACCGCCGGGGGCGCCGCCCTGGCGCGACTCGTCGGTATCGGCATCGATTTCTTTAACGGTTACAGCCCCGGCCTCGGCTACAAGTTCATGCTGCTGGTCTGCCTGGCCTACTTCATCGCCGGCTCGGCGCTGGTATTCAAAATCAAGGGGCGCGCTCAGCCGAACCAGGGCACGGCCCGCAGTCCCAGTGAAGCCAGGTAGGCCATGACCACGTAGGATATCGTCCGGCCAATCCAGCAGGCCACCAAAAACCGCCACAGCGGCATCCGCAGCGCGCCGGCAATGATGCCGACGACGTCGAACACAAAGGGGAAAATCGAAAATACCAGCACGGCTATCCACCCCCACCGCCTGACCCAGCCCTCCACCTGTAGATAAACGTTGCTCCTGACCAGCAGGCCCCGGCCGCTGCGCCCGACGACATAGCCCGTCATCTCCCCGATAACCGCCCCGGCCCCACCCGCCGCCCCGACGATTACCGGCGACGGCAGGGTTGCCCCCAGGGCCATGATGATAGCCATGTTGCTGACCGGCAGGATGATGGTAGCGTTGAGGATAACGCTGATGAGAAAAGCGCCGACATACCCGTAGGTCCGCAGCTCGTGGAAGACATGGGGGTTCCGCCAGTAAAAGTAGACTATCCCCCCCATGATGCCGACCGCCACCAGCAGGCCGGCCAGGGGCAATAGTTTCTTCCTGAGCCAGGCCAGGGCGCCCGCGCCGCCAGACCCACCGCCATCGGGCTTACCTGAATCGTTCACGGCAAATAGCTACAGAGACCGGTATCATGCGCTGAGGTATTATACCATGAGAGGCTATGCAGCGGTGAATGTCAGCTACCGGTTGAGTCGTGAGGCCAAATTCAATACGACCTGGGCTCCGGCTCGACTCCCGGGCGCCCGGGGTATTTTGCCGCGATGGCCCGCACCGCGGGGTGGTCCAGGGCGGTAAGGTGCCCCCGGTCATGGACCAGGGCGTCA
>MGNX01000009.1:0-4638 GCA_001796935.1 Chloroflexi bacterium RBG_16_60_22
CCCCCCGGCGGCAGCCCCTCCCGTATCGCTCCGTTCTACAAAGACATCCCGGACCCGGAAAAGAGCCTTTTCTGGTACGCTTATAACACGAGCAAAAGGGGCATCACTTTAGACCTTCAAAAACCCGAGGGACAGGAGCTATTTAAAAAGCTGGTGCGGACCGCCGATATTATACTGGAGTCCTTCGAAGTCGGTTACCTGGGCCGCCTGGGCCTGGGTTACGCTGACCTCAGCCGGATAAAGCCGGATATTATCCTGGCTTCCATATCCCCTTTCGGGCAGGCCGGCCCCAAGGCGGACTACAAGGCAAGTGACCTGACTGCCTGGGCCAGCGGCGCGTTTTTATACACCTGCGGTGACGCCGACCGCGCTCCTAACTGGATAAGCTTTCCCCAGGCTTCATTAATCGCCGGTTTTGAGGCGGCCAACGGCGCGATGAGTGCCCTCTGGTACCGCCTGACCAGCGGCGAAGGCCAGCATGTCGACGTTTCCATGCAGGAGTGCTCCATGGCCCCGTTGTGGAATTTTCTGCAAATATGGGATGTCAACAAAGACAATATCCGCCGGTTCGGGGGGCGTATTTATATTGCGACGACGGGGGTTTGCCAGACCGTATGCTATCCTTGCCGGGACGGCTATGTTCTTATTTTAGTCCAGGGCGGTAATGAGCCGCTGGTATCTTCCACGAAAAGGCTGGTCCAGTGGATGGATGAAGAGGGCATGGCCGAGGAATGGCTGAAAAAGGTTGATTTCGTGGCCGACTACAATGCGGCGGCCCTGACAGAAGACCTGGCCAGGAGAGTGGAAGCAGCCATAGCGAAGTTTACCGCCACCAGGACCAAGGCGGAGCTGTTTGAGGAAGGGGGCATAAAAAGGCGCATACTCCTGGCCCCCGTGTCCACGATAAAAGATGTGAGCCAGAATCCCCAGCTTAAATTTCGTAACTACTGGACCACGGTGGAGCACCCCGAACTGGGAGAAACCCTGGCGTACTGCGGGCCGCCCTTCAAACTCAGCGAGACTCCCGCTAAGTACCGCCGGCGCGCACCCCTCATCGGCGAGCATAACGGGGAGATTTACGTTAAGGAGCTGGGTCTCCGTCCGGAGAAACTGGAGCGGTTAAAAAAGGGCGGGGTTATTTAGCGGCGTCACGATGAGAAGAAAGGCCACCGGAATGGAGAGAAAGAAGGTATTTGAAGGCGTCAAGATACTTGAATTCGCCTGGGCAATCGTCGGGCCGGCAAGTTCGAGGTACCTGGCGGACCACGGCGCTACCGTGGTAAAAGTGGAAAGCCATAAGCGACTGGATGTCATCAGGACGACCAGTCCCTTCGCCGGTGGCAAGCCGGGCGTGGACAGCAGTATGCTCTTCGGCAAATACAATCCCAACAAATATTGCGTCAGCCTCGACCTGAACCACCCTCGCGGTCGGGAGCTCGCCCTCAGGCTAATCGGGTGGGCGGACATCGTCACGGAGTCCTTTTCACCCCGGATGATGAAAAGATGGGGGCTGGACTACGAGAGCGTCAGAAAGGTGAAGCCGGATATCATCTATATGAGTTCCAGCATGCAGGGGAACGATGGCCCCCACGCCAGCTTTGCCGGCTACGGGTATAATGCCTGCGCCCTGAGCGGATTTACCGAACTGAGCGGCTTTACCGAACTGAGCGGCTGGCCCGACCGGGTTCCGGCCAGTCCCTTCGCCTATACCGACTTTATCTGCCCTTCGGTCAACGCCATGGCCCTGGTGGCCGCCCTGGAATACCGCCGCCGGACCGGCAAGGGGCAATGGATAGAGCAGTCCCAGTTCGAAGCCGCCGTCCAGTTCCTGGCCCCACTGGTGATGGACTATCAGGTAAACGGGAGAGTCGCGGGACGCCATGGCAACCGTCTGCCTGATGCCGCGCCGCACGGCGTTTTCCCCTGTCAGGGAGATGATTACTGGGTGGCCATCAGCATTTTTACCGACGAGGAATGGAGAGCCTTCGGCGAGGCTATCGGCGGTCCGCCGTGGACGAAAGACGAGAAATTCACTAATCTTGCCGGAAGGAAGGACAACGAAGAGGAGCTTGAAACGCGGGTGGCGGAGTGGACCATCAACCACACACCAGGGCAGGTGGAGGGTATCCTGCAAGCTGCCGGTATCGCCGCCAACATGGTGGCCAAGTGCTCGGACACGTTTGAAGACCCGCAACTGGAGTACCGCCATCACTTCGTACGGGTGGACCATCCGGTCATGGGCCAGCCGGCCTACGAGCAGCAGGCGTGTTACATCATGTCCAAGACGCCCCGGGAAATAGTGATGCCTTCTCCGTGCCTCGGCGAGCACAACGAGTATGTCTTCAAAGAGTTGCTGAAGATGGGTGATGAGGAGATAGCCGGGTACATTATCGACGGCAGTATCACCACCCAGCTGCCCGAGAGTTTCCGGGCTAACGTCTAGCCCCTTTGAAAACAGCCCGTCACTCTCTTATCACCCGCGCTGCCAGACGTGATTTCAGGTCACCTGTTGCGAAAGACCGGTTTTCTTTTTTCCACAAACGCCTTGGCGCCTTCTTCCGTGTCCTGCATACCCTTAAGGTTAGCTTCCAGGGCGTGATAAAATACTTCCGCCTGTTCCGGCGTCATAAAGAGTGACCGGTAAAGGATTTCCTTGAGGTTCCTCACGCAACGAGGCCCCAGTGACAGCATCCGTTCCGCCCAGGACATCGCCTCGTCCAGGACCTTGTCCCGGGGCACCACCCGGTTGACCCAGCCAATTTCGTAGGCCCTTTGGGCGGTGATTCTGGAGTCTCCCCAGAGGACCACTTCCAGGGCGTGTCCCAGGTTGATTTGCCCGGTCAGGCCGTAAACCCAACCGGCCGGCATGTTCCACATCGTTTCGGCGATGCCGAACTCCGCTTTTTCCGAAGCGATGCGGATATCGCAGGCCTGGGCCAGCGCCCAGCCGCCGCTGCTGGCATGGCCGTTAACAGCGGCGATAAGGGGTTTCCAGGTCCCGGTCTTATAGAACTCCGGCCAGGCGGGCATCTGGCGGGTTTTTTCAAAGCTTTCCTTCAGCTCAACGAGGTCGGCCCCGGCGCAGAATACCTTATCACCGGTGCCGGTCACCACGGCCACCCAGGCATCGTCGTCTTCATCAAAGCGGCGCCACGACTCCAGCAGTCGATGCATCAGTTCCACGCTGAGCGCATTGGCTCTCTCCGGCCGGTTGAGGGTAATGGTGACAATCCGGTCTTTTTTTTCGTAGAGAAGGATATCTGGCCCGGAAATGGGCATATTACTTCTCACCTCCCGCCGGCTTGAAATACTTGATATCCAGGATACTTCCGACCCGTTCCTCTTTATATACGGCTTTGACGCGCATCCCGGTGTGTACTTTTTGCGGGTCGACCTCGCTGATAAAGTGGACCAGGCCCGTATCGGCCCCGTCCAGCCGGATAATCCCGTAGGCAAAGGGGGCCGCCACGGGGCAAAACGGCTCGGAGCGGTGGACGATGGAATAAGTCGTCAATGTGCCCGCCTGCCCGACCTCCACGAAATCGCTCAGGTTGGCGAAGCATTTCAGGCAGACCGAGCGCGGCGGCACGTAGACCAGGTTGCACTGCGGGCACCTTATCCCCGTGAGTTTCCGGTTGTCCCTGATTTCGGTCAAAAACCTGCTTCGCACGGCGCCGGCATCATAGCTGAATATGCTGTCGAAGTCTCTTTCCCCGACGAGTATCTCTTCCTTTGTTTTTTGGGCCATCTTATTCCTCCACAATCCTCCAGAATTTAATGTCCTGCATGGTGCCGGTTCTCTGGTTTCGCGGCTTCCACACCGGCTCGACGCGCGTCCCCGGTTTCAGGTTGGTGGTGTCCGGCTCCTCCATGACGTGAGCGAGCAGCGTCCACTCGTTGCCGCCGTCCGGGCGTATGAAGCCGATGGGGTTGAACACCTGCCCGGCGGGGTGCCATCCGGTGGAAGGGTCAACTTCCCGGGCGCCGGTAACGTGGTAGGCCGCCAGCAGCGTGCCCCGGTTGCCGAGCTTAACCCAGTTGTCCTCTTTATCCTCGATTCTGACCTTGCACCTGCCGCAAACTGGCTCCGGCGGGAACCAGACCGCCCCGCATTTGGGGCATTTTATGGCCAGGAGTTGCTTCTTATCGCGCATACTCAGGAAGAGTCGGTTGACATAAATACCAGCCGGCTCGCGCCACCGGGCCGTCAGGCGGTGCGGCACGCGTACGTATTCCTGGGCAGTCTGCTGATTCATCTCTTACCTCCCGTATCACATTGACTTGCTTAAAAATACCATTGTGGCGAACTGGTCGGCCCCCTGGGCGTAAGCCATGGCCAGGTTTACCTTCCCGGGCACCTGCCGCTCGCCGCCGTCTCCCCTGACCTGTACCGCCGCCTCGGCTATGCGGTGCAGGCCGGTGGCCCCGATGGCGTTGGTGGAGACCACGCCCCCCGAGGGGTCGACCGGGATTTCGCCGTGGGGCCAGGTAGCCTCCTCCTCGATGAGCTTCCAGGCCTCGCCCGGCCCGCACAATTTTATCGCTTCATAGTAGTCCACCTCGTGCCAGGTAGATGGGGAATACGACTCGATGACGTCGAACTGCTTTCTGGGGTTGGTGATGCCGTGTCGCTTGTAG
>MGNX01000009.1:4651-5103 GCA_001796935.1 Chloroflexi bacterium RBG_16_60_22
AGCGCTCCACCCCCCAGCGGAACTGCGGTCCCGTGGGATAGACCAGGCCGGCGCAGAGCCAGGGTTCCCCCATTCTCGGCTGCATCCCGCCGTGGACGCACTCGTAGTCCTTGACCCACACCGGCTTCCCGGTTATCTTTTTGGCCCGCTGTTCCGGGGCTAATATCACCGCGCACGACGAGACGGAGGTAGGGCAAACGTGGAGAAACCTCAGCGGCGCGATGATTATCTCCGAGTTCATGACCTGGTCCACCGTCAGGTCCAGTTTTAATTGCGCGTAGGGGTTTCGGCGGGCGCATTCCGCCTCTTTTACCCGGACCCTGGCGATATGCTCTTCGGTGGCCGATTTTCTCTCTAATACCGATACGGCCGTCCCCCACATCGAGCCGATGGCCCGGCCGGAGCCCCCGGCGATGTTGAAGAAGGGGTCTTCGGACCTCATGCCGATGCCG
>MGNX01000010.1:0-229 GCA_001796935.1 Chloroflexi bacterium RBG_16_60_22
TCCTGCGCGGTGATAGTAGCCCCGGAACAGAGGGCCAAGAAGATAACCGGAAAGCCGGTGTGGGTCAAGGACTACGAGTGCGTCCACGGCGGGATGCAGCCCAGGATGGGCGAGCCCTGGCTCTGCGCCGGCCTGGTCTACCCCACGGGGCCCCAGTTCCGCTGGGGGGTGGAGCGCTGCGCCGAGAGGCTCTACAAGAGACACGGCATCACCAACCCCAGAAAGCAGC
>MGNX01000010.1:373-4288 GCA_001796935.1 Chloroflexi bacterium RBG_16_60_22
GCCACCGGCCTGCACCGCATAGCCGAGGCGGCGGTACAGGTCAGGGGAGACGGCGGCGAGCGGCAGGTGCCCGGGAAGGTAAACCTGGCCCTGGCTTACGCCATGGGGGCCGACCATTTCGCCACGATGGTACTTCTAAGCAGGGGTTTAGTCCGGTAACCGGGGCACGCTGCTGGCCTGACAGGAAACACCAGAGCCGGAAGGCCGCATCCTGCTCTACGGTTGGAACGCCGGGTCTTCCGGGTACCGCTGACGAAGGTCGGGCTTCATATCCAGGTCAATGCTCATATTGGGGGTAATGGGGTAGCTTATACCCAGCTCCGCCAGGCCCTCCAGCGCCTTTTCCAGGTAAGGCGGAGGCAGCGCAATCACCAGCTCATCTTCCCGGACATGCCCTAACATGCGTTCTCCAAAACCCGGCAGCCCGACCTTCGGTTTGCCCGTCAGGTAGCACTCCGCCAGGGAGTCGGCGCAGGATGACTCCCCGATGCAGGCGAACTGGAAACGTTCAAATTCCTTTTTCTGCATGGACTGGATTATCATGATAATCTGGGCGGGGTCTCCGTAGATAAGGATGACTTCGGGGTCGAACGCGATGGTGGACAGGGGGGCGAAGACGATACCCCCTCCGGCGGGTATCCTCGGGAAGGCCAGAAACCGCTTCCTCTCGTCCTCCCAGCTGCCGCACCACTTCAGACCGTGCTCCGGCGTGTCCATGCCGGCGGGAACGTCCCGCAGCCCGTGAATCCTGGCACAGTGGTAGTAACAGGTATCCGTATTTTTAGCCCCGACCGTTAGCCCCAGCTTACGGGCCTGGGCTATCATCTGGCAGACGGGAAAGTAGTGCTCCAGACGCTTGAGGTCGGGAATCCCATCGAGGTCCTCCGGGTTATCGAAACGCCGGTAGCCGATGGGGTGCGTCTTCAGCCAGAGCTTGGCCCTTAATTCGCTCTCGATGTCCGCCCACTGAGCCATGTTCTTTCCTTATTTAAGGCCCGTCACGTGTACCGCCCGTGGTTGAACCGGCCTCCGGGGTGCATCTTGATGAACGATTCCGGAACCTGATTACTTCATCGTGCCGGGCAGGAAAAGGCTAATCTGGGGAAAGGCAACCAGCAGGGCTATGCCTACCAGAAACACGAGGGCAAAGGGTACTATCCCCCGGAAAACTTCTTCCATAGGCACTTTGGTGACCCCCTGGACCACGTATACGTTAATCGCCACGGGCGGGGTAATCAAGCCCAGCTCGGTCATGACACAAACCAGCACGAGAAACCATATCGGGTCAAAGCCCAACCCGGTAACGATAGGGTAAAAAACGGGCACGGTGAGCAATATCGCGCCGAGGGGGTCGATGAACATGCCGAGGGGAATGTACACGATAAGGATTACGATTACCGTGAGCATCGGCGGTATGGAGAAACTCAATATCCAGTTGCTGATTGCCGACGAGACTCCGCCCAGTGCGAGGAAAGTGTTGAAGACGGTCGCCCCTATCAGTATAAACAGGATGTAGGCGGTGGTCTGGGCGGTCTCCACCAGCGCCTTGAGAAGCGAGTTCCGCGGCGTCCGCTTGGTCAACGCGAGAATAAAAGCCCCGAAAGCACCAACCGTACCCGCTTCCGATGGGGCGAATATTCCAAAATACAAACCGCCCAGCACCAGGATGAAAAGCACCAGCATTCCCCAGATGCCGGTCAGGGAGGTGAACTTTTCTTTCCAGGTTGAAGGCTCGCCGGGAGGCCCCAGCGACGGGTTCAATCTGCTCATCACGAATATCAGTATTATAAAAAGCCCGGCGAGCATCAAGCCGGGGAGGAACCCGGCAATAAACAGCGTCCCGATAGATTGCTCGGTGATAATCCCCAAAATAATGAAGATAGTGCTCGGCGGTATAAGGATACCTAAAGCCCCTCCCGCGGCGATGGTTCCGGTTGCCAGACGTGGGCTGTAGTTTAGCCGCTCCATCTCGGGGTAGGCCACGGCCGACATTGTCGCCGCCGAAGCGACGCTGGAGCCAGTGCAGGCGGCAAAGGCGGTACAGGCCAGCATCGTCGCCTGGGCCAGCCCGCCGGGAAGCCGGGACATCCACTTGTGGGCAGCATTGAAGAGGTCCCGGCTTATCCCGGAATAGAAAGCGAACTGGCCCATGAGGACAAACAAAGGCACCGCCGCCAGCAGGTAAGAGGCGATGGAAGCATACGGGGTCTCACCGAGCAGGGCCATGGCCGGTACCGCGCCTCTTAGCATAACCAGTCCGGCGAAGCCCACCGTGATAAAGCTGAAGGCCAGAGGCAAACCGAGCAGCGCCAGCACGAGGAAAGCTACTATCGCCACAAAGCCGATGGTCAGTGTATCCACTCAGCTCCTCTGCGCCTGACCGGTAATGTACTCAAGTAACTGAACGAGAAGCACGAAGCTTAATGCCAGCGCTCCGATGGGAACAACAAGCTGGGGAATGTATATCGGCAAATGGATAGTGTCAATCATCTTACCCAGGTGCCAATATTTAATTGATAACCCCAGTCCCTGCCAAAAGATCAGGCACGCTATGCCCAACGCGATAACCGTGGTAAAGATACCGACAGCATTCCGTAACCGGGGCGGCATGCGCGTAATTACAAGCTCTATTCTGACGTGTGCCCGGGCGGCCTGGGTATAGCCTAATCCCAGGAGTACCAGGGCCGGTAGCAGGAACCCGAACGTCTCGTAAGTCCCGGTGATGGGTTTGTTAAGCAGGTACCGGCCCAGAACGTCTCCGGTGCCCAGTAACATCATGCCGAACAGTATGACCACGCATAACCATTGCATCGCGCCGCATATTTTACCGGCGGCCTTATCTAAGGTCGAGACTATTTTTTTTGCCATGTGAGGGCCAGGCTCCTCAGGGTTTTATTTCGGCAGCACAAACGGATTGCTGACGCCGAGACCTACCAGGATATTGTAATAGTCCGTAACCGCCTGCTTCGCCGGAAGTCCCTTGGCCGCTTTGTCGGAAACCCACTGTTCGACTATCGGAGCGAGAATTGCGTCCAACTTTGCCTGCTCGGCCGCACTCAGTTCACCATTATTTATCTTGGGGTCGTTGAGGAGAAGCTGATGAACATCTTCATTCGGGCCGTCCCAGAATCCGCCGGACTTCAGGATAAAGTTATCGAAGTTATCTGACAGATATTTCTTGCCGACATCGGGTAACTTCGCCCAGGCATCAAGGTTCATTCCGTGCACATGGACGGACGTGGAGAGCCTGGTGGCGACCGTGTACTTGGTTACCTCCTGGAGCCTGAAGGCGCGAGCCATCTCCCAGATGGCCCAGGTGGCGTCGATGATGCCCTTGTCCATAGAGGTAAACAGCTCCGGGCCCGCCAGCTGGACAGGCACGCCGCCGAGAGATTCGCTGATACGCCGGTACATGTCGCTCGGGCCGCGCAGTTTCATTCCTTTGAAGTCGGCTACGCTGCTCACGGCTTTGGTGCTCATTAGCTGGTAAGGGCCGAGCCCGTATATCGTGATGGGCTTCATGCCGGAAAATTCCTTATCAAAGTAGCCCTTTTTGAGCATCTGGATGATGGCTTTTCCAATCGTCGTGGAATCCGGGTAGTGGATAGGTAGCTCGAATATTTCCGCCATCTGGAAGACGCCGGGGTAGTATCCCGTTACCAGGACACCAACGTCCACGATACCCGCGGTCATACGGTTATACGTGTCCGTAGGGGCGCCCATGACGCCGGCTTCCAGATATTCCGTGGTCACCAACCCGTTGGTGGCTTCCGCCAGTCCGTCAAAGATATAGCGGAACGTCACATTGGGCGGGGTTCCCTTGGGCGTGAAGGATTCCAGCTTTAGCTTGATTGGCTTTGGTGCCGGGGCCGGCTTTGGCGCCGGTGCGGGAGCCGGAGCCGGGGCGGGTGCGGG
>MGNX01000010.1:4308-12412 GCA_001796935.1 Chloroflexi bacterium RBG_16_60_22
CCGGGGCTGGTGCCGGGGCTTGTTGAGTACAACCCGCCAGTATTACTCCGATCATTAAGATTGCAACCAGAATGCCGAGAATTGACCTCTTTCTCATTTTTACTGCCTCCAATATTGAAATTATTCCTGCTTTATACTATCAGTAGATACAGTTGTCATACTTATATAAACCACCCCCTTTCGGTTTCTCGTGATAAATTGGCATCAGCCCGTCATCTTCCTGTGATTTGTGAGAGCAAGACGCCTCTTTTTGTACCGCCCTCCAAGGCTCCCCGGTAACTACCGCCATGTGGCGCCGCAGGTTATTTCCCTTTTCAGATGGCCGGCAAATTCGGTCTGGCAAATCCAGATACCGTTAGCTTTCATTTGAACGATTTTTGAGTGTACCACAGCCGAATTCCTGTTGTCAATAATATCGGCCGGACAATCCCCGTTTTTTCGTATCGCCAGGCGGTCATATGGCGTGGCCGATGCGCCGACCGCTGCCGATGGCTTCTCTAATCCTGGCCGGCTGATACGCGTCACCGATGTGATAGAGCTCGGGTACCATTCCCCGGAGCGACCGGAACAGCTCAAGCCTGGGTTTAAAGCCGGCGGCGATGATGATGGTGCTGGCCTGGATATTCTCCTGCTTCCCTCCCTGGCTGGTCACGGTCAGGCCGCTTCCCGTTATCTCCTCACACTCCGCGCCGGTGAACTGTCTCACGCCGTTTTCCAACAGCCCGGCCAGAAGCCGCCGCCTGACGGCGGCCACCTCCATGTCCGATGCCAGGTCTTCCAGTACCTCCACGATGGTCACAACATGCCCCCTGACGGCGAGAAAGAGCCCGGTCTCGCAGCCGACCAGTCCTCCTCCGATAATGACCGCGTTCTTGCCGGCGGGTGCCTTTCCGGCCAGGATATCCACGGCCGTTAACACGTTCGATTTATTGATACCGCGGATTCGGGGAAATAAAGGGGTACCCCCGTTGGCGACTACGACCGCGTCCGGCCGACTTTGAATAATAAATTCGGCGGTAATCTCGGAACCCAGCCTGACATCCACTCCGGCCCTGGTTACCTGCCTGGCCAGGTAGCGGCTGAGTTCGGAAAGCGGCTCCTTGTGGGGGGGCAGCGCCGCCAGGTTAAGCCTGCCGCCGAGTCTATCTTCCTTCTCGAACAGCACCACGTTATGACCCCGCAAGGCTGCCACTCGCGCTGCTTCCAGCCCGGCCGGACCGCCACCTACTACAATTACCCTCTTCTTCTTCGGCGCGGGCCTGATTCGGTACTGCCTTTCCCGGCCGAGACCTGCATTTACCACGCAGTGCACGGGTTCGTGATTTAGCGCCGTGCTCTGCATACATTCCCGGCACCCGATACAGGGTCTGATGTCCTCCATCCCGCCCGAACTCGCCTTAACAACAATTTCAGGGTCGGCTAACAGGCGCCTGCCGATGCAGATGAAATCAGCCAGTCCTTCTTCAAGCGCGCGCTCACCGACCTCCGGGTTAAGCCAGCCGACCGCTATCACCGGCACGCGGACCACTTTTTTTATTTCCGCCGCCAGCGGCAACTCGGCTCCCGGTACGTCCGGCAGACTTACCGGGTCAAAGACGCCGTAACCGAATATTGAGACATTGATGGCATCAAGGCCCGCCTCCTCGGCCATCCGGACTACCTGTTTGGTCTCCTCCAGGGTGATACCGTTCTCTATTCCGTATTCCTGGGCCGTAATCCGGCACCAGACCGGGTAGTCCGGCCCGACCGCCTTTCTTACGGCACGTATGATTTCAATGAAGAACCTCGCCCGGTTCTCCAGCGTGCCGCCATACCTGTCGGTGCGCCTGTTGGCCGCCGGGGAGAGGAACTGGGAGATAAGGTAAATGTGCGCGGCATGCAGCTCCACGCCATCACATCCGGCTTCTTTAGCCCGGCTGGCCGCCGCCGCAAATCGGCCGGCGATTTCGGCTATTTCAACAACGGTCAATGCGCGGGGTATCTCGCCTCCGGTTATCGAGACGGGGGAAGGGGACACTGGCTGTTGCCCGGTGACTATCGACCTCGCCTGTTGGCCACGGTGGAGCAATTGGGGCGCAATCCTGGCACCGTGCTTATGGATAGCCGCCGCCAGCCGACGTAGGCCGGGTATATAACTATCGTTGGCCAGAGACAGCTCGGTGAAGCGCCTCCTCCCGCGCGATTCTACGGCCATCCCCTCGATAATAAGTAATCCGGCACCACCCCGGGCCCTTTCCTCATAGTAGTCGATAGTTCGCTGGCTGATATAGCCCTTGTTCCGGCAGTAGTTCGTCCCCATGGGCGCCATTACTATCCGGTTCTTTATCAGCATCCGCCCTATCTTGCCCGGCTCAAACAGCTTCTTAAACTGAGTATTACCCGTTATCATACCTTCCTAGAAAATAGGCGGCACCGGTCGTGCCGCACCGCCGATAGATTTCGGCTACTGCTCACCCGAGGATTCCGGGGGGGCTATCGGTTAGTAAGGTTAACGGGTAACCCCCGCTAACCTTTTTGAACTTTGTCCGTCCGGTGACAGCGGTACGATATTACAGCCGGTAAATAACACCCGGTATATTTTGCCCAGGCCCGAAGGTCCGGAATAAATACCGCCGCCTCACTTGGCCTTCTTTTTTTCTTTTCCGAGGCGTTTGTAATACTTATCGGGTACTTTCCTGGGGTCCTTGTACAGGTACTGGATACATTTACCGCCCGGCTGAGGCTCGCTTACCCAGGCGGGATATCCCTTTTTATCAATGGCCATCATTTCCAGGACGATGGGGCAGTGAGCACAGTAGTAGCTAAAACCTTCCTCACCGTGGCTCCAGGGGTGGGCTTCCCTGGTCTTGCCGTACTTCGGCCACATCCTGATTGAGCCCCCGGAGTCGCACTGTATCCTGAAGGTGAATTTTTCGTCGTCCTCTTCTATCGCATCGAGGTTGGTCATGTGAAAATGTGTCCAGGTAGCGGCCCTCTTTCTGACCTTCTCTTCAATACTTATCGGGTCGAATATCCACCCGAGACGGGGCCAGAGGGCGCGTTCGCCGTTTTCCCGGTGTATCTCGTACAATGCCTCTTCCCCCAGATTATCGGCAATATAGGTGAGCATCAGGTCAAGCCACTGCCGGTAGGATTCGTCAAAGTCATGCTTGGTGCGGTCGATTTCATCCACTAATTCCAGCGCTTTTTCCTTGTCCCCATTCTTGATATTCTCCCGGAGTTTTTCAAAAACAGAGACCGTCAGCCGTTTTAATTCCTGCTTGTCCATGGTCCTCCCTCGGTCTTTTGATAGCTTATATTATTATACGTCGGTGAGGCAATGTCAATTACGCCTTTGAACGATTAAACCAGGCAGCCGTGCCTTTTGATAAACGGTGCTCTTAGTCTTATACTTACACCGGGGAAGGGAATGGCCGGCAGCAAATTTTAACCGCCGAAGTTGTAGTAAAATATACGATAACCCACGGGTCTGAAAGGAGATAGATTAGTGAGCGTTAATTCAAGGTTCGAGAAGCTGCTGGAGCCATCGAATATCGGGCGGGTAAAGACCAGGAACCGGATGATAAAGACGGCCAACGGGACGTCCTTTATCGAGCCAAGCGGCTATGTCGGCGAACGGGTTAAGGCTTACTACGAGAACATGGCTAAAGGCGGCGTCGGCCTGATTATCGTGGAATCGTGCGGCGTCGAATACCCCCTGGGCGTCCAGCATCCGCCGGTCCAGTTCCACCTCGATGATGACAGATATATTCCGGGTTACCGTGAACTGACTGAAGTTATCCACCAGCATGGCTGCCCCGTATTCTTGCAGTTTCAACACGCCGGGCCCTGGAATCCAACCGGACTGCTGCCGAAGCGCGATACGAAGGCCGCCTCGGCCCTGACCAGGGAAGAGCTGCCCGGGCCGGGCTTTGACGTGCCCCGGGGACTAAGCCTGGCCGAGGTTAAAGAGTACGTTGATATCTGGGCCAAAGCCGCCGAAAGGGCCGCCAGGGCCGGTTTTGACGGAGTCGAGGTAAACGGCGCTACCTGTCATCAGATTAATACCTTCTTCTCGCGTGTCTGGAATAAGCGCGACGACGAATACGGCCGCCAGACCCTGGAAAACAGGGCCCGTTTCATGTGTGATATCGTGCGGGAGATTAAAAAACGCCTCGGCAAGGACTTCCCGGTAAGCTGCCTGATAAATATCACCGAATACCGCCACGAGAAGGCTACGACGATAGAGGAAGGCGTGCAATTCGCCAGATTTCTCCAGGACGCCGGCGCCGATGCCATCCACTGCCGGGCCCACAGCTACAATCACCGTGACGGACTGCTCCATCCTGACCGGCTGCTCTATCCGGAACCGCCGGAGTCCCTGCCCCAAGACCTGGACTGGAGTCGTAAGGGGAAGGGCGCCCTGGTGCCCCTGGTCGAAGCGGTCAAGAAGGTGGTATCGGTCCCGGTCTTTTGCGCGTGCCGGCTCGACCCCGTGCTCGGAGAGGAGTTCTTGAGACAGGGCAAGCTCGACTTCGTCGGTATGACCCGGCGACTGCTGGCAGACCCGGAGCTACCCAACAAGGTAGCCGCGGGAAGACTGGAGGATATCAGACCGTGTACGGGCTGTCTGTACTGCATCGACGTCCGTAATAAGAACCAGCCGCTCCAGTGCATGGTGAACGCGGCCCTGGGGAGAGAGCGAGAGTACGCGGTCAGGCCGGCTCAGCCGAAGAAAAGGGTGCTGGTGGCCGGCGGCGGCCCGGCCGGGATGGAAGCCGCGCGAGTGGCGGCACTGAGAGGCCATGAAGTAACGCTCTGCGAGAAGGGCCATAAACTGGGAGGACTGATACCCATATCCGCCATTGTAAAGGAAATCGAGCTTGATGACCGCCTGGCCCTGGTCCGCTATTTTAAAACACAGCTAGCCAGAGGAGGCGTGACGGTAAAGCTGGGTAGAGAGGTGAACTCTCAGACAATCGAGGAGTTCCAGCCGGATGTCCTCGTCCTGGCGGTCGGTCCCGTAGATAACAACTTCGAGATACCCGGAAGTCATCGGCGCAATGTGGTCGGCAGCGGGGCACTGCACAAGCAATTGAAGTTTTTCCTGAGATTCCTGGGACCGAAGGTGATAGAACGGCTGACAAAATACTGGATGCCTATCGGGAAAAGAGTGGTGGTTATCGGCGGCGCCATGCAGGGTTGCCAGCTGGCCGAATTTCTCACCAAGCGGGGGAGAAAGGTCACCATCGTGGATACGGAAGAAGCCCTGGGAGAAGGAATAGCGGTCGAGGACCAGCTTCGATTATTTCCGTGGCTGGATAAGAAAGGCGTCACCAGGTTGACCGGGGTCAAATACGAGGAAATAACCGACGCGGGACTGGTCATTACCGACCGTGAAGGAAAGCGGCGGACCCTCGAGGCGGATACCGTGGTGGTTGCCCTGCCCTTCCTGCCGAATACCGGCGTCTTAAAAAGTCTGGAGGGAAAGGCGCCCGAAACCTTCACCATCGGCAGCTGCGCGGAGCCCGGTCTGATAGTGGATGCGATAGCCGACGGGGCACGCATCGGGTATTCTATCTAAGTATATTTTTACCGGCCGAAGCCCAGAAACTCCACCGGTACCCCGTCCGGGTCCCGGACATATATGAAGGCACCGGCGCGCTCATCATTAAACACTTTAAGATGGGTCAGGAAGTCCAGGCCCTCCTTTTCACAATAGGCGGCCATCTCTTCGACGTTGTCACAGTTAAAGCATAACTGCAGGTAACCGAAATCTCCCCACCTGGTCGCGAACGGGATAGACCTGCCCCGCGGGCTCGTGACTTCGAAAAGTTCGACCATGCCTTCACCCTGGCTATTGGCGAGCAGGCAGGAGAGCACCCTGGTCCCATGGCCGCCGGAAACCTCATCGACGAGCCCGGAAAAGCTCTCATGAACATCGATAATTACTTTGTCCAGCCTGAAGTGCTTCCGGTAGAAGGACATCGACCGCTCCAGGTCGGTAACACCGATTCCCACCCAGAGAGCCCCGCCGAATCCGTTTCGCGCCGGAATATTATCGCCGGAGGCCAGTTCTATCAGGTTTCCTTCCGGGTCCTTGCAGTAAACAAAATTGTAACTCCCCCATTTCGGAATCTTGACTGACCTGGGTCGGGAGAGGAAATCAATCCTGCCTTTTTGTTCTCCGTAAAACCGCTCTAAATCAGAGACCGCGACGGTTGTTTTAGCCACCCCGATATCGCCATACCTGAAATCCCGGCGAATAACGCGCGGCGCCGGCGTGGTCATCCGGACCAGCTCGAAGATGATGCCCCCGGCTTCCTGACAGCACAGAATGGCGGAGAACACGATGCCCGGTGTTCGCAGCAGCTCGCTCATGGGCTCGTGCTCGACCTGCGGGAATTCGGCGAATACCTTGCTACATGCCATCACCCCTTGATAAAACGCCTTCATCTTTTCCAGGCTCTCCACACCCACCGCCACGTGATGGACACCGGATATATTATACATAGCCCGCCTACTGCCAGGTTTCAGGTAGCTGACGATTGTCCGCACACCGGCAGAAATATAATTTTGACAAACCCTGTCAGCTGAATATACTATCATCATATACTCGCACCTGAATAAGTTGTCAAATTGCCGCCGGCGCAGCTTTACCGGTAAAACTGACACGGGATTTTATTCCCGCGCCTGAAAAACCGTAATCAGCCAGAGTTTACCGGCCAAACATGCCCGGACGTGCCCGGAAGCGTCCGGTTTTTACAGGAGAGGAGGTACGGCCGATGAATGGTTTCCCGAGACCGTCAGAAGAAAAACCACGTGAGGAGAAGAGGGAGGTGGAGGGAGCCTGCCCGGCATGTGGTAGCCACGATATCGCCGCCTACCGGGTGCTATCCGATGGCGGCTGGTGGGACGTGGTGAAATGCCAGAACTGTCTCTCCTCGATAGAGAGAAGGAGAAGCGAAAACCAGTACGCCCCCTGCACACTCCTCTGGAACCTGATGTAGAAAAAGGTAAAAAGAATCCAGAAAAGAGGGACGAGATGATTGCTATTGATGTCGGCGGAACGTTCACCGATACCATCGCCATTGATGAGAAGGGGAACATCACCGCCGTAAAAGTGCCAACCGATGTAAATGCCATGGAGAACTCCGTCATTGAAGGTGCCAGGCGGGTGGGTATCAAAAACCACGACATGCTCAACCATGCATCGACATGCGGGTTGAATGCTATCCTTACCCGGAATTTCCCCAAGGTCGCCTTCCTGACCACGGAGGGGCACCGCGATATCCTGGACTTTGCCCGCGCCTGGAAACCCATGGAATCGCTCACGGACGCGGACTGGAGAAGGGGATGCGGAGACTCCGGCAGACCGTTCGCGGAACGGTATTTGCGCCGGGGAATAAGAGAGAGAATAACCAGTAAAGGGAAGGTGCTCATACCCTTCGATGAAGAGCAGGCCAGAAAAGAGATAGAGGTCCTGAAGAAGTGCCGGGTCAAGGGCGTGGCCATCTGCCTTATCAACGCGTATATCAATGGCGAGCACGAGAGGAAGCTGGAAGCCCTGGTAAGAGAAATCATGGGAGATGTCGCGGTTTCCATATCCAGCGAAGTCAGTCCCCTGGGCAAAGAATATGCCCGGGCCTCCACCACGGTGATGGACGTCATCATGAAAATGGTCTACGGCGCCTATATCAACCGGCTCCAGAAGGGGCTTAAAGGGGCGGGGTTCACCGGTGACCTGAACCTCGTCGATTCGGCGGCCATGCTCATTCCCTACGACTTTGCCATGGAGAAGCCTTCGAGGATAATGTACTCGGGACCGGCCGCGGGCACGGTCTCCAGCGCCCGTCTCGGCAGCCTGGTTGGCGAGTCCAATATCATCTGTTGCGACGTCGGCGGGACGAGCACGGACATCAGTCTGATAAGAAACGGCAGACCGCTTGTCAAGACGGAATACGAGATTGAGCATGATGTTATCGTCAATACCCTGTCCAACGAAATCTTCAGCATCGGCCAGGGAGGCGGGTCTATCGCCCATGTCGGCCCGTTTGGAGAGCTGCGCGTGGGGCCGGAGGGTGCCGGGGCGGACCCGGGGCCGGCCTGCTACGGCAGCGGGACG
>MGNX01000010.1:12433-20224 GCA_001796935.1 Chloroflexi bacterium RBG_16_60_22
TTCCTGCTGATGGGGATACTGGATGAGAAAAAGTTCCTTGGCGGCGAAAAACTCCTCTATCCTGAACTGTCCGGGAAGGCTTTTAAAGACCTTCCCCTGAAAGCAGACTTCCCCACCAAGATAAGGCAAACGTACGAGCTGGGGCTGACGAACATCGCCGAAGGGATAGCCGGCGTCACCATCGAGCGGGGCATCGATGCCCGGGACTATGTCCTGTTCGCCTACGGCTCGGCCGGGCCGATGATGCTCCCGCAGCTGATGGAGCGGCTCGAGGTCAAAAGCGTCATCGTGCCGCCGTATCCGGGGCTTTTCTCCGCCCTCGGTCTGGCCGGCGGTGACCTCACTTTCACGGACTACCGGAGCGCCTACATTACGTTAACCCCCGATGAGGAAACAGCCAGGAAAATAGACGAAGTCTACCGTGACATGGAGCAAACAATCCTGGGCAGGCTGCCCGAGCACGTGAACCGGGAAGAAGTCCGCTTCGTCAGGAGTTTTGACGGCTGGTATTCCGGGCAGACCTGGGAAACGCCTTTCACCCCCGTACCATCGGGGCGTATTACGGCCGGGTCGATAGAGGCGCTAATCGAAGCCTTTAACGAGGGCTATCTGGTGATGTGGGGCAACAAGTTCCCTTACCTGCCGGTGATAGCCTGCTCCTACCGCACTTCCTGTGTTCTGCCCATGGCCAGGGCTGAATACAAGCTGGTGCCGGAGAGAAAAACGGGCCAGCCGACCGGAGTCCCCGGGCATTTGTCTTACGTGCCGGAGGCGGAGGCTGACATCCTGGAGTACGAAAGGGGCGAGCTTTACTTTGGCGATACCATCACCGGACCGGCCATTATCCGGGAGCCCGTTTCAACCACCATGGTTTGCGCCGGACAAACGGCCACCATCGGCCAGTACGGGGAAATACGCATTGAAAGAAGTAGCTATGGAAAAGGGTAAGAAGTTAATCAAAGAACTCACGGCCGCGGAGTTCAGGGCAAAGTATAACTGTGACCGGTTCACGGCCATCATGCTGAGCAACGGGTATAAATACCTGGTCCAGCGCATGTGCCGGGGCCTGCAACGCACGGCATTCTCCATCATTCTCCGGGACTGGTATGACCTGGCCGCAACCCTCTCCGGACCCCCCGAGATGGGTTGCCCCATGGTGGCCGTGAACGACGGCGTTATGGCACTGATAGGAACGATACCGGAGGCGGTGAGAAACGTTGTCGAAGAGTTCGGGCCGGAAAATCTGGAGTCCGGTGATGTAGTTGTCTGCAACGACCCTCAACGCATCGGGACCCATGCCCAGGACTGCATGTTCGCCCGCCCTGTTTTCTGGCAGGGGAAGATAGTTGCCTTCATCACGATGAAAATTCACCTTATCGATATGGGCGGCACGGTGCCCGGGGGGTTCAGCGGGACGAAGCGCAACAAGTTCGAGGACGGCCTTTTGCTGCCGCCCATGCTTCTCTACCATGAAGACAAGCCTATCAGGCATACCTGGCAGCTTTTTTTCGACAATACGCGGTTCGGCGAAATCCTGCTGACGGATATCAAAGCGGCTTACCAGAACATGCTGATGGGCGAGCGGGAGGTCTTAAAGACTATTGAAAAGTACGGCCTGGAGGCCTTTCATGGTGCCATGCTTTATATCCTCGATGCCACCGAGGAGTCCATGCGGCGGGCGCTACTGAGTATCCCCGACGGTGATTATGAAGCAACGCAGATGACGGACTGTGACGCGGTTGACGATAGTGAGGAATACCCCGTTTACTTTAAAATTAAAGTCAGGGGGGACAGGGCCGAGCTTGATTTCTCGGGGACGCACCGGCAGGCACGGACATCGATAAACGCCAGCTGCCTGGACACCAAGTGCGCCGTCATGATTGGCATGAAGTACTGCCTCGACCCGAAGTCGCCCATCACCTCGGCGGCGATGAGACCTTTCGATATCGTCCTGCCGGCGGGAACGATGCTCCGGGCGCTACCCCCCGAGGGCGCCATATGTCTCTATTTTGAATCAACCGAGGGTGTCCTCACGGCCACGCTTCAGGCCCTGGCGCCGGCCCTGGGGGAAAACGCCATCGCCGGCGGCTACGGTTCCCTCAATATGCATATCAGTAGCGGCGCCTTCCCTGACGGCCGTCCCTGGGTTACCATGGGGCAGGTCGGGGCGGAACACGGGCCCCTGGGCGCTACCAGGGTGGGAGACGGCGTCAACGGCACCGCTTCTTACCTCGGCAACGGTTTTGACCCGGCCACCGAGGCTATCGAGCTCGACACCCCGGTCATCTTGCTGAGGAAAGAGAACGTCATCGATACGGCGGGAGCCGGTAAGTACCGCGGCGGGCTGGCGAGAGTCACTGACTTCCTGCTGCCGACCGATTGCGATTCTTACTCCATGCCCCTGCATTACAAGATACCCACCGGCTTTGGAGTGAGTGGCGGGAAGACGGGTTCGACCGGCGGCGTCTGGACCTGGCTGCCGGAGGACTTCGACGTCGTCAAAGAGAAAAGGATTATGTCCCTGGACGCCGCTTCATACCGGAGCAGCAAGGTCCTGGCCGGCGTCGTGGACCCGGAGACACACCTCACCGACCGCGAAAAGGGGGAGTATTATTACCCCTTGAGGTCTTTCAACTACAAGAATTCCTACAAGAATGTCCCGGGCAGCCTATGGAGGTATTTGACGAATAGCGCCGGCGGCTGGGGCGACCCCCTGGAGAGGGATATCGAGGCGGTCAAGCGCGATGTCCGCAACGAGTACGTCAGCATCGAGGGCGCGAAAAAGGACTACGGGGTGGTCATCAAAGGGGACCCGCATTGGGACCCGGAAAACCTGGTGGTCGATCTGGAAGCCACCGGGCGGCTCAGGGAAGAGCTCAGGAAGCGTCCACCGGCTAAAGGCACCGATTACCTGGAAAGGCGGCAGGGCCCCGGGGGCTACGAAGGCAGCTAGCCATCTGCCTTGATGTCCCGGCTCGCTCCGTATTCACGGCGGGAGAGCGGCCGGGGCCGTTCCCTCCCGGTACGCCGGGTAGCTACATCAAGCCCGCATGTCCCCCGTCAACAGGGATAACCTGCCCGCTGATGAAAGACGATTCATCCGAGGCCAGGAACAGGGCCACGTTCGCGATGTCCCGGGGGAAGCCGACCCTGCCGAGAACCGCCGACTTTTTCCCGTCCTCGATGAATTCATCGAGTTCCGCCTCGGTCCTCCCGTAGCGGGTCATGTCGGTCACCACCAGCCCCGGAGCAATAGCGTTAACGTTTATCCCGTAAGGTCCCAGTTCCCGGGCGGAAACCCTGGTCAGCTGGACGACTCCGGCCTTGGAGACGGCATAGTTGACCGGCACTCCGGGCGTGGTGATTAACCCGCCAATCGAGGCCACGTTGACAATCTTGCCGTACTGGCGCGCGGCCATGTATTTCCCGGCGGCCTGGGTGCATAGAAAAGGCCCTTTCAGGTTTACATCTAACACGGCGTCCCAGTTATCTTCGGTCATCTCCAGCAGGGACGCGCGCCGGACGATGCCGGCATCGTTCACCAGTATGTCAACCTGCTTGAAATTGCTGATGGCAATATCAAACAGGTTCGCAACATCTTTCCTGACAGATACATCCGTCTTAACCGCGATGACTTTTCGTCCTAAATCCTTAATCTCCCGCTCGGTTGCTCCTGCCGGTATTACATCCCCGATGACGATATCAGCCCCTTCACGGGCGAAAGTCAGGGCTATTTCTTTACCTATTCCCCTGGCTCCCCCCGTAATTACGGCCACTTTTCGGGCTAATCTCTCCATATCATGCCTCCTCGTTCCAACCGCGGGCAAAATCCGCTGACCATCGCCTGGCTGTCTCTGTTATCTTAAATCATGCCCGTGAGGCGATTCAAACCGGTTATTCATCTAACCGCTAAATTTTAAAAGGTGGTACGATGGCGTGGAAGATGAGATATCTTCACGGAATATTCAAGGTTCGCAAGGTCTGAAACCAGGCTTTGCTAAAGAAAATAGCGAGGGGCAATGGCCCGTATCTATCCGTCGTCCATTGCCCCCCGTAACAAGCCCTGAACTGCTATCGCCAGCTTGAGCCGCCCATGTGACCGCCGTCCATCATGCCGCCCCAGCCTGAGGAATAGCTACCTCCGGACTCCTCATCACCGTCGAAGTCGCAATGGCCGTCATCACTGTCCTCGTGGTAGGCCTCGGCGGCCCCGGCCATCGTTTCCCAGTCGCCTTCCTCGCAGGCCTCGTGCATCGCCTGCCAGGCTTCATTCCCCCCGTCGTCGCCGCCCGCCGGCCATTGAGCGAAGGCCGGGATGGCGAAAAACGCCGTGACGCTGAGGGCCAGGACTACCAGACCGATTACCATGACCTTTTTCATTTTTATTCTCCTTGCGTTTTTTACTACTCGCGAAGTCTACCTTCTAGTGGCAGCCGCCGCCCTGATGGCCGGTGGGGTCGTCCTTTTTAACGGCTTCATGCCCGTGCTCGCCGCCGCAGCAGCCCCCGCCGCGCCCCCGCAGCTGTCTCCAGAGTACCAGGCCGAAGAACAGCGCGATAAATATCCAGAAACCGTTGCTCTGCAGAAACTCAATCATCTTCTTCTCCTGTTGTTATACTACGACCGCTACCTTAGACCAAGATTATAAAACGATAAGATTACGGTGTGAATTCCGCCCTTACCGCTGCCAGTGCACGAACTCCAGCGTCTGCACCTGCTCCTGACGCCAGATTTCGAGTCGCACCGTCTGCCCGACGGGGCAGGCCATCATCATGCCCAGCAGGGGTGCCTGCTCCCGGGGGGTGTCGCCGTTGAAGCTGAGGATAACGTCCCCGGCCATCACCCCGGCCCGCCCGGCGGGGCTGTCCGGGGCTACCTCGGTGACCAGGGCGCCGTTACGCACCCCGAGCCCGTAGTAGTCCGCCACCCCCTCCGTGACCGGCAGGTAGCTGATGCCCATGTCGTGGGGGATTTCGTCCATCATGGCCATACCGGGCGGTGCCGCGCTCTCCGTCTCCGGTGAGAATAAAAAGAGACCCAGCGCCACCCCGACGATGGCGACAACGACGACGGCTACGGTAAGTAATTTAACCCCGCTCATCGGATTCTCCGGGAGGGGAACCGCCGGACGGACACGCCCCCCCACTATCCATGATGCCACCGTTTGATGAGAAGGGCGTTAAAGAAAGCTTAGAGGATGCTTAGAGTTTCAGGCGCACGGTGAAGGTGCTCCCCTGGCCGGGCCGGCTGGTCACCGTGACATCGCCGCCGTGCTGCTCGGCGATGCCCTTGACGATGGCCAGGCCCAGGCCGGTGCCGCCGCTGCCCCGGGAGCGGGCCTTATCCACCCGGTAAAAGCGGTCGAAGATATGCGGCAGGTGCTCCGGCGGAATGCCGATACCCGTGTCGGCCACCTCCAGGCAGGCCCGGTCGCCGTCCCGGTAGAGCGAGAGCGTCACCGTCCCCTTTTCCGGGGTGTACTTGACGGCGTTGTCCACCAGGTTCGCCAGCAGCTGGCGGAGTCGCTGGGCATCGCCGGTGACGGACAGGTCTTCCTGCCGCGCCACCCTGACATGGCGTCCCCCCGCCGCGCTCCCGGCCCGCTCCGCCTCCTCCAGGAGGAGGCTCTTCAGCGGGACGGTCTCCCGCCGGCCAATCTGCCCGGACTCTACTTCGGCGAGGAGGAGCAGCTCGTCGGCAATCTGCGACATTCTCATCGACTCCCGCTCGATGGCCCGGAGGGACTCTTCCCGGTCTTCCTGGCTGAGCTGGCGCTTGAGCAGGTCGATGTTGCCGCGAATGACGGTCAGCGGCCCCCTCAGCTCATGGGAGGCGTCGGCGACGAAGTACCGCTGCGACTGAAACACGCGGTCGAGGTGCTCAATCATGTGGTCGAAGGTCGTGGCCAGCTCGCCGATTTCGTCGGCCGGGCCGGCATAGCCCACCCTCCGGGAGAGGTCGGAGCTGGCCTCGATGCTCCGCGCCGTCTGGGAAATCCGGCTGACCGGGGAGAGCGCCCCCCGGACGATGGCCCCGCCGGATACCGCCGCCAGTATCAGGGCCACCAGCGTGCTGGCCAGCAGCGCCCACCTCGCCTGCCCCATCGTGTCGGCGACGTGGTTCAGCGACTGCCCCACCTCGAGGAGGAGCACCCGGTCCTGGAGGTACAGCGGCGAAGCCATTATCCGCACCGTGGCGCTGCCCCCGGCGGATACCGTGGCGATGGTGGCCTCTCCGGTAAAACCCCGCGAGATAAGAGAGGGATTTACCGGCAGCTCCTGCTCGCCGAGGTTGCTCGATTTAACGACCACCCCGCCGCTCCGGTCGATGAGCTGGATGTAGATGCCCGGCGAGGCGAACTCGTTGACCGGCGGCAGCTTGGAATGGATGACCGCGTAGTCCAGCGGCTCCGGTATATCGTGCTGGCCGAGCGTGCCGTGGACCCGCGCCGAGTTCACCCGGAGGCTGTCGTCCACCTGGTTGATGAGGTAGCGCTGGAGCAGGATATGGAGCACCACGCCCGAGAGGATGAGAATGACCGAAAGTATCAGGACGAACCACAGCGTCAGCCGCCAGCGAATCGGCATGGACTACTCCTTCAGTACATACCCGACGCCGCGGACGGTGTGAATCAACCGGGGCCGTCCGCCGGCCTCCAGCTTCGACCTCAAGTAGCGCACGTAGACCTCGATGACGTTGGACTCGCCCTCGAAGTTGTAGCCCCAGACCCGCTCGTAAATCAGGTCACGCTTGAGCACCTGCCGGGGATGGCGCAGGAAAAGCTCCAGGAGGTGGAACTCCTGGGCGGTCAGCTCGATGAGTCCGCCACCCCGCCTGACCTCGCGGGTGGCCGTGTCCAGCGAAAGGTCCCCGAAGCGCAGGGTTTCCCCCTCCCGGGGCTGGCGGCGCCGCAGCAGCGCCCGCACCCTGGCCAGCAGCTCGTCGAAGGCAAAGGGCTTCACCAGGTAGTCATCGGCGCCGCTATCCAGGCCGGTCACCTTATCGGCCACCGTGCCCTTGGCGGTCAGCATGATAATGGGGATATCGCTGCCTTCCCTCAGGCGCCGCGCCACCTCGAACCCGTCCGTCCCGGGCATCATGATGTCCAGCACCACCAGGTCCGGCGCCACGTCCCGGGCTTTAGCCAGCGCCTCGCGGCCGTCCGCCGCCGTGTCCACGGTGTAGCCCTCGTAGGCCAGGCCCCGCCTGACGAAGCTGACAATCTCGGGGTCGTCATCCACGACCAGAATACGCATTGATTAATCTCCCGCGGGGGCAATAGCACCCAGGTTCATCATAGATGGTAAGCGGGGCACGGTCAAGTTGCCACCCCTTCGCCATCCCTTCTCATCAACTTCTAAGCATTTTCTAATGTTCCCCTAATCTTGACCGCAGCGGCCGCTGATATTATGGATATAGGTACACCCCGCCTTCCGGGGCGGCGGTGACTGAAAGGCGGATATTGAAGAACCGTAAATTCCTCATCGGCGGGATTATCGTCGTCGCCGCCATCGGGTATCTCAGCTTCATGGGACTATCCAGCGCGGCCACCTACTACTATGAAGTCAACGAGGTCCTGGCACAGGCCGACTCCCTCCAGGGGGAGAACGTGCGGGTGCACGGCAGCGTCGAGGCCGGGTCAATCGTCAGCGAAGCGCAGAACACACGGCTGAAGTTCACCCTTAAAGACTACGAAACAGAGGGCAGCCTGCCGGTGGTTTACGCCGGGGTGGTGCCGGACACTTTCAAGGATGACGCCGAGGTGGTGGTGGAGGGACGGCTGGAGGCGGG
>MGNX01000010.1:20233-29159 GCA_001796935.1 Chloroflexi bacterium RBG_16_60_22
CTGGAGGCGGGGGGCGTCTTCCGGGCACATACCCTGCTGGCCAAGTGTCCCTCCAAGTACGAGGCCGCCGAGGAAGGGCGGGGGTACTGATTCATGGCGGACTTCGGCTATATCAGCCTGGTGCTGGCCCTGGTCGCCGCGGTTTACGCGGTCTTTGCCTTTGTCTTCGCGGGGAGGGGAAAAAACCCGGTGCTGGCGCACAGCGCCCGCAACTCCCTGCTGGTGGTCGGGGGGCTGGTAACGCTGGCGGTGGGCATCATGCTGTTTGCCCTGCTGACCCACAATTTCCGCATCGAGTACGTGGCCCAGTACACCAGCAGCGACCTCTCCTGGAACTACCTGCTCAGCGCCATCTGGGCGGGCAACAGCGGCTCGCTGCTGTTCTGGGCCTGGCTGCTGGCCATATTTTCCCTTATCGCCGTGCTGCAGAAACGGGACACCGGCCGGGAGCTGGTACCCTACGCGGCCGCTACGCTCATGTTCATCGAGGCCTTCTTCCTGGTGCTGCTGCTCACCGTGGCCAATCCCTTTAAGGAGCTTTCCTTCACCCCGGCCGAGGGGTACGGGCTGAACCCGCTGCTGGAAAACCCGGGGATGCTCTTCCACCCGCCCTCATTGCTCGCCGGCTACGTCACCTTCACCATTCCCTTCGCCTTTGCCTTCGCCGCCCTGCTGATGCGGCGCCTCGGCGACGAGTGGCTGATGGTCATCCGGCGGTGGACGCTCCTGGCCTGGCTCTTCCTCGGCATCGGCAACCTCATCGGCGCCTGGTGGGCCTACGTCGAACTCGGCTGGGGCGGCTACTGGGCCTGGGACCCGGTGGAAAACGCCAGCTTCGTACCCTGGCTGGTAGCCACCGCCTTCCTGCACTCCATCATGATGCAGCGGCGGCGGGGGATGCTCAAGGTCTGGAATATCTCGCTGATAACGCTGACCTTTGTCCTGGCGATACTGGGCACCTTCCTCACCCGCAGCGGCGTGCTTTCATCGGTGCATACCTTTGCGGCCGACCCCGTGCTGGGCACCATGTTCCTGTCTTTCATCGGGGCGGTCGTCATCACATCGGCGGCGCTGGTCTATTACCGCTACCCGGACCTGAGGAGCGAATCGGAAATGGAGTCGCTGCTGTCCCGGGAGAGCACCTTCCTGCTCAATAACCTGCTGCTGGTGGGGGCGGCCTTCGCCGTGCTGCTGGGGACCTTCTTCCCGATTATCTCGGAGGCGGTGAGGGGCGTGAAGATAAGCGTCGGGCCGCCCTTTTTCAACCAGGTGAACACCCCCATCTTCCTGGCTATCATTTTACTGGCCGGTATCTGCACGCTCATCGGCTGGCGGCGGGCCTCGGCGAAGAACCTGCTGCGTCACTTCCTGGCCCCCGGCGTGGCCGCCGTGCTGGCGGCCGCTGTCCTCTTCGTTGCCGGACTCCGGCAGTGGCCAGCCATCGTGGCCCTGGCCATCTGCGCCTTCGTCGTCGCCACCATCTTCTACGAGTGGTTCCGCGGCACCAGGGCCCGCCACCGCATGCGGGGCCACAACTATTTGAAATCGTTCGGGGGACTTATCATGTCCAACCGTCCCCGCTACGGCGGGTACATCGTGCACCTGGCCATCATCCTCATTACCATCGGCATCGTGGGCTCATCGCTGTATGACGTGGAAAAGGAGACCACCCTGATGCCTAACGATTCGTTGACGATTAATAACTACGTGCTTACCTACGACAGCCTGGACAGCTACGATACCCTCAGTAAAACGGTCGTCAGCGCCAGCCTGGACGTTTACAACCGGGGGAAGTTCATCGGCACGGTGACCCCGGAGAAGTACTTCCACCGCAACTACGAGCAGGCCGTCACCGAGGTGGCCATCCGCTCCAGCCTGCTGGAGGACCTTTACGTCATCCTCATCGGCTGGGACGAAAGCGGCGGGGCCACCGCCTTCAAGGTCATGGTCAAGCCGCTGGTCAACTGGATATGGCTCGGCGGCATCGTCCTGGTCGTCGGGGGGCTGCTGGCTTTCTGGCCCGAGGGCAGGACCGCCCCCGCACCGCGAAAGGAAGGTACCGATTGACAACGATAACCGGCTATAGAACGATATTGTGCATCGTGCTGCTGGTGACGGGCCTGACCCTGTTTCCGGCGGCCGCCGCCCGGGCCGCCACGCTGAGCGAGCTGGCCAAGGAGTTCATCTGCCAGTGCGGCTGCACCCTCGTCCTGGACAGCTGCACCCACGCCGAATGTCACTCGAAGACCCAGATGACGGCCCTGCTGCAGCAGAAAATCGACGAGGGGCTGCCCCCCGCCGAGATTACCGCCCTCTTCGTCCGGCAGTACGGGGAGCAGGTGCTGGCATCGCCCCCCAAGAAAGGCTTTAACCTGACCGCCTGGCTGCTGCCCTTCGCCGCCATACTGGCCGGGGCGGCCCTGGTCTACGTCATGCTGAGAAAGTGGGTCAGGCAGGGGAACCGGCCCCAGCCGGGCGCGGCCGCGCCGCCGACCGCCGAGACGGACGACCCCTACGCGCGCCGCCTCGAGCGGGAGCTGCGTGACTTCGGGGAGAAGGGGTTCCGATGACGCTGCTCATTATTCTGCTGGTCACCCTGTGCTTTCTCTTCGTCGCCTATCCCTTCTTCCGGTCGAAGCCGGAACGCCCCACCGCGGCAGGCGGCGGGGACGGCGGACTGGATGACCTTCGCTCCCGGCGCGATACCACCTACTCCATGCTCAAGGAAGTGCAGTTCGACTACCAGTCCGGCATCCTGACGGAGGAAGACTATAAAGACCTGGAGGCGAGGTATAAGGCCCGGGCCATCGCCCTCCTCAAGGACATGGACGGCCTCGCCGCCGCCGAAGGCGGTGAAGACGAGATTGAAAAACGTGTCCGGGCGCTGCGTAGCATCGCCAATGCTCCTGAAGAAAAAGGGAATACCGAAGACGAGATTGAAAAACGGGTCAGGGCCCTGCGCCGGAAGAATGAGCCGGCGTTCTGCCCCGGCTGCGGCGAGAAGCGGCCGGAAGGCGCCCGCTTCTGTCCCAGCTGCGGCCAGAGCCTGCAGCCGGAGGTGAGGAACCCATGAAGCGCATATTACTCTTGCTGACCGTGGTATCTCTATTGTTCATCGCCGCCCCCGCCCTGGCCGCCGGTAATGGCACGCTGGAAGGCAACGTGGTCAACCGGACGGACGGCGGCAGCAGCGTGGCCGACCAGGAGGTCACCCTCAAGACCTACCGCAACGACAACGAGGTGGAGTCCGCCGTCGCCACCACGGATGCCGACGGGCATTTTATCTTCGAGGGACTGGACACCGACCCCTCCTTGAGCTACGAAGCGCAGATGGTTTACCAGGAAGCGGACTACTACTCGGGGCGGCTCAGTTTCGCCAAGGGTCAAGATAGTCTTACCGCCGAGCTTACCGTCTATGACGCCACGGACAGCGATGCCTCTATCCGGGTGACCACGGCGCACACCGTTATCAGCGTGGAAGAGGGGAACCTCCGCGTCAAGGAATACTACTACTTCGAGAACACGTCCGACCGCACTTACGTGGGGTCGGAGGTGGCCACCCCGGACGGTAAGAAGGCCACGCTCGCTTTCTTCATGCCGGGCGGGGCCGTCGGGCTGGAGCCGGGCGGCGAGCTGATGTCCTGCTGCATCTACGGCAGTGATGCCGGCTTCATCGATACCATGCCCTTCCTGCCCGGCCCCAAGGAGGCGGTCTATTCCTACCTGGTCGATTACAAGTCCGGTGCCTATACCTTCAACCAGCGGGTGAGGTACCCGGTGGCGGACTATAACCTGCTGGTCATGGGGGAGGACGTCGCCCTCTCCAGCGACCGGCTGGTAACGGAGGAGCCGGTTACCCTCCAGGACGGCCTTTACCAGCGCCTCTCCGGCGCCAACCTTGCCCCCAATGACCGCATCACCATCGAGCTGTCCGGCCTCCCCGGCGGCGGTTCCGGAACGGTCCTGGTTATCATCATGATAGTGGTACTGGCCGGCGGGGCGGTTTTCGGCCTTACCGTCCGTCGGAGAAAAGCCCGGCCGGTGGTCGCCAGAGCGGACCCCGCCCGGAAAGAGCAAGAGCTGATCGTGGCGCTGGCCCGGCTCGACGACAGCTTCGCCGAAGGGCAAATCGGCGAGGCGGAGTACCGCCGGCGCCGCGCCGCCACCAAGCAGCAGCTGACCCGGCTGATGCGCGGCCGATGAAAAGAAAGACGGTACTGATTATCATCATCGTGGGGCTGGCGGCCGTCTTCGGCACGGCCGGCTTCGTGCTGCTCTCCCACGAGGGAGGCTCCCTGACCGTCAGCGAATCAAAGGCCCTGGCGGCCTCGCCTAACCGCCTGGTGAGCGTCGAAGGCAAGGTAGCCCCGGGGTCGGTCGTCTGGGACAGCCGGGCCGAGCTCATGAAGTTCGTTCTCACCGACGGCCGTGAAGACCTGGACGTTGTCTATCAGGGGGTCGTCCCGGACCACTTCAAGGTGGGTTCCGCCCTGACGGTGTCCGGGAGGTACCGCCCGGACGGCGCGCTGGAGGCCAGCTCACTCAGCAGCAGCCAGAAACGCTCGCTCTGCGCCATCTGCCACTAGCCCGCCTCAGGCGTCCTTGCTCTGCCGCCGCCTCGGCTTCCACCCCAGTACCCCGAGGAGGTCGCCAATCAGTGTGTCCTGCTGTGTTTCGCTCCGCAGCGGCAACTCCGGGTCCACCCGGTACCGGATGCGCCGTCCTTCTCTCTTCTTGGTGACGTAGCCGTCGGCCTCGAGGTCGTTGATGATATTACGGGTCGCTTTCTCGGTAATGCCGACGGCCAGGGCGATTTCCCGGGCGGTGATTCGCGGCTGCTGGGCTACCAAACAGAGCACCAGGGCGTGGTTGGTAAGGAACTTCCATCCTGGCATGCCGGCACCTCCTTGCTGTCTTCGTCCCCGTCCGGGGTTGGCAGAATTCTTTTTGCGCAACCCCCGTTATTTATTACCTTTAACCTATTGACTTTTTACGGCTATGGTGTATAATATAATAAATACAGGAAGTTTTATTCCGGTATATTATAACAGGAATATTTAGTTATTACAAGTACTTTCTTAATTATTATTCAGGAATTTAGTACTATTTTAACGCCAAAGGAGCGATGAGAAAAGAAAAGTGAAAACGACGACGGTGGCTAGGACTAATCAGGTAACACCGCAGTGTGAGGGGCTTTCCTTCCGGAACCATCACACCAGTGAAGTCGAAAAGGAGCCTCCCAGTAGACCTTTAACCGCCAACCCCGAGGATGAACCCCCCGGTAAAACGGCCGCTGGCCGTTCTTATTTTTTTAGAAATGTCCCCGCCACTTCCTGGAACGACTGGAAGTGGCACTTCCGCAACCGGATAACCACCGTCAGCGCGCTTAGCCAGTTCCTCCCCCTCTCCCCCCGGGAGCAAAGGCAGCTCCGCCTGGTAACCCGGCGCTATCCCCTCTCCATCACGCCTTACTACCTTTCGCTCATCGACCCCACCGACCCCGACGACCCCGTCAGAAAGCAGGCCGTGCCCTCCGTCCAGGAAATAACCATGAGCACCCTGGGCATGGAAGACCCGCTGGCGGAGAAGGAAGACTCCGTGGTGCCCGGCCTGGTCCACCGCTACCCGGACCGGGTGCTGATGGTACTCACCGATATCTGCCCGATGCTCTGCCGGCACTGCACGCGCAAGCGGGAATGGCGGCACGGCGGCTGGATGCGCACCGGCGCCCAGATTGAGGCCATGCTCGACTACCTGCGCCGCAACGATAATATCCGCGACGTGGTTATCTCCGGCGGCGACCCCCTGACGCTGGCCACCAGCCACCTGGAGGTCATCATCTCCAAGATAAGGGAAATCAAGCACATCGAGATTATACGCATCGGCACGCGGTTCCCCGTGGTGCTGCCCCAGCGTATTGACGCCGAGCTCTGCGAGATGCTGTCCCGGCACGGCCCCATCTGGCTGAACACCCACTTCAACCACCCCCGCGAGCTGACGGCGGAGTCCGCCGCGGCCTGCGACCGCCTCCTCCGCGCCGGCGTGCCGGTGAACAACCAGTCCGTCCTGCTGCGCGGCATCAATGACAGCGTGGAGACCATGCTCAAGCTCTGCCAGGGCCTCCTCAGGATAAAGGTCCGCCCCTACTACCTCTACCAGTGTGACGAGGTGCAGGGCACGGAGCACCTGCGCACCCCGGTCGAGACGGGCATCCGGATAATCGAAGGCATGCGCGGGTTCACCTCCGGCCTGGCCGTACCCACCTTCGTCGTGGACCTGGTCCAGGGCGGCGGCAAGGTGCCCCTGCAGCCCAACTACGCACTCTCCATGTCCCAGGACGAGCTGCTGCTCAAGAACTACGAGGGCCAGGTCTTCCGCTACCGCAACCCGGGCCACCAGAACGGCCGAAGGAAAGTGGCGGCCGCGCCGGCGGTCAGCGGCGTCGTGGCAAGCCTGCTGGCCGATGCCACCCCGCCCGCGGAGACCAAAGGAGACGCCGATGCGGCTCGGGTTAGCCTTCGACCTTAAATCGGCCGTGCCGGACGACCATGCCGGCGACGACGCCCTCGAAGAGTACGACTCTCCGGAGACGGTGGCGGTAATTTCCGACGCCATCGCCGCCATGGGCCACAGCGTCGTCAGGCTGGGCGGCGGCACGCAGTTCCTCGATAATATCCGCCGGGAGAAGGTCGATTTCGTCTTCAATATCGCCGAGGGCCGCGGCCGCCAGCGCAGTCGGGAGGCCCAGGTGCCGGCTGCCCTGGAGATGCTGGACATCCCCTATACCGGCTCCGACCCCCTGACGCTGGCGGTCTCGCTGGATAAGCCCGTCACCAAGAAGCTGGCGGCGGCGGAAGGCGTCGGCACCCCCGGTTGGCGGCTCATCGCCGACGCCGAAGAGCTGGAGCGGACGTCCTGGGAGGGGCTGTCCTTCCCGGTTATCATCAAGCCGGCCTGCGAGGGCTCCAGCAAGGGTATCCGCCTGACGTCACTGGCCGAAAATACCCGGCAGGCCGGGGACGAAGTGAAAAGGGTCCTGGAGATTTACCGCCAGCCGGCCATGGTCGAGGAGTTCATCGACGGTGACGAGGTGACGGTGGGCATCGTCGGCAACGCGCCGCCCCGAATCGTGGGCGTCATGCGCGTCCGGCCGCGGCGGAAGAACGGCCGTTTCATCTACTCGCTGGAGGTAAAGCGCGATTACGTTAACCTGGTGGACTACGAATGCCCCGCCCGCCTCGGTCGCCGGACGCTCGCCCGGCTGGAAGCCGATAGCCTCAAGGTATTTAAAGCGCTGGGCTGCCGCGATTTCGCCCGCGTCGATTTCCGCGTGGCCGCTGACGGCACGCCCTATTTTATCGAGATAAACCCCCTGCCCGGACTGGGCACCTACAGCGACCTGATTATCATGGCGCTCAAGATGGGCTGGACCCACCAGGGACTTATCGGCGCAGTGCTCGATGCCGCCCTGGCCAGGTACCCTCAATGCGTACGTACGTAGCCATTGTCTATAATCAGCCGCAGACCTCGCGCTATGACGGCGCCCACGAAGAAAAAGCGGTGCTGGGCGTCCTCGAGGCCGTGGCGGCCGTGCGGGAAGCTCTCCTCGAGCTGGAATACGGCGTGTCCCTCCTGCCGCTGACGCCGCCCTGGCCGGAGGCCAGGGAAGAGCTGGAAGCCCTGAACGCGGATATCGTTTTCAACCTCTTCGAGGGCTTCTGCGGCGAGCCGGAGACGGAGGCCCTGGTGCCTCAAACCCTGGCGGAGCTGAAAATACCCCTTACCGGCTGTCCGGCCCCGGCCCTGCGGCTGGCCCTGGATAAAGCCAGGGTCAAGGTGATTCTCCAGGCCGCCGGCATCCCCACCCCGGACTTCCAGCTGCTCAATCCCCGGACGCTGCACCTCTTCCGGCTCGGGTTTCCCTGCATCGTCAAGCCCCGCGGCGAGGACGCCAGCCACGGCATCACCGCGGCCAGCGTCGTCCGGGATGCCGCCTCGCTGGAAAAACAGGTGACCGCCATGAGCCGCACCTACGGCGGCGCCCTGGTGGAGGCTTTCGTCGGGGGGAGAGAGTTCAACGCCACCGTCATGGGAAACTCGCGTTACAGTCTGCTGCCGCCTTCGGAGATAAACTACTCGCTGCCGCCGGAGGTGCCCCCCATCCTCACCTTTGAAGCCAAGTGGGATACTGATAGCGCCTATTTCAGGGGAACGCGAGTGACCTGCCCGGCGGAAATCACCCCCGGGGAGTTGAAGAAAATTCGCCGGACGGCACTGGCCGCTTTCCGGCTGACCGGCTGCCGCGGCTACGCCCGGGTGGACATGCGCCAGGACGGCGAGGGCGTGCTCCACGTCCTCGAGGTCAACCCCAACCCGGATATCTCGCCGGGGACCGGCGCCGCGCGCCAGGCACTCGCCTCCGGCATGACGTACGCCGGCTTTATTAAGCGGATTGTCATACTGGCCCTGGAGAAGGAAAAACATGACCGTCATCATCCGGCCCATGTCCGCGGCGGACAAACCGGCCGTAATGCAGATACTGCTCAATACGCCCGAATTTAAACCCTTCGAGGTGGCGGTGGCCGAGGAGGTCATCGACGGCTGCCTGGCCGACCCGGCCGGCTCCGGATACTATTCTCTGGTTGCCGTTGAAGATGCCTCCGTCCGGGGGTATATCACCTACGGCCCCACGCCGCTGACCGAAGGCACCTGGGACATTTACTGGGAGGCGGTCGACCGCGAGAAGCGGGGGAGGGGCACCGGCCGGGCACTCATGGAGGCCGCCGAGGCGGATATCCGCCAAGCCAGCGGGAGGCTCATCGTCATCGAGACCTCGTCCACTCCCCTTTACGAGGGAACGCTCCGCTTCCACCTCGCCTGCGGCTACGGGGAAATCGCCCGCATCCCGGACTTCTACTCACCCGGC
>MGNX01000011.1:0-687 GCA_001796935.1 Chloroflexi bacterium RBG_16_60_22
GGCAGCCTGCCCCACACCGACCCCCGCCGGGCGTGCTCGCTGGTGACGCGCTTCCTCCGGGACATCCCCGCCTGGCCCCAGCTACCCCGGCGTTCCTTCCTGGAGAACATGTACGTCCAGTACAGCCAGGGCTTCCCCGGCGCGGTCGTCCTCCCCGAAGAACAACGCATCTACGTGGACACCGCAACAGATTTTCAAAAGCCGCTCGAGGAGCTTTACGCCGCCTACCTGGACAATGACGCCGGCAAATACCCCGTCACCCGGGACTACGCGGCAGGGCTCTACGCCTTCCTGGAACAACCCGGCCTGATGCCGCGGGCGGTCAAGGGGCAGGTCACCGGGCCGCTCTCCTGGGGGCTTACCGTCACCGACCAGAATAAGCGGTCGATATTATACGACGATGTCCTCGGCGACGCCGTTCCGAAATTGCTCAAGCTCAAGGCGGCCTGGCAGGAAAAAGAGCTGTCCCGGATATCCAGGAACACCATCATCTTCGTCGATGAACCTTACATGTCCGCCTACGGCTCGGTGGTCGCTTCCGGCGCCTTCGCCAGGCCGGAAAAGGTGGCGGAGATGATTGACGAGGTCTTCGCGGGCATCAGCGGGCTCAAGGGGCTGCACTGCTGCGGCAATACCGACTGGTCCGTGTTATTAAAGACGAAGCTCGATATCCTCAGCTTCGATGCT
>MGNX01000011.1:849-8266 GCA_001796935.1 Chloroflexi bacterium RBG_16_60_22
CGCAACGGCCTGCGCTTCAAAGACCTCCTGGCGCAGAGCCTGCTCACCCCCGGCTGCGGGCTGGCGCAGCTACCCGAGGAAGGCGCCGAAAAGGCCCTGGAGCTGCTCACCGGGCTATCGGCGCTGATGAGGCGTAAAAATGGAATGTAACCTCGAAGCCAACCTGACGAAATGCAACTGCACCTACGAGCCCTGCCCGCGCCAGGGCAAATGCTGCGAGTGTATCAGCTATCACCTCAAGAGCCGGGAACTGCCCGCCTGCGCCTTCCCGCCGGAGGTGGAGCGCACCTATGACCGCTCCTTCGCCCGCTTCGCCGGGGTCGTCCGGGGTGGCGGGAAATCGTAATTTACGCTATAGTATTATTGATGAACAAGTCGAAACGCGTTGCCCGGCACAAGCACCTGAAGACGGCGAGAAAGCTCAAGGAACAGAGAAAAGCCCTCCTGAAGGCTAAAAAATAGAGCGTTCTATCCCCTCGTCCGGAACCGCGCAGGTGAAAGACAGCACCTGCGGCATTAATTTACGGTTGGTGGTGCCGCGCTGATGTCCGCATTACCCGGGCTGGTAAAGGCCCTGCTCGACCCCCGGGCCTATCCCGAACCCCCCCAGCGGGTAGAGCTGGTGCAGACCCAGATTTCCTACGTCTTTCTCGCCGGCGACTACGTTTATAAGGTCAAGAAGCCGGCCAACTTCGGTTTCCTGGACTACTCCACGCTGGAGAAACGCCTCGCGCTGTGCCGCCGGGAAATCGAGCTCAACCGCCGGCTCTGCCCGGAGGCCTACCTGGACGTGGTGCCGGTGACCCGTCACCGGGGCCGGTTCGTCATCGGGGGGGAGGGCAGGGCGGAAGAGTACGCCGTCAGGATGCGCCGCCTGCCGCGGGAAGCCATGATGGACGTGCTGCTTCCCCGGAACAAGGTCACCCCGGAGATGGTAGCCGACGTGGCGGCGCGGCTGGCCGTTTTCCACGCCGGGGCGGAAACCGGCGGGAATATCAACAACCTCGGCGGCATTGATACCGTCCGTCAAAATACGAGCGAAAACTTCTCTCAAACGGAAAAATACGTCGGTACCGTCATCCCGCCGGAGACCTACCGGCACCTCAGGGAATATACCGGGGGTTTTATCAAGGCCAATGCCAAGTTGTTCCATGAGCGGGTGGCGGCGGGACGGATAAAAGACTGCCACGGCGACCTTCACGCCGCCCACATCTGCTTCTGCCACGGCATCTGCATCTACGACTGCATCGAGTTCAACGACCGCTTCCGCTACTGCGACGTCGCTTCCGAGGTGGCCTTCCTGGCCATGGACCTGGACCACTACGGGCGGGCCGACCTCGCCGACGGCTTCATCGGGGCCTACGTGGAGAAAAGCGGCGACGGCGGGCTGATGGAGCTGCTCGACTTTTACAAGTGCTACCGGGCTTACGTGCGGGGCAAAGTGGGCTGCTTCCAGTACGCCGACCCGCATATCGCCGCCGGGGAAAAAGAGAAAATCCTGGCCAACGCCCGGGGCTACTTTGCGCTGGCGGAGTCATATATCCCGGGCGAATAAGGGGGCATGGAAATGAGAGAACCCTTCGGGAAATACATCGAGGCTAATATCAAGCCCGGCTTCCTGCTCATCGCCTGCGGCCTGCCCGGCACCTGGAAGACGGAGACCACCGAGGAGGTCGCCAGAATCAAGGGCTGCCAGCTCCTGCGCACCGACCTCATCCGGCTGGAGGTGCTGAAAAACGAAGACGTCTTCGACGCCAGGGTGGCCGGCGACATGAACAAGCGGACGGCCGTCTACGACGAGATGTTCCGCCAGGCCGATGAAGCCCTGAAGGGCGTCAGCTGCGTCATCCTCGATGCCACCTTCGTGACGCAGGCGCTGCGCCGGAGGGCGGCAGCCATCGCCGCCGGGCACGGGGTGACCTTCATCGTCCTACAGACGGACTGCCCCCGGGCAGTTTCCATCCGGCGGATACTGGCGCGGACGAAAGAGGAGTACGTTTCCAACGCCCTGACCGAGGAGGCCTACCTCAACAACCAGAAGAAGTTCGAGGCCGTTGACCTGGACGACCTCAAGGCGGCGCACCCCGGCCTGGACATCACCCACCTGGTGGTGGACACCTCGAAAGACCCGCCGGAGGACTGGTATATCACCGGGGACACGCGGGCCTAGCCGGGAAGAACGTATGAAGATAGACCTGCACATCCACAGTCGCACCGGCTCGGACGGCGGCCTCTCGCTGGAGGAAGTCTTTGACGAGGCGGCCAGGAGAAACATCGACCTCATGTCCGTGACGGACCACGATAATATAGAGCACCAGCCGGAGGCCGTCCGGCTGGCCGCGGGGCAGGGCATCCGCTATATCACCGGCGTCGAGCTTAACGTGACCTTTCCGCATGCCGGTAAGTCCGTCTCGCTGGACTACCTGGGGTACGGCTATGACCCCGACGATGCCGCCCTCCGGGAGAAGCTGCGGGTGGTCAGGGAACACCGCGAGGTCAGGGCGCGGCGGATTATGGACAACCTCAACGCCGAGTTCTGTAAAGAGGGCCTCCCTTTGCTTAGCGGAGAAGACCTGGACAGAATGCAGGAGGGTATCGACGGGGCGCTGAGCCGGCCCCACATCGCCGACTACCTCGTCAAGAAGGGGGTGGTGGGCAGCCGGCAGGCGGCGTTCGATAAATACCTGGTGAAGTGCGACGTTCCCAAGTACCCGCTATCCCTGGAGGAAGCCGCGGGGCTGGTGAGGCAGGCCGGCGGGAAGCTGGCGCTGGCCCACCCCAACGACCCCCACGGCACATCGCTGGTCAGCGTGACGGCAGACCTGGCCGCCCAGACGGGAATTATCACGGAACGGATGCTGGGGTACATCGACGGCATCGAGTGCTGGCACTCCCGCGCCGACGCCGACACCACGGCCCATTACGTGGCATTCTGCCGGCGGCACCACCTGCTCATGACCGGCGGCAGTGACTGCCATCAAAAGCCGCTGCTGATGGGCTCGGTAGACGTTCCGGAGTTTGTGGCGGGGCAGTTTCCAGTATAGCTGAAGGGGCCACCTGATTAACCCCGACCTCGCCTCCCCCCGGGGATTATCCATTCCCACCCGGCCGCCCTCGCGGCGTCCGCGGCTTAGCCCATAGACCTTCCCCACCCCCGGATTCTCACGTCGTCCGCCTCAGGCGGACTCCTCAGAATGACAGCTTGGGGTCTAAAAGAGGGAGTGCGACAGCGAGGGGGGGCTTAGCCCCCTCTCAATTTGTTTCCCCCTCTCCAAACAAAGTATCTACGGGGGAAATACTATCTCGAGTTTGGAGAGGGGGACTGAGGGGGTGAGGCTAGTTGGAGCTAGCCGGTGAGCCTAACCCCGTGCCTTATACCTTTACATCGGCGGCGGCTTTGGTTAAAATGGGACCGAGCCGTGATTAAAGCCGTCTTTTTCGACCTCTACCATACGCTGGTGCGCTACGAGCCGTCCCGGGAAGAGCTGACCGCCGGGTTCCTCAAGGAGTTTGGCATCGAGGTCAGCGCCGACGCCCTGCGCCGCCCCCTGGTTGCCGCTGACGAGTTCATCTACCGGGAGATGTCGCGGCTTCCCCTCGGCCGGCGGTCGGACGAGGAAAGGGCGGCCCTGTTCCTGGAGCACCAGGCCATCGTGCTGCGTGAGGCCGGCATCGCAGCCGATACCAGAATCGCCGCGGGCCTGCTGGGGAAAATGCAGCGGGTGAAAATGGACCTGGTCCTCTTCGACGACGTAGCGCCGGCCCTCACTGACCTCAAGGGGAGGGGGCTGTGGCTGGGTCTCATCTCCAACATCGACCAGGATATCGGCGCCATGCTGGAAGGACTGGGGCTGCCGTCATGGCTGGACAGCGTGGTGACCTCGCGGGACGCCGGCGCCAGCAAGCCCCGGCCGGAGATATTCCTCGAGGCGGTGCGGCGGGCCGGCGTGGCCCCGGCCGAGGCCATCTTCGTCGGCGACCAGTACGAGGTGGACGTCCTCGGCGCCGCCGGGGCCGGCCTCAAGGGAATCCTCCTCGACCGCGGCGGCTACTTCGCGGAAATCAGCGACTGCCCCCGGATACGCAGCCTCAGCGAGATAGTCGGACACCTGTGAAGGCGCCACGTCGTCAACGCTGCTCCCCACCCAGCGGGCAGTCCTCACAACGCCCCTGCGAGCAAAAGGTACGGTAGATATGGATTAGCCCCTGCTGGCGCCGCGCCGTGCCGACCGGCCGACGGCCCAACCCCAGCTGGCGCCCCATATGCCTTTCGAGGGTGTTTTCCGCCAGCGCCGGGTAGTCCCGGTAGATCAGGCGGGCCTTGCGGGCCAGCCCCGGGCGGGGGCATCCCCAGGCGGCGGCGAAGGGCAACAGCACGTTGACGGCGATGACCGCGGCCCGCCCCCGGCCCAGCAGGGCGGGTAACCCCACTCCTCCCGGCAGCCCGAAGTCCAGGTTCCGCGCCCAGTAGCCCTCCGCCGACACCAACAGCCGTGCCTCCATCTCCCGGTGACCACCCTCCAACCGGATATTTTCCAGGCCCCCGACCAGCCCGGGGAGCAGTCCCTCCTTCCCGTAGCGGCGTAAAAGATGGCCCATCGCCGCAAGGCGGCGGACGGGGAGATTGCCCGGCCGGACCTTGAAGACATGCCAGTCACCTTCGGTCATCGCGTCTTTTTCCGGCGCGCTTCCCCAGATGCCCTCCAGGGTCTTCACCCAGGCATCACCTTCACTACCGTTCCGGTGCAGCCCGTGGCGTTGCGAGGGCAGCAGACCGGCCGTGCCCAGGAGCCAGGCCTGGTAGGCGGCCAGGCGGCCGGTAGCCGTGACCACCCCGGAGGCCGCGGCCTCCAATCGCTTAAGCGGCAGCCTCCGGGCCAGCTCGGCCATGGGCGGCTTGTTCTTGCTGTAGCCCAGGGCCTCCATGACGCCCCCGTAGAGGGCCTCCCCCGCCTCCTGACAATCCAGGGCCTCCCGGAATTGGGCCGACCTCGCCTCAAACCGTTCCTCTCCCGCCCGGTCCAGGACCATGCCAGCCCGTTCTGACCGGCCGGTCAGCCCGTTACGGCAGGCAACCGGCCGGCGGCGGGGGAGACCGGCCGGCTCGGCACGGCCTACCAGGCACCGCTGCAGGGCCAGCGTGGGCACCTGGCGCCCGTCCTCCAGGTTGACGGGTGCGGCCGTATCATGCCAGAACACGACGTGCAGGATGACCCGGTTATAGGCGGGGTCCTCGTGGTGGTGGTGCGCCCACCAGCCGCTGGACCGGACGTGGACCTCCACATCCCCTTTAAGAAGCCCCCGGCGGGTGGCGATGACCGCGTCCCGTAAATCGGCGCCGCGGTCGTCGTTGGGCCGTCCCGGATAGACTATCTCTATCGGCTCGCCGTCATCCGTTTGCAGGTCATGCCGGCCCGGCAGGCAGTCCTGCCAGATTTTAACGACCTGGCTCTCCCCGATAACCTCCGGCATGGTAACCCCTCCGGCTCTCCCCGATGACATCGGACATGATAACCCCCTCTTCCACCGGACGCGGCCTTTAGCCGCCGTCAGGCGGTACGGAGATACTGGCGGTAGCGCCACAGGGCGGCCAGCGCGGCGATGGCATCGGCATCGTCCTGGTAGCTGGGAATGCCCCGGGACTGGAAGCCCCGGCGCTGCCGCCGGTAGACCTGATGGTCCCCCAGGGGGCTGACCGCCAGGACGGGCTTGTGGGGGAAGCCCTCCCGGAGGCCGTCGAAGAGGCCGGTGATGTCCTGGCCCGGCAACCAGTCGATGGCGCCCATTATCACCACCACCGCATCGACGCCCCCGTCCTCGAGGACGGCGCGGGTCACCGTGGCATAGGTCGCCGCGAAGCCGCTGGCCTCGATGGCTACCCAGACGTCCACCGGGCTTCTCACCCGCCACCAGTCCGGGTAGACGGCCTTGATTTTAGCCCGGGTGGCCGGCGACAGCTCGGCGACGGTTAGCCCGTGGCGGACGCAGGCATCCACGGCGGTGACACAGCCGGACCCGGCCAGGTTGATGATGCCCACCCGGTTACCGGCCGGCAGCGGTAATTTGGCGAAGGCTTTGGTGACATCCCAGAGCTGGGTAAAACTCCCCACCCGGGTGATGCCCGCCTGCCGGAAAGCCGCCTCGTAAACCCGGTCCTCCCCGGCGATGGAGCCGGTGTGCGTCGCCGAGACCCGGGCGCCGCGCTCGGTGACGGCCGATTTCAGGACGATAATCGGCTTCTCCCGGATGATGCGGCGGGCCAGGCGGAGGAAGCGCTGGCCGTCCTTGACGCTCTCCAGGTACATGGCGATAACCCTGGTCTCCCGGTCAGCGCCGAAGTACTCCAGCATATCGCTCTCGTCGACATCGCACTTGTTGCCCAGACAGGCTATCTTGCTGATGCCGATTTCGTCGTTGATTACCGGCAGAAATACCCCGGTAAAGAGGCCCGTCTGCCCGATGAACCCGGCCGTGCCCCGTTTGATTTCGCCCCGGGGCAGGAAGGTGCGGTTGAGCCGGCCGAGGCTGGCATCAAAGCTGGTATACGGGTTAATGGTGCCGACGCTGTTCGGTCCCATGATTCTTATCCCGGCCTCCCCGGCCAGCCGCGCCAGCCGCTCTTCCACCCGGGCCCCGGACGCGTCCATCTCGCCGAAACCGGCCGACTCGATGATGACCGCCTTTATCCCCCGGCCGATGCATGCTTCGACGGCCTCCGTCACCAGCGCCGGCGGCAGCACGATGAGGGCCAGCTCCGGCGTCTCCGGGGTATCTCCCGGCGACGCGTATACCGGCAGGTTCAGTATCCGCCGGGCCCGGGGATTGACCGGGTATATCCGGCCCGGATAGCCCAGCCGCTGCAGGTTCTCGATGATATTGTAGCCGCCCTTGCCCGGCGTCCGGGAGGCGCCGATAACAGCGACGCTCTCCGGCTCGAAGAACGGTTTTAAGCTGTCGTTGTCACGCTTTCCGGCAACCAATCACCCTGGCTCCTGTCTTTAATCATCCCGGACGCGACGGCCATACCCCGGCTCCCCGGATATCCCCCCGATGGCCCTGGCCGTGCACCTCCGGACTACCTGGATATTACACGATACCGTGTATTCTGTCAAGGCTTTTTATCGGGAAGAGCGGCCTCGTATTTGAATTTGGCCTGCTCGGCGATGATGGACAGCAGGGTGGCCGAGGCACCCCGGGGGCGGTACATGCCGGTTTCCCACTCGCTGATGGTCTGCTGGCGCGTGCCCAGGCGGTCCGAGAGTTCCCGCTGGGTCAGCCCCAGGTGGCGGCGCAGCGCCTGGATGCTCCGGCCGTCCCAGGGCCGGCGTTGACCTTTCGACCGCTGGCTCATGGCTAGATTCTACACGATGCAGTGTAAGGCGTCAAAATAATCAAATATTCCGTTCTTTTTGGTATT
>MGNX01000012.1:0-11594 GCA_001796935.1 Chloroflexi bacterium RBG_16_60_22
TTATTCCATATACTAATCCATCTTAAAGTGCAGAGGGGCACAAGCAATCGGGATGTTGTCTCACGATCCCGTTTGGCGCTATAGTGAAATCCAAGGGTGGGGCTACAAGCCGTTCTTTATTGAACCAATGACGCAGACACCCACATTGAACAATTACGAAGTTAGGCTGAAGGAAAGTTCAAAGGTTCTGCGTATTGTACACTGTGGCCCACTTTCCTTTTCCTCAACGGTACATGCCCTGAGGCCCGGATGTGAAATGAAAGATGGGCCTATCGACTCTCCTGACGATAAACGGGCAATGCTTCATCCCCCTGGGGACGAAAACCGCACAGCTGCTGGTGATGAGGATTTTTTCGTCCTCCATCCAGAACTCGATTTCACCATTCAGGTCATACGGGTCTTCCGGGTCGGTCCCGATAAACGTCAGCACCTCGTCGAAATCATGGGTATGCGTCTTGACCAGCACCACGTCGGACCCTTTCCAGAACCAGAAACAGGACAGGTAAAAAGCCCCCTTTAAAACTTCATCGTCCATGTGCAGGAGACGTGTCTCCATGCCCGGGACGGCATCTTCAGTCCTTATCCGGTAAGGCGCCAGTCTAAGGTTAGGCTTGGGACCTTTGATAATATACCTGGCATACTTCGATTCAACCATTTTCCGTTATTCTCCTCCCTACAGGTTAACGCAGGGTTAAATCCTAGCATATCCGTAAAATCCGCGTCAAAGGCACGTCCCGCCGGAGGGGATTTGACTTTTCCCCGAAGGGCTTTTAAAATCATGGATTACTGCCTGTGATGTCTTTGGCAAGGTATTTCCCATTGGTGGCGGGATATGATAAGATGAAAAAAGGTTGCTAAGATTCAGCAAGCTTACCGGGGTTATAAAATAGCTAATTAAAGTCAGAAGGAGGTGAATTACGCCGATATACCAAAAATACGACCAGGTAACCACGGCTAATATCAAAGGAGGAAACAGACCATGAGAAAACCAGTTTTAATTCTTATTGCCGTCTTGCTGGCCACCGCGCTGCTGGTAATCAGCTGCGGGCAACAGGCACCAGCTCCCGCCCCGGCACCAGCACCGGCACCCGCACCCGCGCCGGCCCCAGCCGCGTACGCATGGCCGAAGTACATGGCCATGGTAGTCTCCGGCGTGGGTACCGCCAACAACGCCCTGGCCCTGGCCTGGGGCGCCGTGCTGGAAAACCAGACGGACATGGATGTCAGAATCGTCGCCGAAGATAGCGCCCTCGTCAGGCATAAGCTGCAGAAGGCCGGCGTGATTGACATCACGCTTGCCGAGTTTACCAGCGCCAAGGATGGCCTCGAAGGTGTCAACGGGTACGAGACGATTGACGGCGGCCCATTTGAGATGACCATCTTCTGGAACTCCAATATCGCTCCCTGGGGCCTGCCGGTCAAGGGTAATTCACCCATCAAGACCATCTTCGACCTTAAAGGCGCCAAGATAGCCACCCTGCCCCAGTCCCCGTTCATCCACACCGGCGTCCTGAGCTTCCTGGCGGCGGCCGGGCTCAAGGAAACGGACGTGACCCTGGTCCCGATGAGCAACTACTCCAGCGCCGCCCGGGCTATCATCGAGGACAAGGTCGACACCTTCTTCCTCTCGCCCATCAGCTCGGTGACCCATGAAATCGCGGCCACTCCCGGCGGCATACGCTGGCTGCCCCTGCCCACCAAGGCCGAGAACCCCGATGCGGTGGCCGGGTACCTGAGCGTCAATCCCATCGCCTTCTTCGCGCCGTGTCCCAGCGGTGTCGAGTCAGCCATCGGCGTCAACATGGAGCTCCAGCCGCAGACCTATATGTCCGGCCCGGGGGCCGACCAGGAGCTGCTGTACAACGTGGCCAAATGGCTGGACGAGCACTACAACGACTACAAGGACGCCTCCCCCACGGCCAACCTGCTGAAGATTGACAACTTCATTAACTTCGTGGTCAGCAATACCTTCGTGCCCATCGCGCCGGGAGTCGTTAAATACCTGAAGGAAAAGAACCTGTGGACCGCTGAGTTCGAGGCAAGGCAGCAGGCCAACATCGTCAAAGTGAAGGCCTACAACAGTGCTTATGCGGAGGCTCTCAAGCTGGCGAGCGACCAGAAAGTCAGCGTCAACCCGGCCAATGCCGACTGGGTGAAGCTGTGGACGGACTACAAGAAGCAGAAGGGCCTCGAGCCCTTCCATCCGTAGGGCGTAAAATAAGCCAACCGGATATAGATAATTTCTTCCCGCCCTCGTTGCTAAAAGGGTTAAGGCCCGATTGGCACGAGGGCGGGAAGAATAATGGAGGCATTTACCGTGGAGCCGCCGCAGGTTATCCAGACGACAGAAAAGGTTGAAGAAGCCGAAGGTTCCCGGTTTCAGAACCTCACTCCGTACGTCAAAGCGATATTTATCATCCTGACGCTGGTCGGGGTGGGTGTGGCCGTTTTCAGCATGTTCGGCTTCACCGTTAACGGGCGGACGATGCTGGATGTCTCCTATTATTACCTCCTCATCGCCTGCTTCCTGACCACCGTCTTCCTGATGATGCCCCTGCGCAAAAAAGACCGGAGCGGGCTCCGCTGGTATGACGTCGTTGCCGCCGTCCTGTCCCTCGGCGCCAGCTTCTACCTGTTCTTACAGGCCTACCCCCTGACGACCCAGGGGTATTTCCCGGTGAGCACGCCGAACCTGGTCGTCTCCGTGATTCTCTTCATCCTGATTCTGGAAGCGGCCCGGAGAGGCGGAGGCTGGGTGTTCGTCATTATCTGCCTCTTCTTCGGGATTTACCCCGTCTTTGCCCAGTATATGCCCGGGATACTCTTCGGCATCAGCCGCGACCTGGATGCCACGATAGGTTACCAGATTCTCAGCTACGGCGGCATCCTGGGCATCCCGACGCGGGTCCTGGGGGATACCCTGCTGGGGTTCCTGGTCTTTGCCGCCGTGCTGGTGGCCTCCGGGGCCGGCAACTTCTTCCTCAACTTCGCCCTGGGTCTTCTCGGCCGGTTCCGCGGCGGGCCGGCCAAGGTGTCCGTGGTCTCCAGCGCCTTTTTCGGCAGTCTTAGCGGCAGCATCTTCGCCAATATCATCGGCACCGGCTCGGTGACCATCCCGACCATGAAGAAGATGGGATACCCCAGCCACTACGCCGCCGCCATCGAAGCCTGCGCCTCGACGGGCGGCGTGCTCATGCCCCCGGTCATGGGCGCCATCGCCTTCGTGATGGCGGAGCTGCTCAACATGGAATACGCCCTCATCATGGTGGCGGCTTTTATCCCGGCCCTCCTCTACTACTTCGGCCTGCTGATGCAGGTGGACGCCTACGCGGCCAAGGCCGGCCTGCGGGGACTGAACAAGCAGGAGATACCCTCCATGCTGAAAACCCTCAAAGAAGGCTGGCCTTACATCGCCGTTCTGATATTCCTGATATGGGGACTCCTCTACATGAGGTGGGAGAGGCTGGCGCCGTGGTATGCCTCGGGGCTGATGATTCTCCTCTCCTTCTTCCGCAGGGAGACTATCATTACCCCCCGGAAAATCGTCAAGATACTGGAAGAGGTGGGCAAGCTGATAACGCAGACAGTGGCGCTTATCCTGCCCATCGGTTTTATCCTCGGCGGGCTCACCGTAACCGGGACCGCCCCCGCCTTCACGGCGGCCATCGTGAACATGGGTCAGGGAGACATTATCCTGATATTGCTCTTCGGGACGGTGACCTGCTATATACTGGGAATGATGGGGATGGGCATCGGCGCTTACGTTTTCCTGGCGGTGACGATGGCGCCGGCCATCATCCAGGCCGCCCAGCTGAACACGCTGGCGGTCCACCTCTTTATCGTTTACTACTCCATGCTCTCCGCCATCACCCCGCCGGTGGCCCTGGGGTCCTTCGTGGCCGCCAGCCTGGCCCGCGCCGACCCGATGAAGACGGCCGTCCAATCGATGCGGCTGGGCGTGGTGATATACTTCGTGCCTTTCTTCTTCCTCTTCGAGCCGAGCCTGATTTTCCAGGGCCCGATTATCGAGACGGTTTATCACTTCGCCCTGGCCCTGGTGGGGGTGATATTGATTGCCGGGGGGATGGAGGGCTACCTGCTGAAGGCCGGCAGAGTCCCGCTCTGGGCACGCCTTCCCCTCTTCGGCGGGGGGTTCTTGATGGCGCTACCGGGGTGGATGACGGACACCATCGGCGCAGTTATCGCCATCGTCACCATCGCTATCATGATGATGACCAGGAAAAAAGCGCCGCTCTCCGCACCCTACCTCACTCACGAAGGATAGGCGGACCGGTTATCCCCAGTACCCGATGCTTGCGTCGCCTTTATCCTTCCAGGCGGGGTCGAGGACCACGCTGTCCATCTGCGGTTTCCCGTCGACCTTCCTGACCGTGATGGTTTGCAACCAGCTCTTATCGTCCTGGTGGGGGAAGTCCTCCCGGTAGTGCGGCCCCCGACTCTCCGTGCGGCGCAGGCAGACCCCGGCCTCGAGCTCGGCCAGTCGTAGCAGATTTTGCAGCTCCAGGGCTTGGAGCAGCTCCTCCGGGCCGGTAACATTGAGGCGCGGGACCATCTCTTGCTCAATCCGCTTCACGTCGGCGAGGAACCTGGTCAGATTCTCCTGACTTCTGATTACCAGCAGGTTGAAGTAGGCAGTCTTACAAAGCTCTCCCCTGGCCCGGGACGGAGCCAGGTCACCTTTACGGCCCCGCCAAGCTTTGATGTTCTCCTCGGCGTCGCGGAAGGAGCCGGCGGCAATGTCCGGGCGCTTTTCCTTCAGGGCGGCGGCGGCGCCGTGTTTACCCGCCCGCGCCCCGAACACCTGGGATGCCAGGAGCATATGCCCCCCCATCCGGTCCGCCCCGTGAGGGCCGGCGGCAGCTTCCCCGGCGGCGTACAGTCGCTTGACCGAGGTCTCGGCGTTTGTATCAATTCTCAACCCGCCCAGGGAGCAGTGGTGGCACACGCCTATCTCCACCGGACGGGAAAAATCGATGCCGCGGTAGAGCCAGAACTCGTTCCGGGGCCCGGTCATCGGCGTTATCTGCGGGTCGGTCCGGTCCAGGTAAATGCCCTGGTGCTCCGTGGCCCGTCCCACCTGTACCTCTCTTATCATGGCGATGTCCACGTAGCGCGACAAATTATCACGCGTGGAAAAGGGATTATGGCCGTTCCGCTGGGCCAGGCACTCCTCGGGATAGGCGCCTTCGGGCAGGTAGTTATGGAGGAACTCCTTGCCCCGGCCGTTAGTCAGCCTGACATGCGGCGGCAGGCCCTGGGTCAGCATGTTCCGCGTGGGGTGGATGGTCCCCAGGAATATCTGTTTAAACTCGAGATTCATCAGCTCGGCGCCGGCTTCATACCCCAGCACATAGCCGTCGCCGGTGTTGTCCGGGGGGTTGAGGTTGTGGAGGAAAAGGTTGGCGTCCCCGCCGGTCCCGATGACGGTGGCGCCGGCCCTGATACGCAGGGTCTCGCCGTTGCTCTCATCAATGCCGACCGCCCCCAGGCACTCCCCGTTACGGACCAGCAGGCTGACAATCATCGTCCGGTTAAGAACGGTAACGCCGCTGCGCCTTATCTCGGTGGCCAGGACCGCCATGATGGGCACGCCGTGCGACCTCATGCCGAACTCGTCGAAGGTGGCGCCCCAGTCGAGGAGCCGTTGCCGTGTGGGGACGGCATCCTCAATGAGGACGCGAACGAGCTGGGGGTCGGCCATGCCCAGGCCGGCCTGGATGATATTGGTGTATGCCTGGTCCGGGGACGGGGCCGCCATGTAAGCCAGGCGCTTCTCAAGGTCGCTCAGCGGGCCGGTCCAGCCCGGTGTGGCGAAAACGCTGGCCGCCGAATTGCCGCTGGCCGTGGCTCCCGCCCCCCGCGTGCCGATGGCCCCGAACTGTCCCTTGGTCGCCAGAACCACGTCGGCGCCGGCCAGTTTCGCCTCAAGGGCAGCCCGGGCCGCCGCCCCGCCACCCCCGATTACCAGGACACCGGTCTGAATAATCTGCATTTTCCCCTTATCACCTCCGTCCTTATTAAACCAGAGTGATTACTCCCCCGCAAGTGCCGCGTTAAATTGACAGGCCAACCTCAAAATGATAAGTTTTAAATAGAAGCACCCGGACGCAAGTTGAAAAAGGGAGAACGCTAAATGCTGCTTACCAACGAAGAAAAAGCCACACTGGACGGCAAAGAAGGACTGGCCCGACGGAAAGCCATGGAGCTGCTGGTCAAGTACGGCGAGGCCCTGGGGGCAGAGAGGCTGGTGGACACCAACAACGTCTGTGTTTCCATCACCGGCCGCGCCAGCCTGGCCGGTAAGACCACCGGGAAAGTCGGCGATATCGATGCCGTAGTTTCGAAGTTTTACCTGGACAGCGAGGAGGAGTTCGAGATTCCGCGCGTCAAGACCTACACCTGCCGCCTGATACGGGACATGGACCCGGTACACTGGGAGTTGCAGGGAATCGCTCCCGGCGTCCACGAGGAGTCCCTCAAGACCGAGCGTTTCGGCGCGCGCATAGGGATGCAGCTCATGCACACCTGCGCCCCCTACCTTATCGGCAACGTCCCGGTGATGGGAGAGCACTGCGCCTGGATAGAGTCCTCCGCGGTTATCTACTGCAACTCGGTGCTGGGCGGGCGCACCAACATCGAGGGGATGGAAAGCGCCACGGCGGCCATGCTGGTGGGCAAGACCCCCGACTGGGGCTACCACCTCGACGATAACCGGCTGGGCACCCACCTGGTAGAGGTCGAGTACCAGCCGGAAAGCGTGATGGACTGGGGGTTACTGGGCTACTATACCGGTGAAATCGTGCAGGAGTACGTCCCCGTGTACCGCGGGGTGCGGCGGGCCCCCAACATCGCCCGGTTCAAGCACCACGGCGCCGCCGCCGCTTCCTCGGGCGGGGTGGAAATGTACCACGTCATCGGTTTCACCCCGGAGGCCCACACGCTGGAGCAGGCCTTCGGCAGGAAGAAACCGGTCATGACGCTGAAGTTCGGCCCGGCCGAACGCCGCACGGCTTACGATAACCTGACCTCGGCCAAAGATAATAACGTCGACTTCGTCATGCTCGGCTGCCCCCACAATAACCTCGAGGAGCTGTGGAACGCCGCCAGGCTGCTGGAAGGAAAGCACGTCCACGAAAACACCAGCCTGTGGATTTTCACCCCCAGGGCGCTCAAGACAATCGCCGACCTCGAAGGCATCACGGAGATAATCGCCAGAGCCGGCGGCGTCCTGATGACGGATACCTGCCCCTGTATCGGGCGGTTCTCCCCGAAGGGGACCAGGACGGCCGCCACCGATTCCGCCAAGCACGCCCACTACATGCCCGCCATCCTCGGGCTGCCGACGTGGTTCGGCTCCCAGGCAGACTGCATCGACGCGGCGGTGACGGGGAAATGGAGAGGAGAGCTGAAATGAAAAAGGTAATTCTGCACGGTCGGAAGGTGGTCGGGGGCTGCTCCGAGGGGGAGGCGCTGGTGACCAGAGACACGATATCCGGCTGGGGCGGCATCGACGCCATGACGGGCACCATCACGGAGCGCCGCCACGAGCTGAGGGGCCAGAGCTTCAAGGACAGGGTCCTCGTCTTCCCGGGGGCCAAGGGGTCGTCGGGGACGTCGATGGTGTTCCACACCACCCGGCTGGTCGGCAGCGCGCCCAGGGCCCTTATCTATAACGACATGACCACCAAGGCGGCGCTGTCTTCCGTGCTGCTTCACGTACCCACGGTGACGGAGCTCGACCGTGACCCGCTGGAGGTTATCAAGACCGGCGACTGGGTCAAGGTGGACGCCGACAACGGCACCGTCGAGGTCACCCGGAAGTAACCCCAGAGGATATTCAAAGGCTGTTCTTCATCCCCCGCATCCAACCGGCAACCTCGACTGGGCTCAGCGTACCCGCGGTGGCTGCCAGCGCGTATTCCTTCGCCCGGTTCCGTTCTTCATCGGTGACAATTTTCCTGATGAAGTGGTTGAATACCGGATTTATCCTGTCATGGAGCCAGCGGAACGCCCTGGACTTCCTGAATAGAGCCGCCTTGTAGAAACGTATACAGTTATTGCAGGCCTCTGTTCTCATGACGTATTGTCCAACATCCACACGGTGCAACCATGCGAAGGTGCGTATGCCCAGTATCATGGGCTCGCGCAGCAGGCGGAACCAGGGAGCCCTGCGGTAAGCAATTACCACCAGCTTGTACGTACAATGGTTGCATTCCGCGTATTTTTGTGGTGAGTCCACTAGAGGAGCCCCCCGGTTAGACCCGCACCGACAATCATAAGCATGGCGCCGACGATGTAACGCACGGTATTTATAGTGACCCTCTTGATAAGCCGGAAACCGATGAGTGACCCGATACCGGCGCTTACCACGGCGGTCACCACGACTATCCATATCTCCCGGTCAATCAAGGCGAAGTTGGTGGCGTAAAAACTGGCGCCGTAAACGACGAGCCGGATGATATCGACGCCGACGACACAGATGCTGTTGGTCCCGATGAAAGACTTCGGGTTCACCCCGGTCTTTATCAGGAAAGCGGAACGCAAAGCCCCCTGGTTGCCGGACAGCCCGCCGAAGAATCCGGAAAACAGGCCACCGACCGGCAAATATTTAGGGTTAAAGTTCAGTTTACGGAGCCGGGGTATGAGGTCGAGTAAGGCGAACAATATTATCACTACGCCGATGACCAGTTTCACCGGTGTTATTTCATGGAGGCGCCCTCCAAGTTGATAAACAGCCATAGCAGGCATCCAGGTCAACCGGCCCAGTAACCAGGCGCCCAGGACGGCGGCCAGGACCGCCGGCAGACCGAACCGGAGCACCACCTTCCAATCGGCGAAGCGGCCAACGAGAAATATCCTGAAAAAGTTATTGACCAGATGCACGATGGCGGTGGCGGCTATGGCGACCTGCACCGGGAAAAAGAACACGAATGCCGGCGTCAGCAGTGTCCCCAGGCCGAACCCGGAAAACAAAGCCAGAGCCGCCGCGAACAGCGCCGTTATTGAAATTACGAGGTATTCCAATAATATACTCCCTCCTTCTATTTATTCATTCAGCTCATTAATGAGTTCTTTAATTTTATAGTATGACTGAGACAGGGCCTGCCTGCCTTCATCGGTTATCCGGTAATACCGGCGCCATTTTCCTTTAATAAGCTCCTTCTCGGAAAAAATGAAGCCGTCCCTCTCCATGCGGTGTAAAATTGGATACAGAGTACCGGGGCTCAAATTATAGCCATGCCTCCCCAGTTCCTTTATCATCCAGAAACCATAAACGGGTCCTTTGGAGGCGTGGTAAAGAACATGCAACCGAATAAAGCCAAGGAAAAAATTCTTTATAATATCGTTATCCGTTATCGGCATACGATACTATAATATTACACCATCAAAAGTTTGTCAATCTTAACTAAATGAACCGGGCGACAGCACGTACAATGTCCTGAATATGATAAAACCCTGGAGCGGATATTTCTCTAGAGTCCCGCCGCCTCCAGGATATCGGGGACGACCTCTTCTTTACCGATGGCCATGATATGGACACCATCGCAGATTTTATCCTTCTTCAGGGCGGCGATGGCCCGCCCGGCAATCTCGATGCCCTTGGCCAGCATCTCTTCCTTGGGCACCGCGGACATCTCGTCGATGAGCGCCTGGGGAACGAAGATACCGGGGACGTTCTGCGTCATGTACTTGGCCATGCGCGCCGAGGACAGCAGGACGATGCCGGCCAAAATTTTGGCCTTGAACTTGCGGGCGTACTCCATGAACTTCTTGAAGTTCTCCAGGTCGTAGATGGCCTGCGTCTGGAAGAACTCGGCGCCGGCCTCGACCTTTTTTTCGAACTTGATGAGCTGGGGCTCGATGGGCTGGGCCTCCGGGGTAACGATGGCCCCCATGCAGAACTCTACCGCCCCGTCGAGCTCGTTGCCGCCCAGGTCTTTGCCCTCGGTGAGCTGTCGGATGGCCCGCAACAACTGCAGAGAATCCAGGTCGAAGACGCCCTTGGCCTCCTTGTGGTCGCCGACCGGCACGGCATCGCCGGTGAGGCAGAGGACGTTCCTGATACCCCGACTGTACGCCAGGAGAAGGTCGGCCTCCAGCGCCATCCGGTTGCGGTCGCGGCAGGTCATCTGCATGATGGGCTCGCCGCCCCGCTCGCTGACGGCCAGGCAGCCACCCAGGGAGGGATACCTCATCACCGAGCTCTGGTGGTCGGTGATATTGATGCCGTCCACCTTATCCTTGAGGAGCTCGATATGGTGAAACATCTTCTCCAGATTCGTCCCCTTGGGCGGGGCCACCTCGCTGGTGATGACGAACTTTCCGGAGTCAAGGGCCTGTTTAAAGCGTGATGCCATTGTCCTTACCCCCTCACTGGATTCTCAGGGACCGCGGCGCCAGGGTGACGTGGTGGTTACGGGGCGGCTGGTATTTCCGCATCAGGTCGAGCCGGTCCTGCTCTTTGAGTCGATTATAGATGAGGGTCCAGGCGCAGTCCTTCTCTTTATCGACCTCGCAGCGGCCGTTGTTGGTGCCGCCGCAGGGGCCGTTGACCAGTCCCTTGTGGCAGGCGGTGATGGGGCAGATGCCGGCCGTCTCGCCGAGGAGGCACTGGCCGCACTGGGCGCAGGCCTCGCGGAAATAGCCGGGGCTGTCCTCGATGCCGATGAAGAGGGTATCCACGGCCGGGATGATGGGTTTACCGATGTAGAGGTTCATCCGGTGGACGCCCAGGGCACAGCTCATCGAGAGAATGCAGTCGGCGCTTGATATAGCCGGCCCGTTCTCCTTCATCGCCAGCTCGGTCATATCGTCGCAGGCGGTGGGGATAACCGTGAAGCCGGTCACGCGCTTACCCTGCTCCTGGAGTCTCTCCTTCATCGCCACCACCTCATCGATACCGCCGGTATGGGTCATGGTGGTGCAGGTGCCGCAGCCGACGATGAACACGCGGTCCAGGCCGCTCAGGCCCTGCTGGATGTCTTCCGGTGATTTCTGCCTGGTTATCGATTTCATGGTGAGCCTCTCTTTCTAGCCCTCAAGGTCGCACCTCAGGCAACGCCTGGCTTCCCGCATGGCGATGTCCTCCGGGTAGCCGAGCTCAATCTCGTTGAAGCTGGTACGCCTTTCGGCGACCGGCAGGGTCTTCACCGCCAGCCGGCGCTGCGTCTCCCAGGTCTCCTCGACATCCGAGCGGGCGGCCGCAACTACCACTCCCGTCTTCCTTTCATGGACGTCGACGCGGGAGACATCACCCCGCAGGAACTTATCGATGGCCAGGGCGGCCCGCCTTCCGGCGGCGATGGCATCCACCACCATCCCCGGCCCGGTCACGAAGTCGCCGCCGGCGAAGACGCCGGATACATTGGTGGCCAGGGTGTTGCTGTTCACCACCAGGGTCTCCCAGCGGGTGCGCTCCAGGGCACTGTCCGGGGGCAGGAAGGAGAGGTCCGGGGCCTGGCCCACGGCGGCGATGACCGTATCCGCCGCCACCGAGGTCTCGGAACCGGGGACGGGGACAGGACGGCGCCGTCCGCTGTCATCCGGCTCCCCCAGCTCCATGCGGATGCACT
>MGNX01000012.1:11794-22495 GCA_001796935.1 Chloroflexi bacterium RBG_16_60_22
GCCGATGACGGCCACCCGCCGGCCCACCTTTACTTCCCGTCCCAGCCGCACGTCACGGAGGAACCGCAGCCCGTAGTAAAGCCCCTGGATATCCTCCAGCTCGCCGGGGATGCCGATGCGCTGGCTGCGCTGGGCGCCGGCGGCGATGAAGACGGCCTTGAAGCCGTCCTTCTGCAAACGTTCCACGCTGAAATTGGCATTGATGGGGGTATTATATTTTATGTCAACCCCCCGCCGTGAAATATAGTCGATGTCCTGCTGGATGGTGGCCCGGGGCAGCCTGAATTCGGGAAGCGCCACCGAGAGCATGCCCCCGCCCAGCGGCAGGGCCTCGAAGACGGTCACCGGGTAGCCCCCCTGGGCCAGGAAATAGGCGCAGGAGAGTCCGGTGGGCCCGGCACCCACCACCGCCACCCTTTCCCTCTGCGTCACGGGGAAGGGCTCGACCTTCGCCAGCTCGGCGCCGTGCGCGTCATACCAGTCGGCGGCGTAGCGCTTGAGCATCCTGATGGCCACGGGGTCGTCCAGCTCGCCGCGGCGGCAGCGGCCCTCGCAGGGGTGATGGCAGATACGGCCGCAGACCGCGGCGAAGGGATTGCGCTCCCGGATGGTCTCGATAGCCTGGGCGTATTCGCCGGCGGCGATGTGGGCCACGTAGCGGGGGATATTGATGCCCGCCGGACAGGTGTGCTGGCAGGGGGATATCATCAGGGACTCGCAGACGGCGGCGGGGCACTTCTTCTCCCGGATGTGGGCCTCGTACTCGTCGCGGAAGTAGTTGATGGTGGAAATCACCGGGTTGGGGGCGGTCTGCCCCAGGCCGCAGATGGAGCACTCCTTGACCGTCCTGGCGATGGCCAGCAGCATGTCGATGTCCTCATCACGGCCTTTACCCTCGGTGATGCGCGTCAGGATGGCCAGCATCTGGCGCGTGCCCAGGCGGCACGGCGTGCACTTGCCGCAGGACTCCGCCTGGGTGAAGCTGAGGAAGTAGCGGGCCACCTCCACCATGCAGGTGGCCTCGTCCATCACCACCAGTCCGCCGGAGCCCATTATCGAGCCCAGCTTGGCCAGGGTCTCGTACTCGATGGGGGTGTGGATAAGGCGGGCGGGGATACAACCGCCGGAGGGGCCGCCGGTCTGCACCGCCTTGAGTCGCCGGTTCCGGGGAATCCCGCCGCCGATGTCAAAGATGATATGGGCCAGGGGCGTGCCCATCGGCACCTCCACCAGCCCGCTGTTGGCAATCTTGCCGGTGATGGCAAAGACCGCCGTCCCCGTGCTTTTTTCCGTGCCGATACCGGCGAACCAGGCGGCACCGCGCTCGATGATGACCGGGACGGTGGCCAGCGTCTTGACGTTGTTGATGATGGTAGGCTTGCCGTCCAGTCCGGAAACCGCCGGGAAGGGCGGCCGGGGACGCGGCATACCGCGGCGGCTCTCCAGGGAGGCAATCAGCGCCGTCTCCTCGCCGCAGACAAAGGCCCCCGCGCCCTCCTTGATATGCACCGTGAAGTTGAAGTCCGAGCCGAGGACCTTCTCCCCGAGGAACCCCCTCTCCTGCGCCTGGGCCAGGGCGGTGTGGAGTCGGCTCACCGCCAGGGGATACTCGGCGCGGACGTAGATGTAGCCCTCGGCGGCACCGATGGCATAGGCGGCGATGGCCAGCCCCTCCAGCACGGCGTGGGGGTCGGCTTCCAGAATGGAGCGGTCCATGAACGCCCCGGGGTCGCCTTCGTCGGCGTTGCAAATCATGTATTTCACCGTCCCCGGGGTGCTGCGGCAGAACTGCCACTTACGCCAGGTGGGGAAACCCGCCCCGCCACGGCCGCGCAGCCCGGAACGCTTGATTTCATCGATGACCTCTTCCGGTTTCATGGTGAAGACGACCTTCTTCAGGGACTGGTATCCCCCGCGGCCGATATAGTCGTCAATGCGCTCGGGGTTGATGTGCCCGCAGTTACGGAGCACGACGCGCTCCTGGCTGGCGTAGAACTTGATTTCCGCGTAGTGCGGACGGGCCTCTCCGGTGATGGGGTCGTGGTAAAAGAGCCGCGCCACCGGCCTGTTATCACGCAGGTGAGAGCTAACGATTTCCGCGGCATCCTCGGCCTCGACGTGGGTATAGAAAATACCGTCCGGCTCCACCACCACGTTGGGGCCCTGCTCGCAGAAGCCGTGACAGCCGGAAAAATCAATCCTGGCCCCGGTCACGCCCTGCCGGGACAGCTCCGCCCGGAGGGCCTCGTAGACGGCATCGCCGCCCCCCGAGACACAGCCGGTCCCCCGGCAGACGTAGACGGTACGCTTCCGCGGCATCTTACTCCTTCACCCTCCCGCCGAAGAGTCGGGCGATCTTTTTAGGGTTCATATTACCGTGGGTCTCCTTGTTAACCATCAGGTTGGGCGCCAGGGCGCAGACACCGATGCAGGCGACCGTCTCCAGAGTGTACTCCATGTCCGGGGAAGTCTCGCCCTCTTCGAGGTCGAGGTATTGTCTGACCAATTTCAGGATGGACTTGCCCCCGCGCACGTGGCAGGCCGTCCCCCGGCAGACCCTGACGATGTTCTTGCCCCGCGGCTCGGTGTAGAGCTGGGCGTAGAAGGTGATTACCCCCTGCACCTGGGCGGGGAACAGGCCGAGGGCGGCGGCGATGCGGGGGATGACCTCTTTGGGGATATAGCCCACCTGCTCCTGGATGGCCTGGGTGAGGGGTATCAACGCCCACTTCCGCCCCCGGTAGCCGGCGATGATTTTATCAATCTGCCTGAGGTTAACCCTGGGCGGTTTTTTCACTTCAGCCATTGGCGGTCGTCCTTTCCAGCTTCACGGCGCACGATTTCAATGCCGGGGCACGGGCCTGATGGTTCAACGATGTGGCGAAGAGCTCATAGACAGGGCTTTCCGGGAAGGATATCGGCATGAAGAGGACGCCCGGGGGCAGCGCGTCGCTGATTCTGGCGGTGGTGTCCAGCCTGCCCTTCTCCGAGGTAATCACCACGGCATCGCCGTCTTTAATACGATAACTTTTAGCATCGGCGCCGCCGATTTCCAGAAAGGCTTCCGACCGGAACCGGCCCAGCCGCGAGGTTCGCCGACTCCGCGAGCCGGTGCCGAACTGGAAGAGCACGGTGCCGGCCAGCAGGGTCAGGGGGTAGCCGTCTTTAGCCACGTCCGTTGGCGTCAGTTGTTCCACCGGCGTGAAACGCCCGAAGCCGCTGGGGAACAGCCCCTTGTGGAGGCGGCGGGTGCCGAAGAGCCCTTTCTCGATGTCGGTGAGCTCCAGCTCACCGTCCCCGGCGTTTTTAAAGGCGGTGTGCTGGTAGAAGGGCACTATCTCTTCGATTTCGTCGGTTATCTGCTGGTAGGACGTGTAGGGCATCGGCACGCCCAGCGCCTCGGCCAGGCGCTGAATAATACCGCCGTCGGGAAGGCTTTCGCCCACCGGCGGTATGGCCCGGCGCAGGCGCTGCACCCGGCCTTCGAAGCTGGTAAAGGTCCCCTCCTTCTCGGCAAAGCTGGCGGAGGGCAGCACCACCGCGGCGAGTCTGGCCGTTTCCGTGAGGAACATGTCCGCCACCACCAGGCAGTCGAGGGACGCCAGCGCTTCCTTGACCCGGGCCGGCTGAGGGAAGCTTACCGCCGGGTTTTCCCCCGTGATGAACATCCCACGTACCCGGCTGCCCGGCGCCAGCATTTCCAGGGCGTTCAGCCCGGCGCCTTCCGGCATCCGGCAGCCCCACTTCTCTTCAAACTTCTGCCTGGCCCGGGCGTCGTCAACGAGCTGGTAGCCGGGGAGGAAGTTGGGCAGGGTGCCCATGTCACAGGCACCGTGGGCGTTGCACTCCCGCTGCAGGGCGAAGATGCCGCCGTTGCGGCCAATGTTGCCGGTGAGCATGGCAAGGTTGGCCAGGGCGATGACGGCGCTGGTGCCGTCCGCGTGGAGGGTAATCCCGTTGCCGTAAACGATGGAGGCCTCCTCGGCATCGGCGAAGAGGCGGGCCGCCGCCCTGATGTCCTGGCCAGGGACGCCGGTCACCTTCTCGACATAGTCCGGCGTGTATTTTTGCAGGCTCCGGGCCCACGGGGCGTAGTTGTCCGTACGGCGGGTAACGAACTCGACGTCGAGCTTCTTCTCGTCGATAATTATCCTGGCCAGGCCGTTGAGCAAGGCGATATCCGTGCCTATTCTCGGACGGAGCCAGAGGCTGGCAAAGCCGGTCAGCCGGGTCCGGCAGGGGTCAATGACGCAGAGCCGGGCGCCCTTGAACCTGACCGCCTGCTTGACGGTGTAGTCCACCAGCGGGGCGGAGACCTCCGGGTTGGCCCCGATGACCATGATAACCCGCGAGCGCTCCAGCACCTCCAGGAAGCCGGTGGTGCCGGCATAGCCGATAGTTGCCCCCAGCCCGATGCGACTGGCCGCGCTGTAGAGTCGGCTGCCGTTATCGACGCTGTTGGTGCCCAGGACGCACCGCGCCAGCCGCTGCAAGAGGTAGTTCTCCTCGTTGGTGCACCGCGGCGAGCCGAAGACGGCCAGGCTTTCCGGGCCGCTCTTCTCAACTACTTTCTGCAATCCGGCGGCCGCCTGCTGCAGGGCGTCCTCCCAGGTGGTCTCCTGCAGCTCACCGTCAACCCTGACCAGGGGACGGCGCAGCCGTTCCGGGCTGTGAATAAAGTCATAGCCGTAGCTCCCGCGGACGCAGAGCGTCCCGCGGTTGACCGGGCTTGGCGCGCTGGGCCTCACCCGCACCACCAGGCCGTCCCTGACACCCAGGTTAAGGTTACAGCCGCAGCCGCAGTAGGGACAGACCGTGTCGACGGTGCTGGTAGCGGTGCCGGTATAGGCCTTCTCTTTCTCCATGATGGCGCCGGTGGGGCAAATGGCCACGCAGGTCCCGCAGAAGGTGCACTCGGACTTCTCCAGCGGCACGTCGTTGAGCGTGGTCGGCCTGACCGCCGAGCCACGGTGGATATAGTCGATGGCCCCCACCACCACCATCTCCTGGTCGGCGCGGATGCACTTACCGCACATGATGCACTTGGAAAGGTCACGCTGGATAAAGGGGTTTACCTCCTCGATGACACCCGGCTGGGGAATCCTCTGGAACTCCACGAGCCCGATGCCCATGTCCGAGGCCAGCTGGCGCAGCTGACAGCGGTTCCCCTTATCGCAGACGAGACAGGAATCAGGGTGGCTGGCCAGCATCAGCTTGAGGATGGCCTTACGGTGCGCCACCACCCGGGGTGAGTGGGTGTTGATGACCATCCCCGGTGCGATGGGAGCGACGCAGGAAGCGTGCAGGGCGCCGGACGGCTCGTCCTCCACCAGGCAGAGCCGGCAGGCTCCGGTCGAGGCGAGGTTGGGGTCGTGGCAGAGGGTGGGGATGTAAACCCCCGATTCGCGGGCGAGGTCCAGGATGGTCATCCCGGCGTACCCGCTGACCTCCACGCCGTTAAGCGTAATAGTAATCGCCTCCAAGGACACCTCCCATCAGTTAATGGTGCGGTTAAGGGGTGAGCGATTCTATCCAGGACTGGTCGCCCCTGGCCACCGAGCGTATCCCGGTGATAAGCCGGGAGCTGGCGGCCGCCTTGGGGATAAATCCCATGGCGCCGGCTTTACGGCTGGCCATGACATTAGCTTCGTCGTCATACTGGGTCAGCATCAGTATCTTGGCCGATTCGCACTTATCGCATATCGCCTTGGCGGCCTCCAGGCCGTTCATTTCCGGCATGACGATATCCATCACCACCACGTCCGGAAGCAGCTCGATGGTCTTGTCCAGGGCCTCCCGGCCGTTGACCGCCTCCCCCACCACCTGCATATCGCGCTGCAGCGCCAGGACGGACTTTATCCCGTCCCGGACCACGGCATGGTCGTCAACTATCAAGACGCGGATTTTCCTGGTGGCGCGGTCGAGCAGCTTCTTGATGCGGGGCATCAGCGCCGCAAAATCGACCGGCCGGGCCAGGAAGTCCTCGGCGTCACACTGCATCCCCTCCTCCATCCTCCAGCCCTTGAGCAGCTGCTTTTCCGGCGCCGCGTTGATGACCATCAGCGGCAGGTTGCTGAAGGCCAGCGTCTGCTTCATCCACTTGTGGAAGTGGAAGGCGTCTCCCCGGGGCATGATGGTGCCCAGGATAATCATGTCCGGCTCGTGGGAGCGGACCTCCTTCTCGGCGGCTTCACGGTCGGCGGCGATGAATACCTCGTAGGTTTCCTGCACCAGGGTATTCTTTAAAGCCCCCGTGAAATCATGGTCGTCGTCAACGATGAGTACTTTTATCGTCTTTTCCATGATAAGCCTCCTTCCGCGAGAGGGGCCGCTTATAGTCATACTTTAAGCCATATCCGCGGAAAGAGGAACGGGGTCTTTACCCTGATGGTGACAGAGTTAATCCCTTGAATTTCAGGGGATTTTAACCCGTGGTAAAACCGTCAAATAGAAATGATACCCCGGCGCAGGGCGTACTTGACGAGGTCGATGCGGTTATGAATGCCGAGCTTGGCCATGAGGTTGGTCTTGTGACCTTCGACCGTTTTGGGGGTAATGACCAGCATGGCGGCAATTTCCTGGGTGCTGTAACCTTCCGCCAGCAGCTTGAGGACGTCGCGTTCCCTCTCCGTCAGCTGGCCGTAGGGGTCGAGCACGGCCCTTTCGCCGGCGGTATGCTGGAAGTTTTCCACGAGGAGCTTGGCCACCGACGGCGAGAGGTAGGAATCGCCGCGGTGCACCGCCCGGATGCCGGAGACGAGCTCGGAGGAGGCGGCCGCTTTGCTGATGAGCCCGGAGGCCCCCGCTTCTATCACCGGGAAGACGTACTCCTTGTCGTCGTGCTGGGTGAGCACCAGAATACGGGTATTGGGAAGCTCCCGGTGGATGCGGCGGGTGGCTTCCAGTCCGCCCATGATGGGCATGGAGATGTCCATTATCACCACGTCCGGGTTCAGCTCCGGCACCCGCTTCAGCGCCTCGGTGCCGTTGGTGGCCTCCCCCACCACCTCGATGTCCCCGGTGAGGTTGAGCAGGGCGCAGATGCCGTCCCGCACTATGGCGTGGTCATCGACTACCAGTACTCTTATTTTGGGCATATTCAAAATCCTGGCCTACCGGTATCCGGGCCCAGACGGTGGTACCTTTCCCAATCTGGGACTCGATGCCGCTGGTGCCGCCCAGGGCGCCAATCCTCTCCCTCATGCTGAACAGCCCCCGCCCCCGTCCGCTCTCCTCCACATTGGTAATCTCGGAAACGTCGAACCCCTGACCGTTATCGCTGACCCTGGTGGCGAACTCTTTCGTCTGGTACTCTATAATAATGGAAGCCCGGGTGGCCCTGGAATGCTGGGCGACGTTGCCGATGGCCCCCTGGAAAAAGCGGAAGAGGGCCGCCTCGACATCGGGGGGAAACCGCGCCTCCATCCCTTTCGTCTCCACCTTGACCTCGATGCCCAGGGGCTGCAGCCGACTCTCGGCGTGCTGGCGGACGGCCGGGACCAGCCCCAGCGTGTCCAGCAGGGCCGGGTGGAGGTTGGAAATGAGCCGGCTCACCTCGTTGTGCACCTGGACGGTGAGCGCCTGCGCCTTCTTGAGTCCGGCGATGAACTCCGGCGTGAGCCGGCCGGTTATCTCGGCCATCTCTATCAGGGCCTGCTGTTGCAGGGCGATGCCGGAGAGCGATTGGCTTGTTTCGTCGTGGAGCTCCCGGGCAATCCGCCGCCGCTCTTCCTCCTCGGCGACCAGGTTCTGCCGCGCCAGGTTGCGCAGCCTCTCCCGCGCCTTCCTCAGGCGGTCGTAGAGTCGCGCCTGCTCGATGGCGATGCCGAGCTGGTCGCCGATGGCATAAAGCAGGTGCATGTCATTGGTGGTAAACTGCCGGGGCGCCTTGCTGGCCACGTTGAGCACCCCGAGGACCTTGTCCTTGGCCCGCAGGGGAACGCAGATAAAGGCTTTCAGACCCTCGTTAGTGACCAGCTCGCGGTTGGCGACCCGCGGGTCGCTGGAGATGTCCTCCAGGAGAATCGCCTTGCCGGTCTGGGCGACGCTGCCGGTGATGCCCTCGCCCACGCTGAGGCGTATTTTTTCCACGAATTCCTTGCTCAGTCCCCGGTAGGCAAGGTGGGTGAGCAGCTGCGTCTTCTCGTCGATGAGCAGGACCTCCCCGATGGTACCGTCCATGATTTCCAGGGTGCTGTCGAGCCCGACGCCGAGGATGGCCTCGAGGTCCCACAGGCCGCTCAGCGCCGCCGAAATCCGGCTCAGTACCAGGACCTCGGGGTACTGCCGCTCGGTTCTCGTCCTGGGTCGCGATGGCCCGGTGGTATTGTGCTTGCTCACATCCATATCCCCATAGCCTGAAACCCGGGAAGATTACATGGTCTAGATTAGACTATACAAAACGCGGGGACTTGTCAAACGGAAGCGGTCTGGAGAGGGGTATTTACCGGAAGTCCCTGGACGCCGGGACCCTGTCCAGGGCGCGGAACGGCTTGACCCCGGTCACCACCAGGTTATGAGTGCCTTCGCGCCGGGTGAGCCGGCCCCTGACGACGAGGAAAGGCGACCGGAACCGGTGCTCGTATTGCTCGTACACCCTGGAGAAGACCATGCACGGAATGTGGCCGAACTCGTCCTCCAGGGTGATGAAGACCACCTTGCCGTGCGGCCGCTGGCGGCGGATGACCAGCCCGGCGGTGGTCACCTCGGCACCGTCGCCCAGCTTCTCGATGTCCCGGCTGGTGCGGAAACCGCCGTCGAAGCGGGGGCGCAGCCGGGCCATGACATGACCGGCGGGGAAGAGGCTGAGCACGCCGTACTCTTCCTGCATGCGCTCCCAGTCGCCGGGGGCTTCCAGCGCCACCATGTCCTGCGCGACGGGGAGGGGTAAAGGAAGCTGGGTGTTGACCGGCCGGTAGCGTAGCCCGATTTCCCATTTCACCTTCCTCCGGTTCGGCTCCAGGCTGTCGAAGGCGCCGGCACCGGCCAGGTTGAGGGCCACCTCCTCCAGGACGCCGGTACGCTCCAGGAAGTCACCGATGCTTTTGAAAGCCCCGCCCTTTTCCCGGCCCCGCTCTATCGCCTCCGCCGAGGCTTCTCCCAGCCCCAGAACGTTGAGGAAGCCCAGCCGCAGGTATTTGTTTTCAACCTCACCCCCATATGTGTCATTCTGAGGGAGCGCAGCGACCGAAGAATCCCGGGGAGGGACGGACGGAAGGCAGCCCGCGTCCCCACCCCTAGATTCTTCGCTTCGCTCAGAATGACAGTAAAGAGGCTGGATTCCCGCTTCCGCGGGAATGACAGACTGGTGTTCTATGACACATTTAGAGCGGCTTTTATTCATATCCGGATTCAAGACCCTTATCCCGTGCCTCACGGCGTCCTCCTTCAGCGTCTCCAGGTTGTAGAAGCCCATCGGCTGCTGGTTGAAGATGGCCACGAAGAACTCCATCGGGTAATGGTATTTCACCCAGGCCGCCTGGTAGGCCGTCACCCCGAAGGCGAAGGCGTGCGACTCCGGGAACATGTAGAGGCCGTTGAACTTCTTGAAGACCTTTTCCGCCGCTTCCGCGCTGACGCCCCGGCTGGCCGCCCCGGCCAGGAACCTCTGGCGGTACTGCGCTATCAGTTCCTCGTTGTGGCGGCGGCCGAAGGCGCGGCGGAGGCGGTCGGCCTCGCCGGGGGCAAAACCGGCGACGTCTATCGCCAGCTGGTTGACCTGGTCCTGGAACAGGACGACGCCCAGGGTGCGCTCCAGGGCCCGCTGCTCCAGGGGGCAGTCGTAGGTCACCGGCTTCCGGCCGCGGCGCCGGGCCAGGTACTCCTGCACGCCGTGGTTGACCCCCACCCCCGGCCGCACCGCCCCCACCTCGTGGGCCATGTCCAGCAGGTTCCGGGGCCGGAGACGGGTGATGGTCTGCATCTGGGCGGCGGACTCCACCTGGAAGATGCCGATGGTATCCCCCCGGCAGAGCATATCGTAGACGGCGCCATCCTCGAAGTCGATGCGGGAGAGGTCGATGCGCTCCCCGGTGCGGTCCCTGATAAGCCCGACGGCCTCCTGGAGCTGGGAGAGGGCGCCCAGGGCCAGGAAATCGATTTTTACGAAGCCGGCGTCGTCGATGCTGTCCTTGTCCCACTGGCAGACGTAGCGCCCCTCGATGGCGCCCCTTTGAACCGGCACGATATCGATGAGGGGGGTGGAGGAAAGTATCATGCCGCCGGGGTGCTGCCCCAGGTACTTGGGGAAGCCGTCCAGCTCCGCGGCCAGCCTTACCAGGTCGCGCCAGACGGGGGCTTCCACCTTGTCCCTGAAGTTGGGCATCCTCCGCATTTTGGCTTCCAGCTTGCGGGCGCTGCCCCAGTCGGCCTGCCTGGCCAGCTGGCCGATTTCCGTTTCCGGCAGGCCCAGCGCCTTGCCCAGGTCCCGGACCGCCCCCTTGATTTGATAGGTGGCGATGGTGCCGGTGAGGGCGGCGTGCTCCCAGCCCCATTTTTCATGCGTCCGCAGGATGAGGTCCTCCCGGATGCTGCGGGGAAAATCGAGGTCGATGTCCGGGACGCTGGTCATGACGTCGTCGGGGAGGAAGCGCTCCAGCGACAGGTCGTACAGGAGGGGGTCGATGTGGGAAAGCCCGATGAGGTAGCCCACCAGCAATGCCACCGAGGAGCCGCGGCCCCTCCCCGGCGGGTCCTCCTCCA
>MGNX01000012.1:22524-27092 GCA_001796935.1 Chloroflexi bacterium RBG_16_60_22
GCAATCATCACCTCCCGCCCCAGCTTGATGACCTCGTGGTAGAGGAGCAGGAAGCCCGCCAGTTTGAATTTCCGGATAAGGCGGAACTCCTCCTCCAGCCGGCGGAACACCGCCGGGGTGACGGCCCCGTAGCGGCGCCGGGCGGCCTCGTAGCAGAGCTCCTCCAGGTAGCTCTCCGGCGTGTGGCTGAGCGGGGCGGGGTAGTCCGGGAAGGCATAGCCTAGGTCTTTAGTTAAGTCCAGCGTGCACCTTTCAGCGATTTCGACGGTGTTTTCCAGGGCATCGGGGCATTCTTGAAAAAGGCCCTCCAGCTCCTCTACCGACCGCAGGTAGAACTCGGAGTTGGGCCGCCGCTCGCGGTGGGTCTCCTCAAGGCTCTTGCAGTTCCCGATGGCCACCAGGCAGTCCTGGAGCTGGTGCCTTTCCCGGAGGTGATAGTGGACGTTGCCCGCGGCCGCCACCCGGGCGCCCGTCTCCCGGGCCAGGGCCAGCAGCCTACGGTGGCGCTCGACGTCGCCGGGGGCGAGGTTCCGCTGGAGCTCAATATAGTAGTTGTCCGTCCCGAACCAGTCGAGGTACTGCCTTATCAGGCCTCGTGCCTCGTCAAAACGCGACGCCCCCACCAGTCGCGACAGCTCGCCGCGGGGGCAGCCGGAGAGGGCCACCAGGCCGGGGGCGTGCTCGGGCAGGAGCCCGGGGGGCAGCCCGGGCTCGTTGCGCTCGCCGGAGGCATGGGCGGCGGTGATGAGGCGGCAGAGGTGGCCGTAGCCCGTCCGGTCTTTAGCCAGCAGGGTGAGGTGAAAGCCGCCCTTCAGGGTAAGCTCGGCGCCGATGATGCCGTGAATCTCCAGGGAGCGGGCCAGCTGGGCGAAGCGCATCGCCCCGGCGAGGTTATCGTGGTCGGTGACGGCCAGGGCGCGGTAGCCGAGGTCTCTGGCGCGCAGCATCAGCTCCTCCAGCGAGGAGGCTCCGTCGTGAAAGGAGTAGTAGCTGTGGCAGTGGAGCTCGGCGTAGTCCATCATGTTCTCCTGTCATTCTGAGGGAGTCCCGATAAAATCGGGACGACCGTGAGAATCCGTTCCTTTCTTGGTCCTTTCCCCTCCCTTCACCCCGAGATTCTTCGCTGCGCTCAGAATGACAGTAAAGAGGCTGGATTCCCGCTTTCGCGGGAATGACAGGTGTGAAAGCGGGAATGACTTTTTGTTTTACTTTTCTAATACGCCTGACGGTACCAGCCGCCGCCGGCCAGGTCTTTATAGAGGAGCAGGCGCTCCCCGGAGGCCAGCCGCACGGAGTAATAGAGGCGCGCCACCGGCCCGGCGCGCCACCACTCGTCGTCGAGGCGCCACCGCTCCTCGATGGCCGCCACGGCCTGCCTTCGCGGCGTCCTGACCGCCGCCGGGAGGCCGGAGGCGTCCTCCTCCACCCGCACCGGCTCCGGCGCGTTCACCGGTCGGTAGGCGTCAGCGCGTAGCGTCTTTCCGGTATCCTCGACCATGGCTCGATTTCCTTCACCTTATACACCTGGGGATTGCCCAGGCGGAACTCCAGCTGCCGGATATCGTCCAGCAGGTGGTCCCTGGCCCTGATTTCAGAAAACAGGCTCTTCTGCCGACCCCTCGGGTAGCCCAGGCCGGTGATGCCCAGTCCCACCTGCTCCACCGGGCCGGGCTGGGGATAGTCCTCCAGGATGCGCTTGATGCGGGAAACGGCGCTCTTAACGTCCATGGCCGGCTCCTTGAACTGGATGCGGCGCTCCCAGTGCGCCGCGCCCCAGGTGCGGGTCCACAGCTTAAGGCCGCGGATGCCCCTGCCCGCCGGCCCGATTCTGCCGAAGACGCGGGCCAGCAGCGTCTCCACCGCCACGAGTATGGCCTCCAGGGAGACGGTCACCGAGGGCAGCGCGGCGCTCTCCTCGATGGCCTGCTCCGCCAGTCGCGGGTACAATGGAGTATCGTCACGCCCGTTCGCCAGCTCCCAGATTTTTCTGCCCTCCGGCCCGAACTGGGACTGGAAGGGGCCGGGGGGCAGGGCCGCTACCTGCCCCAGGGTGCGCAGCCCGAAGTCGCGCAGGCGTTCCCGGCTCCTGGCCGATACCGGCAGGACGTCGCCGGGGAGGTCACGGAGGAAAGAGCCGGCTTCGCCGGTTAATGCCTGGTGCCCGCCGGGAGGGCTTCGGCGGGCAACCAGACACGCCAGGAACTTGTTCCCGGCAATCCCCACAAGGGGCGCGAAGATTTCCGGTATGGATTCCCTGACCGCGCCGACGAGGGCGGCATCGTCCGGGTAGATGAGGTGCAGACCGTCCACGCCGATATAGGCACAGCCAAGGTCGGCGCCTTCCACCAGGGGGCTTATCCGCTCCAGCGCGTCCAGTATGCCGTTGAAGACGGACCAGTAGCGGGGGACATCGGCGTGGCGCAGCTCGACCTCCCCGTGGCGGGCCAGGGCCGGCTGGAGGGGCATACCGGGCCGCAGCCCGTCGAGGTCGGGGGAGTGGTCCAGGACCAGCTTCTGCGAGCCGGACGCATAGGTAACGACCGTCGGCCGGCCCTCGAGGGCCGGATTGTCCCGGACCTCGCACCGCCAGGGGAAATGGGGCAGCAGCACACATAGCACTCTCATGTTTCACCTCGGCAAGCATTAATTATATAGAACATATGTTCTCTTGTCAAGAGATTCCAGAAGAATTTTTAAGCCGGTTCCTTTGTAATGTCACCCCGGGAGTGTTATAATCCTTTACGGATTTATGGAAAACAGCATCGCACCGCCTGTAATCAAGCCCCTTTTCCCCGTTCATCGGGAACTTAGTCCAGACCGCTCGCTCTCCGGAGGGAAAGCATGCCAGGGAAAATACTGCAGGAACTGTCCCGCTATAAAATAGGCACCTTTGCCTACATCGTCCACCGCCACGCCCTGCTCCGCCCGGACAGGGAGGCCTACGTCTACGGGAAGAAGCGACTCACCTACGCCCGGTTCAACGCCGAGGTCAACCGGCTGGTCCACGCGCTCCAGGAGCTAGGCGTCAACAAGGGCGATGCCATCGGCATCATTGCCTGGAACTGCCTGGACTACGCCATCGTCTACGGGGCGGCCATGAAGGGCGGCTACCTGTTGTCCCGCTTCAATCCCCGCCTCGGTGCCGAGGAGGTCAACTACCTGGTAAACTATTCGGAGGTCAATACCCTCTTCGTCGGTCCGGAGCTGGTGCCGGTCATCGAGTCGGTACGCTCCCGGACCCCCGGCGTGAAGAACTTCATCTCCGTGGAAGCGAAGAACCCCCACATGATACACCTGGAAGACCTGCTGGCCTCCTATCCCGGCGAGGAGCCTGATGTTACGGTGGAGGAAGACGACCCCTTCTTCATCATCTATACCAGCGGCACCACCGGCGTGCCCCGCGGCGCGGTCTATTCCCACCGCGAGGCCTGGGACGATACCCGCACCTATATCATCAACCTCGGCATACAGCCGGACGACCGCCATATCCAGGTATCGCCGATGTTCCACATCGCCGGGGACACCATCCTGCGCTCCATCCTCTACGTCGGCGGCTGCAACATCATCGTCAAGATTTTCGACCCCGCTGCCGCCCTCCAGCTCATCCAGGACGAGAAGGCCACCCACATGTCCATCGTACCCACCCACCTCATCGCCATGCTGGCCGTGCCGGACGTCAAGAAGTACGACGTCAGCAGCCTGAAGTACATCTGGTACGGCGGCTCCCCGATGCCCCTGGAAGTGGTGCGAAGGGGCCTGGAGACCTTCGGGGCGGTCTTCGGGCAGGGCTACGGTCAGAGCGAGAGCGGCCCGGCCATCTGCCACCTGCCCAAGGAAGAGCATGAGGTGCTGGGCACGCCGCATGAAGTCAGGCTGACCTCCGTGGGGCAGCCGGATATCGGCGTCCAGGTTAGAATCGTGGACGATGCCGGCCAGGACGTCAAGCCCGGGGAGATGGGGGAGATAATCACCCGCAGCAAGCACAACATGCAGGAGTACTGGAAAAAGCCGGATGATACCGGCAGCACCATCGTGGACGGCTGGCTGCACACCGGGGACATCGGCTGCTACGATGAGGACGGCTACGTTTACATCAAGGACCGCAAGAAGGACATGATTATCACCGGCGGCGAGAACGTTTTCCCGCGGGAGATAGAGGAGGTGCTCTACCGGCACCCCGGCGTCCACGAGGTGGCCGTCATCGGCATCCCGGACCCCTACTGGGTGGAGAAGGTCCACGCCGTGGTCTCTTTGAAAAAGGGCGCCGCCGCCACCGCCGAAGAGCTCATTACCCTGTGCAAGAAGAACCTGGCTGGCTACAAGTCCCCCAAGTCCGTGGAGTTCATGGACACCCTGCCCAAGAATGCCGCCGGCAAGATAATGAAGCGGGAGCTGCGGCAAAAGTACTGGGCGGACCTCGGGAGGAGCATCTAGCCCCTCCCCCGTTCCTGTCATTCTGAGGAGCGCAGCGACGAAAGAGTCCCCGCCGCCCCCCTTTGTTATCTATTCCCACCCGAGCCGCCCTCGCATCATCTTCTGCTTAGCCCGTTATACCTTCCCCACCCATC
>MGNX01000012.1:27112-27266 GCA_001796935.1 Chloroflexi bacterium RBG_16_60_22
AATGACGTAAGATGAATCGGCGGCTTAGGCCGCTGAGAAATCCCTCTCACTCTCCCTTTACGAAAGGGAGACGACCCATTGTGCACTTTCTGTCTCCCCCTTTGAAAAAGGGGGACTAAGGGGGATTTTAACTCTCTCACCAAAGGGGAGTGCT
>MGNX01000012.1:27384-27862 GCA_001796935.1 Chloroflexi bacterium RBG_16_60_22
AAAGCAAAGCTAATAAGTAAGACCGAGACCGGATACGACCCGAAAAATTAGGGATAACACCGTTCCCAATCCCATGCTAAAGCCCAATCGCCGCCACGTGCGCCAGAGTATCCTGTAATCGACCGACACGTGAAGGTTGTACCGATGCTGAACTGGAAACGCCGGGCCTGGCCCGGCGCTCTGGCGGTACTGCTGTTGGCCGGCCTCAGTGCCGCCCCCGTATCCGCCGGAGACAGGTCCAACTATGCCCTGGCGGCCCCGGCCCCGGACATCGTCGTCGAGGCGATTGCCGCCTCGCCGGAGGTGCCCTCCCTCGGGGACACGGTGACGTTTACCGTTACCGTGAAAAACCAAGGCGATGCCCCGGCGGCTGCCTTCGGGGTCACCTGTTACATCGACGACACCTATCAGAAGTCGTCCCCGGTGAGCTCACTGGCCCCCGGCGCTACCGTCGTCAGGACGTTTACCTGGTCGGCGG
>MGNX01000013.1:0-8430 GCA_001796935.1 Chloroflexi bacterium RBG_16_60_22
AGGCCGGCTTTGACGGCGTCGATATCAACGCCTCCAGCAGCCACCTTTTGCACAACTTCCTGTCGCCTTTCTGGAACCGGAGGCAGGACGACTACGGGGGAAGTCGCGAGAAGCGGGCCAGGCTGGTGACATCCATCATCAGGGAAGTCAAAAAGCGCCTGGGGACCGACTTCCCGGTAGCCGTCTGCATCAACGGCCTGGAGGTCGGTCGGATTATCGGCGTGGCCGACGAAAAATGCCTGACCCCCGGGGAAGCCCGGGGGATAGCCCGACTGCTGGAGGAGGCCGGTGCCAACGCCGTCCAGGTGCGCAACCACTGGATGGGGTACCACGTCGGCGGCTACCTCCCGGACGTGCTCTTCTACCCGGAGCCGCCCGTCCCCGTGGCGTCTTTCCCGGAGGAATACGATGCCAGCCGCCGGGGGGCGGGGGCCAATCTGCCCCTGGCCGCCGGGATGAAACAGGTGCTCTCCATCCCGGTCATCGCCGTGGGCAAGCTCGACCCCGTGCTGGGGGAGAAGGCTTTAAGGGAAGGGCAGGCGGACTTCATCGGCATGACGCGGCGCCTGATTGCCGACCCCGAGCTTCCCCGTAAGGTCGCCGCGGGGCGGCTGGCCGACATCGCCCCCTGCACCGCCTGCGAGAACTGCCTGGGCACCGGCCGCTGCCGCATCAATGCCGACCTGGGGACGGAGCACAACACCATCGAGAAAGCGGCCAGGGTCAAGAGGGTGGTGGTGGTCGGCGGGGGGCCGGCCGGCCTGGAGGCCGCCCGGGTGGCGGCACTGCGAGGCCATGACGTCACCCTCTACGAAAAATCGAACCGGCTGGGGGGACTGCTGCCCCTGGCGGCGCTGGTCAAGGGCACCGACCTGGAGCCGCTGCCGGAGATGGTCCGCTATTTCAAGCGCCAGATTACCGGCCTGGGTGTTAAAATCAGGCTCGGGAGGGAGTTCAACCTCAAGGAGCTGGAGAAGACTAAGCCGGATGCGGTTATCCTGGCAACGGGGGGCACCGCCGCCGTCCCGGAGATACCGGGCATCGGGGGGCGCCACGTCATCAACACCCCGGCCCTGCACCGCCGGCTGAAGTCCTTCCTGAGGTTCCTCGGGCCGGAGCTCCTGGGGCGGCTGACCGGGCTCTGGATGCCCGTCGGGAAAAGCGTGGTCGTTATCGGCGGCGATATCCACGGCTGCGAGCTGGGCGAGTTCCTCTCCCGGCGGGGCAGGAGCGTGACCATCGTCGAGGAAGACGAGACTCCCGGCAAGGGCATGGTGGACGTCCTCATGGCCTACCTCTTTACCTGGTTCCGGAAAAAGGGCGTCACCCTGATGCCGGGCGTCCGGTACGAGGAGATAACGGTCAACGGGCTGACCGTGATTAACGAGGAGGGGAACCGGCAGACCATCGCGGCCGACAGCATCATACCGGCCCTGCCGCTGGAAGCGAACCCCTACCTCTTGAAAATCATGGAAGGGAAAGCCCCGGAAGTGTACGCTATCGGCGACTGCCGCGAGCCCGGCCTGATAAGGGACGCCGTCGCCGACGGCTCGCGCGTCGCCCGGGCTGTCTGACCTTTATTAAGGAGGCAAGCAACCGTGAGCCCCGAGCGGATTTCTCGAGCCAGGAATATCGATGCGGACGTGGTCGTCATCGGGGGCGGCCTCTGCGGGATGGCGGCGGCCGTGGCGGCGGCGGAAAAAGGGGCCGGGGTGGCGCTGCTGGAAAAGAAGGGCGGCCCCGGCGGCAACTCGGCCTTCGTGGTGGGCATCTTCGGCGCGGCGAGCCCGGCCCAGCGGCGGCTGGGCATCGATACTCCCCCGGACGGGCTTTTCAAGATGGGCATGGACTACGCCCACTGGAAAATCAACCCCCGCATCCTCCGTGCCTTCATCCAGAAATCGGGGGACACCATCGGGTGGCTGGAAGCCAGGGGCATCAGGTTCGATAATATCCCCCCTTTATACCCCGGCCACGTGATACGTACCTGGCACAGCACGACGGCGCGGAACGTCGGCCCGGTCATCCTCAAGGCACTGCGGCAGGACGCCGAGCGGCGGGGCGTGAGGCTGTATTTCCACACCTCCGCGAAGAAAATACTGACCGGCGGCGCCGGCGGCGTGACCGGCGTCCTGGCGGAGGTGAAGGGGCAGGAGCTACGTATTACGGCGCGGGCGGTCATCATCGCCACCGGCGGGTACGGGGGCAGTCCGGAGCTGCTGAAAAAATACCGCCCCTCCTACCGCGAAAGCATGATATACCTCGGCCTGCCCCACCTGAAGGGGGAAGGGCTGCTCATGGCCACGGCCATCGGCGCGGCCACGGAAGGCCTGGGCACGCTGGTGCTGCACACCCATTTCTACCCGGGGACATCGGATGTCAACGGCCTGGCCCAGGAGCCGGCGACCCTCTGGGTCAACGCCAACGGCAGGCGGTTTGCCGACGAGACGCTGACCTTCCAGCCCACCGAATGCGGCAACGCCATCGACCGGCAGCCGGAAAAACTCGTCTATGCCCTCTTCGACGAGGGGATTAAAAACCGGGTCGTGGCGGAGGGGCTCCATAAGGGCGACGTGGGGGGAAAGCCGGGCACCGCCGGGACCATCCCGGCCAACCTGGACACGGAACTGAGGGCGGAAGCGGCCAGGGGAGGGGTCAGGATTTCCGATGACTGGGGGGATATCGCCGGGTGGATGGGCGCGGCGCCGGAGGTCCTCCGGGCCACCATCGACGAGTACAACCGGTTCTGCGAGCGCGGCCACGACGAGCTCTTTGATAAAGACCGCCGTTACCTGCTGGCCCTGCGCACTCCCCCCTACTACGCCGTGCGGTGCCACCTGTGTTTCCTGACCACGGTGGGCGGTATCAAAATCAACCACCGCATGGAGGTCCTCAACGGCCAGGACGAGCCCATCCCCGGGCTCTACGCCGGCGGCGATACTACCGGGGGCTGGGAGGGGGATACCTACTGCATCCGGCTCACCGGCACGACATCCGGCTTCGCCGTCAACTCCGGCCGCATCGCCGGGGAGAACGCCGCCGCCCGGGTTTTAAATAAATAGTCCGGTACTTAAACGGTCGCGAGAGCCTGAAAAAGGAGGCCAGAGGTGATTGACAAGAGAGTGTTCGAGTTTCCCATCAGCTACCTGAACCAGATAGGCCAGACCGCCATCGGGTGGGGGGCTTACGAGACGGTGGCCGACGAGTGCCGGATGGCCGGTATCAAAAACGCCCTGATAACCACCACCGGCCTCAAGGGGACGGGCATCGTCGAAGAAATTACCCAGGTCCTGACGAACGGCGGCATCAGCACCGTTATCTATGACCGGGTAACGTCCAACCCCAAGGACTACGAGGTGATGGAAGCCTACGATATCTTCAAGGAGGCCGGGTGCGACGGGGTGGTCTCCATCGGCGGGGGCAGCTCGCACGACTGCGGTAAGGGCGTCCGGGCCGTGGCCTCCAACGGCGGCCGTTACATCGGTGACATGGTGGCCTGCATCGACCCGCCCTGGATGGAGGAGATGAAGAAATACAAGCCGGTCACCATACCACAAATCTCCGTGAACACCACGGCCGGCACCGGGGCGGAGACGACCTTCGCCGCCGCCATCGTCAATACCAAGGTCAAGGCCAAGCTGCTGACCGTGCTGCCGGGGCTGGGGCCCCGGATGGCCATCATCGACCCCCTGCTGGTGCGCCTGATGCCGCGGCACGTGGCCGCCCAGACGGGGTTTGACGCCCTGGCGCATGCCTTCGAGTCTTATGTCTGCAAGCTGCCGTCCCGCTACAACCGGGCTTTGCAACTGGAGGCCATCCGGGCCATCGCCGGGAGCCTCCGGGAGTTCAGCTACAACCGCATGAACCACGAGGCCTGCGAGAGCATGTGCTGGGCGGAGTCCATGGCGGCCCTCGGCCTCATCTCCGGGGGAAACGTCGGCATCGTGCACGCCATGGGGCACGGGCTCTCCGTCCTCTACGGGGTCCATCACGGCCTGGCCAGCGCCGTGGTGACCGTCCCGGGGGAGAGGTACAACCAGCCCGTCTGCCACGACCGCTTCGCCGGGATGGCCTCGGCCATGGGGGTCGATACCCGGGGCCTGAGCCGGGTGCAGGCCTCCGACCGCTGGTTCGGGGAAATAGAGAGGTTGCTCGAAGACCTGGACATCGAGACGGGCAACCTGCACCGGCAGTTCGGCTTTAAAAAGGAGGACGCCCACCACATCATCAAGTGGCAGTACGCCAACGACTTCGCCCAGCAGGGCAACCCGCGCAACTTCGACTTCGATGAAAGCGTCAAGCTGCTGGAAAGCATGTACTAGTGTGTTGTTTCAAAGATTTCCTCACAAGCAACACGACGATATTGTCATTCCCGCGAAAGCGGGAATCCAGAAATACCTGGATTCCGGACTTGGTCCGGAATGACAGACAATTTTTAATTGGTGCTAAGGCATAACGCCGGGGTGTCAAGTATTGAGAAAGGAGAACCGATATGGCCAAATCCAAATACGAAAAATATGTCCTGAGAAACCCTTACAAATCGGTCTTCAAGCTGGAATCGGTATCGGCCCATGATAACGAGCTGAACTGCGGGCTTATCCTGGCCTACCAGCCGGTCGCCGAGGCTTTCGTCATGCCTCCCCAGACCCACAGCCACGACTTCTACCAGGTGCTGTGCTTCCTCGGGGGCAACCCGCTGGACGTGCGCGAGTTCGATGCCGAAATCGAGCTGGCCATGGGCCAGGAGGGTGAAATCATCACCATCGATAGCCCCTCCGTCGTCACCATTCCGCCGGGGGTGTACCACTGCCCGCTGAACTTCAAGAGAATCGGCAAACCCATCGTCTTCATGGAAATCATGCTCACGGGCGGCTACCAGCGGACCTATACCGACGGCACCCCCGGGGTGTCCTACGACCAGGAAATCAAGGCAAAGAAGCCCCGGAAGTAGTGGCTTCAGGCCGCCGGCGGCTATTTCAGGAAAGGCGGCTTGTAGTCCAGCCCGAGCAGGTCGCGCGCCGTCTTGAGCACCCGGCCGAGGTACGAGGCGAGCTTCTCTTTTTCCTCCGGTGACAGGGAGGAGAAAATCATCTCCACCGAGTTCTTCGTCACCCGGGCGTATTTATCCTTCCCCTTTTTGGTCACGAAGATGCGGAACCCCCGTCCCGCCGGGTCCTTTTCCTTCCTGACCAGTCCTTCCTTGCACATGCGGTTGACCAGGGTGGACACCGAGTGGTGCTGCCGCATGGTGAAGTCGGCTATCTGGGTCTGCGTGGCCGAGCCGCCGAAGACCTGGAGCACGTAGAGGACCTGGGCCTGCTCCTTGGTGAGGTCGAACTGGGATATTTCCAGAAAACGCGACCGCGCGATGGCGAAGTGGGCGTTGTCCATCAGCACCCACATGTCAAAGCCGCCGCCCGTAGCCGCACCATCCCCCCGGCGCGGTGGAGAAGGACTATTTTCCCGGCTCTTTACCTGTCTGCTTTTCACGGTCAACCAGCGTTGCGAAGATTATTACCCCGGAGCGAAGCACTCCATTGTCGCATAATATTCCGCTTTTTATCAAGTTGTTTGTCAAACCCGCGAGCGTCATGCTACGATAGCCTGAAGAGCCCTTGCGATGAAACCGCTCAACGTACTGGTAATGACCCCCGCCTTCGACCGGGCGATGCCGCAGGCCGACGAGGCTACCCTGCGGCGGATTACCCTGGCCGGGCCGGGGATAAACGTCACGGATGCCTCGGCGCTGGTCCACGACGAGCTGCGCGGGGACATGTCCGGGCGGGCCAAGCTCGACGCCCTGCTGGCGGAGACGGAGGTGATTTTCGGGCTTATCCTGCCGCCGGACATCACCGCGCGCGCTCCGAAGCTGAAATGGGTCCAGATGATGTCCGCCGGGGTGGACCGCCTGACCCAAAGCGATATCTGGCAGAGCGCCGTGACCATTACCGGCGTCAGCGGCATCACGGCCGCGACAATCGGCGAGTTCGTGCTCGGGTTCATGCTGATGTTCGTGAAAAGGGTGCCGCGCTGGTTCGAGCAGAAGCAAAAGCACCGGTGGCAGCGGTTCCCCACGACGGTGCTGTACGGCAAGACGGCGGGCATCGTGGGACTGGGCAGCATCGGGCATGAGGTGGCCCGTCTGTGCCAGGCCTTCGGCATGAGGGTCGTCGCCACCCGCCGCTCGACCCGGCGGGAGGGGCGGGGCCGGCACGTCGACCGCCTGCTGCCGGCGGACCGGCTGCCGGAGCTGCTGGCGGAGAGCGACTTCGTGGTGATTTGCGTTCCCCTGACCGGGGAGACGCGGCGCCTCATCGGGGAGAAAGAGCTGAGGGCGATGAAGCCCACCGCCTACCTCATCAATATCGCCCGGGGGGGTATCGTCGATGAAGAGGCCCTCGTCCGCGCCCTGGAGGAAAAATGGATTGCCGGGGCCGGGCTGGACGTCACCACCCCGGAGCCCCTCCCCCCGGAGAGCCGACTCTGGGACCTGGACAACGTTATCCTGAGTCCCCACATCGCCGGCGGCATGGAAGACTACATGGCGCGCGCCGCTGACGTTTTTTGCGAAAATATCCGGCGCTACCAGGCCGGCCGGCGACTGCGCAATATCATCAGCCGCAAGAGAGGATATTAGTGCCGACCATACGACTTATGTCATTCCCAACTTGATTGGGAATCCAGGGGAGAACGGAGAGGAGCAAATTTGCTACCTCCTCTGGATTCCCGCTTTCGCGGGAATGACAATGTTGTGAAGATGCTTCTCCCGGGAGGGGGAAAGGAGATGTGAAACATGGCCATGACACTGGCACAACTGGAAGCCGAGGTGCTCCGCCTCAAGGAACAGGTGGCGGAGAACGCCCGCACCAAAGACTACCTGGAAATATGGAAGCTGCAGTCCCTTTACTCACACCTCTACCACATCGGCCGGCGGGCGGAGATACCGTCCCTCTTCGCCCAGAAAACGCCGGGGGTGTCCCTGGAGATAGAGGACAGCGGCGTCTACGAGGGCATCGAGGGCGTCAAACGACTCTGGAGCACCGTCTTCAGCGAGCAGAGCCACCTCACGGCGGGGTTCATGGCGGTGCACATGACGGTGAACCCCATCATCGAGATTAACCGGGCCGGGACCAAGGCCAGGGGCCTGTGGCATTCCCACGGGTACGCTTCCCTGCGGGTCAACGGGCAGTTGACCCCGTTCCTGTGCCTGGGGAAGTATGACATGGAGTACGTTAAAGAAGACGGCCGGTGGAGGTTCCTCAAGTTCGTTTACCGGCTCACCTTCATGTCCCCCTACCACCGGGACTGGATAGAAGAGGCCCAGGGCGCCAGCATCGCGGGGTCGCCGCTGAACCACCCGGACCGTCCCACCACCTACCACCTGCCTTACAGTCCGTACCGGATAAATGTGATGCAGCCCCCGCCGCCGGAGCCCTACCCGGACTAGGGCAGCAGCTGGCGTACCGTGCCGTCGGCGGCGAAGATATACTGGCACCCCAGCGTCACCGCGCCGCCATCCAGTCCGCCCAGGTAGTCGGCCAGCACCAGCGGCGGGCTATCGGTGGTGTGGACCAGGGTCATATCGGCCGTGGGGCCGACGGGCACCAGAGTGCCGGTGCCGCTATCGAACAGCATCGCCACGGTGGCCGTCTGGATGTTATGAAGCTCCGCCTCCCAGGCCTCGGCTTTACCCTTGCCGAACAGCTGGCTGACATGCGGCATGGCGATAGCGGCGAGAAGGCCGAGTATCACCACGACGATGAGCATCTCCAGAAAAACGCCGGTGGCCTGTTTTTCCTGCATTTTCCCCGTATCGCGCCGGCGGGACATCCGAGGGTACCGGGGCGCTGATAGTACTAATGTAATAGTTATCCGACCGTTGAGCATCAATACTTCTCACTAATTTGACTGGGGGATAGCCCCCAATTCGGCCGACAATGGGGGTCAACCCTTAAGGGAAATAGAGGATTTTTTGCTTTTCAGGCCGGCCCCGCTGCTTTAAATTATAAGTGTAGCATGAGTAAGCGGGCCCTCTTTTTTAACTATATGACGGTGTACCCGGTCCTGGCCGACCTCCTCGCCAGGGACGGCTACGGGGTCGAGGTGGTACCGGACGCCGGGAAAGGCCTGGCGCGGCTGGACGCCCGGGCCTACGACGTCGTCATCGTCAGGGAAAGCCCCGGCAACGAAAGCTGGAAACTCTGCGAGAAAATACGGGAGGTCTCCGCCGCGCCGCTTATCGTCGTCAGCGCCAACGCCAGCACCGAGAGCAGCGTCCGGGCCATCAACGCCGGCGCCGATTACTTCATGAGGAAGCCCTTCGGTCCCCTGGAGTTCCTGGCCCGGGTCAACTCCCTGCGGCAGCGCCGCGTCGCCGGGCAGCCCCTCACGGTCAGCCCGTAACCGGACTTGCTTAATCCGCCCGACTTT
>MGNX01000013.1:8470-22621 GCA_001796935.1 Chloroflexi bacterium RBG_16_60_22
CACGCTAAAGGCTGGTCCCGGCCCCGCCCGACGCCCGCGCGATATGGATGATGACGTTATTATCAAGAGGCTGGTCGTTGGCTCACTCTCGGCCAACTGCTACATCGTCGGCCTGAAGTCCGCGGGCGAGGGCATGGTCATCGACCCCGGCGGCCACGGCCAGGACATCCGCCGGGCCATCGACGAGACCGGCCTCGATATCACCGTCATCGTGCTGAGCCACGGCCACTCCGACCATATCGCCGCCCTGTACGATGTCCAGGACCGGACCGGCGCGGCGGTAGCCATCCACGCCGAGGACGCCGATTTCCTCGAGGGGCGGGGGGCTTACAGCTCCCAGTTCGGCATCTCCTACCCGACACCTCACCCCCCCGACCGACTCCTCCGCGAGGGGGACATTATCGAAATCGGCGATTGGGAGTTCACGGTGATACATACGCCGGGACACACCCCGGGCAGCATCTGCCTGCTGGCCGGCGACAGGGTCTTCACCGGCGATACGCTCTTCCGGCGCGGCATCGGCACCACCCTCATGCCCGGGAGCAGCCGGCGCCAGCTCATCGAGAGCATCCGTACCCGGCTGATGACGCTGCCGGACGATACCATCGTGTACCCCGGTCACGGCCGGGAGACCACCATCGGCGCCGAGCGCCGTGACAACCGCTACGTGCGCGGCGACTGGTAGCCCGGGCTTTTTTACCCGCCACTTTTTATACCTCACCCCCCGCACTCCCCTTTTTAACCCACTATATCGTCATTCTGAGGAGTCCGCCTGAGGCGGACGACGTGAGAATCCAGGGGAGGGGGCTGTCTCGCGGGTTAAGCCGCGGCCGCCTAACCTCCCAACCCCATCCCGCCTAAATCGGGAAAAAGTGTGATTTTTTTGTGTCAGCTGCGCCTCTTTTTGTGACCCGCCTGTAACCCGGCGAGACTAGAGTTATTCCAGTACTTTCGTCAACAGCGTCAGCCGTGTGAACAACGTAAGCGACCCCGGCCGGACGCCCGCGCCGCTCTAGCCGGTTTAAGGAGGCACAGCTTGGAAGCAAACTCACTAAGGTCATACCCGGAATACCTCACCACCGGTGCCGTCGCCAGGTGCTGCGGGGTCAGCAAGGTCACCGTCCTGCGGTGGATTGAAAAGGGGAACCTGAAGGCCTTCCGACTCCCCGGGGGCCAGAACCGTATCCCCCGGGACGATTTTTACGCCTTCGCCGAAAAACACGGCATCCCGCTGCGGAACGGACAGTCGAACTAATCATACCCGGAGGCGGCAGACATACCTGCCGCCTTTTTATTTGAAATTGCCGTATCGGGAGGTAAGGAATAATGCGCAGGTCAGGAAAATTCTCTGTTTCATCGTTGAGTTTCATCTTCCGCATCATGGTTACCGCCGTTTTCCTCTTCGGGCTGCTGCCCCTGCCGGCACTGGCCCAGAACGACGGCACGCTGGCCGGGCAGGTCACCGATAATGCCACCAATCCGGTCGCCGGCGCCACCGTCCTCGTCTTTGCCTCGGGCTCGCCGACGCCGGGCTGGAACGCCAGCACCAATGCCTCCGGCGGGTACAACGTCACCGTACCTGAAGGTAATGATTACCGCCTATCGGCCGTCAAAGCGGGTTTCATCACCGGGCACGCCCCCGGCCAGAACGTTACCGCCAACGCCACCACCGCCGTCAATTTCTCCCTGGCGCCGGGAGGCATCATCCAGGGCGCCGTCAGCGATAACGCTTCCAGCCCAATCCAGGGCGCCAGTGTCCGTGCCTTCCCGGCGGCCTCCCCGCAAAATACCTATGATTCCCTGCCGACCAATCCCTCCGGCCAGTACAGCGTCACCGTACCGCCGGGGCCCGGCTATACGGTCGTGGTCAACGCGCCGGGGTTCGCCACCGCCAACCAGACGAATATCACGGCGACACAGGGCTCCCCGGTAACAGTGCCTTTCACATTGGAGCCACCGCCCCAGGCCCCACCCCAGGACAGCACGCCGCCGGCCAACGTAACCGACCTGGCGGCGGTCAGCACTACCTACGATTCCGTGACTTTAGCCTGGACGGCCCCCGGTGACGACGCCAGCACCGGCCAGGCCGCCCAGTACGAGATACGCTACGCCGCCACGAGCATCGGGGACGCCACCGCTTGGGACAACGCCACCCCGGCGCAGGGGGTAGCCCCGCCGCAACCGGCCGGCTCCAGCGAGAACTTCACCGTCAGCGCACTCACCGATAACACCACCTATTTCTTCGCGATTAAGACCCGGGACGACGCCAACCTCTGGTCCGGGCTGTCCAATTCGGCCACGGCCAACACCACCGCGGCGCCTCCCACTCCGTTTTTCAACATCGCCCACAGCCAGAACCGCTTTTCCTTCATGCTGGCGGCCGGGGACAACATCACCGAGACCTTCAACGTGACCTCGGTGAACAGTTTCGCGGGCACGGTTAACCTCCAGTTCAACGGGCCCCCGGAGATAGCGTCCAGCTCCGTCCTTTTCCCCACCCAGGTAACCCTCGGCGCCGGCCAGACGCAACCGGTAAGCCTGACCCTCGGGGCCAGCGCCATGACGCCTTCCGGCAACTATCAGGTCGGCCTCGGCGGGCAGACGTCCGCCTATGGCGGCCAGCAGCGGGGCTTCTTCTTTTCCGTCAACGTCGGCGTGGCCGGGCAGGCGCTGCTTTCCGCTTCGCCGTCCATGGTGGCCGCCGGCGCCCCGACGAACTTCTTTGCCTCCCAGTTTACCCCCGGCGAGAACGTGACCCTGAGGTGGGACTCGGGGCCCAGCGTCGGGGTAACACTGGCCACGGGGCAGATAGCCGGCGACGGCGCCTGGACCGCCCAGGTGACCATCCCCGCCGACACTCCCGGCGGCAACTTCGCCGTGAAGGCAGTCTCGGCTTCGAATTCCGCCGTATTCCAGCTGACCATAACCTCCGGCGTTGACCCGGACTTCGCGATGTCGGCCTCGCCTCAGTTCGTTTCCATACCGCCGGGGAACTCCGGCCAGGTCACTATTTACCTGACCTCCATCAACGGCTTCGGCGCCCCGGTCACGCTCAGCGCCAACGCGCCACCCGGGGTAACCGGCAACCTCTCCGCGGCCAGCGTCACCCCCGGCGCCGGACAGACCGTCTCGGCCACGCTCAGCATCACGGTGGCCGATTGGGCTTCGCCGGACATGTTCCATATCAATATCGAGGGCAGCAGCGCCGACCCCGCCATCAACCGGATGACGGATGTGACCCTGGATATCCCGCCCCCGGCGGCGTGGGGCCCCGGCCTATCGCTGTCCCAGTCCTACGGGCAGGTCGGCGATACCATCACCCTTACCGGCTCCAACTTCCCGCCGGCCACCCAGGGCCAGACCGTAACTATTAAGGAGGTCTTCACCGATGCCACCCTGCCGACGAGCCCGCAGACCATCACCGTTAACGCCGGCGGCTTCACCGGGACGGTCGCCATACCGCAGGGCATACCCTCCGGCAACTACCGCCTCCGGGCCGTCGTCCCGAGCACCAGCGACTTCGCCGAGAGGGACTTCCAGATTCTGGGCACGGGGGAGACCTATTCCCTGGGGGTCTCGCCGCAGTCCACGACCGTGACCACGGAGCAGGGGGCCAACTCGGCAACCGTCTCGGTCAATATCTACTCCGTGGGCGGCAGCAGTCCCGCCATCAACCTGGCCATCGAGGGCGCGCCTAGCTGGCTGACCTACCAGTTCGGCTCCCTGCCGGTCAATACCCCCGCCAGCGGCAACAACTCCGTCACGGTACCCGCCGGGGGGTCGGCTTCCCGGAACCTGTCCCTGACCGCCAGCCTGACCGCCCCGAGCGGCAATTACGCCATCACCGTCAAGGGCTGGGTGACCGGAGGCGCCGAGCAACGGGTGTCCCTGGAGCTCACCGTGCAGCCGCCGGCCGGCTTCGGCATGGCCCAGATTACCCTCAGCCCGAACTTCGGCGGCAACGGCCAGAACGTGAATTTCTCCGGCTCCGGCTTTACCGATTCTTCCCCGAGCCAGGTCACCGAGATTGTCTTCGGGCAGCTTGATTTGATTACCGGCCAGAGCCTGCCCACCATCACCGTGCCCACCTCCGGCGCTTCCGCGGGCAAGTTCTCCGGCTCCTTCCGCGTCCCGGGGATACTGCCCCCCGGCAGCTATCCCGTCAAGTTCCGGGTAGGCACCAGTCCGAACGACAAGTTCGTGATAAAGTCCTTCACCATCACCGGGCCGGGCGATACCTTCGTCCTCCAGGCCTCCCCGTCCTTCCTCTGGGCCGAGCAGGGCCACCAGGTCAGCACCCTGGTCAAGGTCCAGGCGGTCGGCTCCTCCTCCCCGAACGTGAGCCTCTCCCTGGAGGGGCTGCCGGCCGATATTTCCGCCAACTTCTCCTCCTCCAATATCACGGCGCCGCCCGGCGGCGTCATCAGCACCGACCTCAACCTGAGCATCAGCGACTGGCTTCCCGCCGGCCATTACACCATCACCATCAAGGGCCAGCGCACCGGCACCGCCGAGGTACATCGCATCCCCCTGGAAATGGACATCGTGCCTCCGGCCGGATTCGGCATGGCCTCCATTTACCTCAACCCCACCGTCGGCCCGCTGGGTACCTGGATAACCATCAGCGGCAGCGGCTTCCCCGCCAGCACGCCGCTGACCCACCTGTACTTCGGGCCGCCCAATTCCCAGAACGACCGCATCGCCAGCCTGCCCAGCATCAGCACGGACGGCAACGGCGCGCTGTCCGCCGTACTTCAAGTACCGCCGGGACTGACCGCCGGCAACTACCCGGTCGAGGTCGTGGTGGGCACCTATCCCGACGACCGCATGGCCAACTCCGACTTCACCCTGGTCAGCGACCAGGCGAGCTTCAACATCAACCTCTCGCCGACGTTCGTCCAGGCCGCGCCGGGGACATCCGTCTCCATCTCGGTCAACATGCAGTCGTTCGGCAACTCCTCCGCCAACATCACCCTGCGGGTGGAGGGACCGCCTAACATTGAGTGGCGCTTCGACAGCGGGGGCTGGCAAACGGCGACCACGCTGACGCCGCCCATCGGCGGCAACATTATGTCATCTCTGGAAATCCAGCCCAAAGCCTCGACGCCGATGGGACATTACTCCCTGGCGGTCAAGGCCACCGCCGGGGCGCAGCAGGAGTTCCGCAACCTGGAGATAGACGTCGGGGCCTCCGCCGGCTACGGTATGCCCATCTTCTCCATCAACCCCAGTAACGGCACGGCGGGCACCACCGTGTCCTTCAGCGGCTCCAACTTCCCCACCGGCGCCCAGGTCCTGGATATCACCTTCGGCGGGGATAACATCACCCTGGCCCAGCAAATCACCACGTCGCCCCAGGGCAGCTTCTCCGGCTCGTTTACCGTCCCGGCCAGCGCCGGCGGGCAGGCCATCCTCCCCGGCAGCTATCTGGTCAGGGTTACGGTGGCTCCCAACACGCGCGCCGACGTCAACTTCAACGTTTACGGCAGCGATGATACCTTTACCATCAGCCTCTCCCCCAACTTCCTCCAGGGAGAGCCCGGCGGCCAGCCGGTGACCTCCGGCATCCTCAAAGCCCTGGGCGGCGCCGCGCCAACGGTCAAGATGGCGGTCAAGGGGCTGCCGCCCGGCGTCACCACCGGGTGGAACGGTGTCAACCAGCCCGTCTATACCCTGAGCGCCCCTCCGGGAGGCCAGAACTACTTCGACCTGACCCTGGTACTGCCCGGCATGATACCCATGGGACAGTACCCGGCGGGACTCGAGGGGTGGGTGGACACCAACGACAACAACGTCTGGGACGAGGGTGAGAAAACAACCCGCGTCAACCTGGAGCTCTCCATCATGCCGCCCCAGGGCTACGGCATGGGCATGCTCACCCTGACGCCCAATTACGGGCGCGTCGGGGATACGATAACCTTCGCCGGTTCCGGCTTCCCGGCCGGTACCGCCGTACAGAGCCTGACCTTCGCCCAGACCAATGTGCTGAGCAACGCCATCACCACCTCGTCGGACGGCTCGTTCTCCGGCGTCTTCACCGTGCCGGCGAACGCCTTCGGGATGCCGACCGGCCCCGGCAAATACCCGGTCGATGTCATCGTGGGCACTCCCCCTGATGACCGCCGGGGCGGCTTCGATTTCCAGGTGGTCTCTTCCAACCAGAAATTCAGCGTGGGGGCTTCCCCGGGCTGGCTGGCGCGGCCGGCGGGCGAGACCGCCAGCGTCAGCATCTCGGTGAGGTCGCTGGTCAGCACCCCCCCCAGTCCCAACGTCATCCTGCGCATCGAGGGGCTGCCGATGGGGGTCACCTCCAGCTTTACCAGCGCTAACGTTACCCCGCCCGTCGGCGGCATGGAGAGTCGCGAGCTGAGGCTCAACATCTCCGGCGGCACCCCGATGGGCAACTACCGCGTGTCCGTGCGGGCCTATAATGCGGCCAATCCGTCCGAGGAGATGTGGGCGGACTTCACCCTGGAGATAACGCCCTCCAGCGGCTTCATGGACATGGGCATGGCCATGATAACCCTGTCGTCCCCGTTCGGGTCGGTGGGCCAGCAGGTGACCGTCAGCGGCTACGGCTTCCCCAAGAGCCAGAGCCTGACGTCCATCCGCCTCGGGCCGACTGGCGTGACGCCATCCGTGGCCACGACCACGGACGCCGAGGGCGCCTTCTCCGCGGTGATAACCACGCCGCAGCTGCCCTCCGGGCCCCACCCCCTCGAGGTAAACGTGGCCGGCACCATCAGGATGATTCCGTTCCAGGTAATGGGCGCCAACGACACCTTCTCCATCAAGGTGAGCCCGAACTGGCTGGAGCCGATACCGGCGGGCGACGCCAACGGACGCCAGATTGCCATCACCGTAACCGCCCTGCCCGGCAAGACGCCGTCGGTCACCCTGAGCACCGAGGGACTCTTTGCCGCCTTCGGCACCATCACCCAGACCTGGAACCCGACTTCAAGGACGGTCAACGTCACCAGCGCCGGTGGCGCCGCCACGGCGACCCTGGTGCTGAAACCATCCGGGGATATCCCTCCCGGGCCTTATCCCTTCAACATCGTCGCCGTCGAAGGCGGCACCCGGCGCGACTACCACATGGAACTGCCGGTCGGGCCGCCGGCCGGCTTCATGGGCGGCTTGATGGGCATGGACCAGGGCGCCTGGAATACCCAGTGGCAGGGTACCGAGTTTGAGCACGGCGTCTTCTTCCCCGAGGTCATGCTTTCGCCCAGGAGCGGCCCCGCCGGCACCCAGGTGAGCTATACCGGCACCAGCCTGCCGGCCGGCGCCAATATCACCGGCATCAGATTCGGCGGGCAGTCCCTGCCCCTGCCGCCCACCGGCCTGGTAGCGGATAGCAGCGGCGGCTTCTCCGGTTCCTTCATCGTCAACGAGGCGTGGAACCTGATGCCGGGAATGTACGGCGTGGAGTTCTCCGCCTCCAAGTCAGACGGCGGGTCGCAGTACATCGTCGAGGACTTCAACCTGATGCGGAGCGATGCCGTCTTCAGCCTGGAAGCCACCCCGGACTGGATACCGCCGATACCGCCGGGGGGCTACGGCCAGACGAGAGTCAACGTCAGGGCCCTCGGGTATAACAGCGTCAACGTGACCCTGGCGGTCCAGGAAATGCTGGACGGCTGGGGCATACCGGGCGGCGCCCAGGCCCACTGGAACGCCACCGACGGCCCCGCCACGGCTAACGCCACCGTGCCGGCGGCCGGCACGGCCTCCAAAGACTTCTACCTCCAGGGGACCAATCCCGGCCGTTACATGATAACCATCGTCGGGTGGGTTGACGGCAACGGCAACCGGGTCCTCGACCGCAATATCCCCGCCGAGGCGGACTCGGCCTTCATGATGCCCCTCGACTTCGACGTCGAGCCGCCGCCGGAGTTCAAGAACTGGGACATGAATACCATGATTAATGACATGGGCATGTCCTCCCAGGACAAGTACCTCTTCTACTTCCCGGAAATCACGCTTAATCCCAACATGGGGCAGGCCGGCACCAGGGTCAGCATCCAGGCCACCGATTACCCGGCCAACGCCGCGGTGACCCGCCTCCGCTTCGCCGGCATGGAGCTGCCTGTGCCCGCCGGGACGGCCGCCGACGCCAACGGCGGCTTCACCCTCGTTCTCAACGTGCCCCAGACCATGTGGAACGCCGCCACCGCCCCCGGGTGGTACGATATCGAGGTGGAAGCTCAAAAGACCAGCGAACCCCCGGTGCATATCTTGAAGCCCTTCCAGGTAATCGCTGCGGACCAGGCTTTCACCCTCCGGGCCGACCCCGACTGGCTCCCGCCGATACCACCGGGCGGCAGCGCCACCACCCTGATTCGTGTCCGGTCGCTGGGGAGCGCCGCCAACGTCACCCTGTCCGTGGACAAGATTCCGCCGGGCATTAACACCGCCTTCTCCAGCACCTCGGTCAACGTTACGCCCGGCGGCTCCGGCAGCGCCACCCTCACGCTGACGCCGGCCCAGGTTCCGCCCGGCCACTACTTTGCTGAAATCAAGGGCACGGCCACCATCAGCGGCAACGTCAGGACCTTCTTTGCCCACCTGGAGTTCGATGTCCAGCCGCCCCTGGGCTTTATGAACTGGGACCGGAACGCCTTGATGAACCAGATGGGCATGCAGGCCACCGACAAGTACCTCTTCTACTTCCCCGAGATTACGCTGAATCCCAACATGGGGCAGGCCGGCACCAAGGTCGCCATCAGCGCCACCGATTACCCCGGCGGTGCTAACGTGACCCATCTCCGCTTCGCCGGCATGGAGCTGCCCGTTCCTGCCGGCACCGCCGCTGACGGCAACGGCGGCTTCACCCTCGTCTTCAACGTCCCCAAGACCATCTGGGGCGGCAATACCGGCTCCGGCTGGTATGACGTCGAGGTGGAGGCCCAGAAACCCGGCGAGCCCCCCGCCTTCATCATGAAGCCCTTCCAGGTCACCGCTGGTGATGTCGCCTTCGCCATGAGGGCGGAGCCCGACTGGCTCCCGCCTATCCCGCCCGCCGGCAGCACCACCACCATACGCATTAACTCGCTCGGCGCCGGCGCCAACGTCACCCTCAGCGTCGATAAGATTCCGCCGGGCATGAATACCGCCTTCTCCACCAGCCTGGTCAACGTACCGCCGGGAGGCTCCGGCTCGGCCGTCCTCACCCTGACCCCCACCGGCATCCCGCCGGGCCACTACGGCGCCGAGGTCAAGGGTACCGCCACGGTGGGCGGCAGCCCGAAGACCTTCTATACCCATATCGAGTTCGACGTCCAGCCGCCCCTGGGGTTCATGGACTGGGACCGGAACGCCATTATGAACCAGATGGGTATGCAGGCCGCCGACAAGTACCTCTTCTACTTCCCCGAGATTACGCTTAATCCCAACATTGGGCAAGCCGGCAGCAAGGTCACCATCAAGGCCACCGACTTCCCCGACGGCGCCAACGTGACGCGGCTCCGCTTCGCCAACACGGACCTGCCGGTTCCTTCCGGGACCGCCGCCGATGCTAACGGCGATTTCAACCTGGTGTTCAACGTGCCGAAGACCATCTGGGGCGGCGCCAGCATCACCTCCGGCTGGTACGACGTCGAGGTGGAGGCCCAGAAACCCGGCGAGCCCCCCGTCTTTATCATGAAGCCCTTCCAGGTCACCGCCGCTGACGTCGCCTTTACCCTCAAGGCCGAGCCCGACTGGCTCCCACCGATACCTCCTGCGGGCGCTACCACTACAATAATGGTGAAGTCGATGGGCGCCGCCGCCAACGTCACGCTGAGCGTGGACAGGATTCCACCGGGCATCGGCACCGCCCTCTCCACCAGCCTGGTCAACGTCCCGCCGGGAGGCTCCGGCTCGGCGACACTCACCCTGACGCCCACCAGCATCCAGCAGGGCCATTACGGCGCCGAGGTCAAGGGCACCGCCACGGTCGGAGGCAACCAGAAGACCTTCTACGCCCATATCGAGTTCGATGTCCAGCCGCCCCTGGAGTTCATGAACACCAGCTGGATGGCCCAGCAGGGCGTCTGGTTCCCCGAGATAACCATCAACCCGAACGCCGGGCCGGTCAAGACCAAGGTCTCCGTGAAAGCCACCGACTTCCCGGCCGGGGCCGAGATAACCCACCTCCGCTTCGCCGGACGTGAGCTCCCGGTACCGGCCAATACCCTGGCCAATGACGACGGCGACGTCACCCTGGTCTTCAACGTCCCCGGCGATTTCGGCCTGGGACGCTACATGGTGGAGGTGGAAGCCACCAAGACGGGCATGCCGCCGGTGTTCATCGCCAAGCCCTTCTTCATTGAAGATTCCGGCGTTTCCTTCCGCCTTAACGTCGTGCCCGGCTTCATCCCCGGCGTCGCGCAGGGCCAATCCGGCAACACCACTGTCTTCGTCGAGTCCAACGGCCCGTCCGTCACCGTCAACCTCAACGTGGACGGCCTGCCGCCGGGAGTTACCGCCAACTTCAGCAGCTCCAGCCTGACGGTACCGCCGGGCGGCTCCCTGAGCACCCGGCTGACCATCGCCACCCGGGCCTCGACGCCGCCCGGACACTACCCGCTGACCGTCCGCGGCGTCAGCGGCGCCGAGGTCAGGGTGACGCCCTTCGGCTTCGGCGTGATACCCCCGGCCGCTTTCCAGGTGCCCGAGTTCACCCTGGAACCGGACTTCGCACCCGCCGCCTATTACGATAAGCAGTACAAGGTCACCTTCTCCGGCACCGGCTTCCCGGCCAGCCAGAGCGTCACCGGCCTCACCTTCGGCTCACAGACCCTGGCCATCCCGGACAACCTGACCACGGACGCCAGCGGTAACTTCAACGGCGTCTTCCAGATGCCCACCGGGCTCACCCCCGGTACCTATGACGTCCGCGTGGCCGTGGCCGACGGCAGCGGCGGCTATATCTACGACTCCCGGCCGTTCGCCGTCCGGGGCGCCGACGCCAGGTTCATCCTCAACACTTCCCCGCCCTACCTGCCGCCGGTACTACAGGGCGGCCAGGGCGTCACCATGGTCAACGTGAGGTCGGTCGGCACCACCGCGGCCAACGTCACCCTGTCCGTGGACGGCCTGGCGCCGGGCATCACCGCCGCGTTCACGCCTTCCAGCATCTTCGCCGTATCGCCGGGCGGCTCCGGCAGCGCCACGCTGACACTCACCGTCGGCGCCGGTACTCCCCCCGGACCCTACCCGCTCAACATCCGCGGCAGCAGCGGCAGCCAGACGGTAGTGATACCGCTCGGCTTCGGCGTCATGCCCGATATCGGCGGCGGCGCGGGCCACGCCACCGTCACCATCAACCCGGCGCAGGCCAGGCCCGGCGAGCACATCGGTATCTCCGGCGCCGGTTTCACCGGCGGCCGCACCATCACCCTGACGGCCGCCCCTCCCGGCGCCCCCGTGCCTATCGATATCACCCCCGGTGCCATCCAGGTACAGAACGACGGCACCTGGGCGACCGAGATAACCGTACCCGGAGCCGGCCAAGTACCCCCGGGTACCTATATCATCAAGGCCTCCGACGGGACCATGGCTTCCAAGAACCGGTTCAGCATCGACCCGGCCACCAGCGCCGATTTCTTCCTCAATATCTCCCCGCCGTTCAAGGAGATTGTCCGGGGCGCCAGCGGCAACGCCACCCTCACCCTCAGCTCCAAGAACGGCTTCCAGAACAACGTGTCTTTCAGCGTGGGCCACCTGGCCCCCGGCGTTACCGCCACCTTCAAGAACGCCGCCGGCACCACCGTCAGCCAGTTCGCCGGAGCGCCCGCCGGTATCCGGGAAATCGTCGCGCCGGTAGCGCTGACGCCCGTACCGGGTGAAGACCTGATTATCACCGTGCTCATAGACGTCGATGCCGCCACCCCGATAGGCCCGTACGACATCGGTCTCAAGGCGGGTTCCGGCACTGTCTTCCGGTCCATACCGCTCGGCCTGATGGTGGTCTCCCCCGGCGCCAGCCTGAGTATCTCCCCGATGAGCGGCCCGGCGGACACGGATATCCGGCTCTCCGGCTCCGGCTTCACCGCCGGCGAGACCCTGGCGGTCAAGTTTGCCGGCAGCGCCATCACCACCGTTCCGGCCGCCGTTACGGCCGCCCAGGACGGCACCTTCACGGCGACGATTACCGCGCCTGCCACCACCGCCGGCATTTACCCGGTCAGCGTCACCGGGGCTGCCAGCGGCACCAGCATCGACCGCCCCTACAGCCTGAAGCCTTCGGCGGTGAACAGCTTCGTCCTCTACGCCTCCCCGTCCAAGGTCGATATCCCCCGGGGCGGCGCCAACACTATCACCGCCAAGATTGAGCCGCTGGGTAGCTTCCAGGCGGCGGTTACCCTCAGTGTCAGCGGACTGAGCGCGGTCAGCGGCGCCACCGCTAACTTTACGCCGTCGGCAACCATAACCCCCAGCATCGGCACGCCCACCACCGCCACGCTGACCATTAATATACCGGCGGGGGCTACCGCCGGCAGGTACCCGCTGACCATCACCGGTACCAGCGGCGCCATCACCCAGACCCGCAAGGTAACCCTCAACGTGGTGCCGCCCGCCGGCACAGCCGATTTCGGCATCAGCCTGGCGCCGAATACGGTGACCGTCAGCCCGAACGCCTCCGGCAATACCACGGTCACCGTGACCGCCGTTAACGGCTTCACCGGGACCGCGACCCTCACCGCCGGCATGCTCGACCCGCTGGCAGCGTGGCCGGCTGGAATCACCGCCACCACCGGCGACGTGACGCCTTCCGCCACCACGGGACTCGGTAAGAAGACCGTTCTGTTCACGGTGGCCGCCGGCACCCTGCCCGGCAGCTGGGCCATCAAGATTACCGGCACCAGCGGCGCCCTGAGCCACAGCACCGACGTCATGGTGGTCGTCACGCCTTCCGGCACCACGATTACCCCCTACGCTTCTCCGCGCCTCGACCCGACCACCGTCACCGCCAGCACGCCGATGGGCATGGAGCCGCCCTGGGGCGATAAGATAACCATCAACGGCATCATCAACGACGGTGCCGAGGCCAGCATCATCACCCCGTCCAAGGTAGACGTCCCGCCGGAAACCCTGGCCAACCTGCCCGAAGGTGCCGCCGATATCCTGGGCCGTGTCACCAACGTCGAGTCCAGCGCCCCGGTTGACGGCGTCGAGTGGGACCTCGGCTTCCCCTACGACCCCGCGGTCCTGGCGGCGGCCGGAATGTCGGAAGAGAACCTGAAGATAGCCTACCTCAACCCGAACACCGGCGCCTGGACGGAGGTCACCACCACGGTGGATACCACCAACAAGATTGCCTATGCCTCGCCGGACCACTTCAGCTCCTGGACGCTGCTGGCCACGCCGGCCCCGCCTCCCTCTCAAGTCGTCACCGAGTATCCCGCCGGCGGCGGTGGAGGCGGCGGCGCTTCCGGTGTCACCAGCCTGCACGAGTTCATCACCGGCAGCGGCAGGTTCGTCATCGATACCACGGCGGAATCCGACGACCACAGGGTCGAGCTGAACATCCCCAAGGACACCGTCGCCAAGAACAAGGTGGGGCAGCCTTTCTACACCATCACCATCAGAGAGCAGGCGGCACCCGCCGCCGCTCCCGCCGGCAGCCGCATCCTCGGCCTGGTTTACGATATCGGCCCCGGCGGCGCCACCTTCGACCCGCCGGTTAACCTGGTGTTCAACTACGCCGATTCCTGGATACCTTCCGGCGTCGCCGAGGAGGGACTGGTCATCGCCACCTGGCAGGACGGCGGCTGGGTCGAGCTGGATAACGGCACCGTGGACACCGCCGCCAATACCATCACCGCCCCGGTCAGCCACTTCACCGTCTTCACCATCCTGGCCCGCACCGCCGCGGCCAGCTTCGAGATGGCTTCGCTCGATGTGTCCCCCGCCGCGGTCAACCCCGGCGAGACCGTCACCGTCAGGGCCACCGCTGCCAACACCGGCGATATCGCCGGCAGCCACGAGGTAACCCTCAAGGTCGGCGACGAGGTCATCGCCGTCGAGCAAATCGACCTCGCCGGCGGCGCCAGCCGGACGCTGACCTTCACCCTGGCGGCGCCCGACGCCGGCAGCTATACAATCGACGTCAACGGCCTGACGGCCACGCTTACCGTCATTGAATCCCCTGGGGAGCCGACCGAA
>MGNX01000013.1:22669-33522 GCA_001796935.1 Chloroflexi bacterium RBG_16_60_22
GCCGCGCTTGAAGCGCCACCCGCGCCGGAAGAAACGACGGCGCCACCGCCCGAGACAATACCAGCCACTCCGCAAATACCCGGGGCAGCCACTGTCCCGCCGACGGAAACAGCACCGGTTTCCAGGATGAATGACCTGTTCATCTTCCTGGGCGTGGTGGCCGCCGGCGCCGTCATCATCGGGGTAGTTTACTGGCGGACGCGCCTGGTAAGAAAGAAATCCTGAAGTACCTCCTGACCCTGCGCCGGCTCCCCCCATCCCCCTGGACGCCGGGGGGAGCCGGTAACGGGGGAGCTTAAGGGTATCCGGTCGATGCTCCCCGTCTTTCTCCCAACGCCCTTTCCCCACCACCAGGCTACCCGTTCCGTCCATGCCTGGCGCGAGCGTTCCTTGTGATATTTCTGTTAGCTTTCACCCTGTGCCTGTGACCCTGTTGTGAGCCCGTCTTCATATACTTCAAACGTACCAAGCACCGCTATCACCGATAATATTGAGAGTTGCGGTTTCACCGTAAAGCTGCTGGCCGGGCGATTCCGGCCAAGGGGGAAGTCAGCTTGCAGAGCCCAGGGGAGCCGTGGCACCCGGAGTATATATCCGTCGGGTTTATGGCCAAGCGCTGTGGAGTGAGCAACACCACCGTGCTGCGGTGGATTGGCGCCGGGCAGTTGCCGGCGTTCCGCCTCCCCGGCGGGCACTACCGCGTGGAGAGGAACGATTTTTCCGAGTTCCTGACGAAGCACCGCATGCCCCTGCGCCCGCAACCGGGAAGCCGCCGCTGAGAAATTATGAGACCGGTGCGAGTCACGATGCGGGACGCACCGGTGAAGAACTTCAGGGAGGCCAATGATGAAAAAGAAAAATCGCCGTAATCAAACAGGAGGTGCCGTGATGTGCCGTCTGTTCCGGGGAATCCACCGCGGAAGTAAAGGCTTCACCCTGGTGGAGCTGCTCATCGTGGTGGCTATCCTGGGGGTGCTGGCGGCGGTCGTCCTGCCCAACGTCACCGGCCTGGCCGACGAGGGGCAGACGGAGGCCGCCAAGGCGGAGCTGGTGACCGTGCAGACGGCCATGGACACGATGATGGCCAAGAACGCGCTGACCTCGGTGACGGCCACCGCCGCCACCAGCAACATGACTTCTTTCCCTACCGGCAACGCCCTGTACCCCAACTACCTGAGGACGCAGACCACCAAAGGTACCTACTCGTCCAGCACCACCGGACTGGTTACCCAGGTGACCACCGGCTACTGAGCACGTGACGGAAAAACGTCGGGGACAGCGGGCCCCGCCGGTGAGTCCGGGAGCTTAACATGACCAGAAGGTCGTTCCACGCGCTCCGCGCGAGAGACAGAGCCCTGCACCGGGTCCAGACCGTCCTGAGCTGGATGCTGGACCCGCTGACCGTCGCCGAGGAGAAACAGCGGCGGCGCATCCGGCTGCTGGCGATTTTCCTGCTCCTTTTTGCCGTCAACATGCTCATCGGCGCGCTGGTGCTAAAAAATCTCGGCCACAACTCCTGGACCATCATGCTGACCACCTCCGGCATTCTCGCCTTCGGCTACATACTCAGCCGCACCGGTTTCCACGGCCTGGCCATGCTACTGGCCGTTAGCGTTCCGGCCGTCCCCATTCTGGCCATGATACTGAACCCCGCCTCCTACGCCCGGATTCCGCACGAGCTGCCGTGGCTGGCCGTACCGCTGCTGGTCTCCAGCCTGCTGTTTTCCCTGCGCGGCATGTTCATCACCACCATCGGCTATATATTCGTCATCGCCATTATGGTACCCTTCGCCAGTGTCAACGCCGCCTATCTGGGGCAGACATTATCCTTCATGGCCACGATATTTTTCCTCGTGGTGGCCGTGGCGACCATCCGCCACCAGGACCAGTCCGAGGCCGAGCTGGAGCTCAGAGAGCGCCGCCGGTCCGAGGAAGCCCTGCGCGCCAGCGAAGACCGCTACCGCAGCCTGATTGAGAACACCAGCGACGTGGTGCAGAGCGTCATGCCGGACGGCCACTTCCTCTTCGTTAACCGGGCCTGGCGGGAGACCCTCGGCTACAGCGAGGAAGAAATCGGCAAATTGAAGCTGGCGGACGTTATCCACCCGGACCACCTGGCCTACTGCATGGAACAGTTCCGCGGCGTCATTTCCGGCGGCAGCGTGGAGAGAGTCGAGACGAAATTCCTCACCAGGGAAGGCAAGGAGATTACCCTGGAAGGCTCGGCGCACTGCCGCTTCATCAACGGCCGACCGGCCTATACCCAGGGGATTTTCCGGGACATCACCGAACGCAAACGGATGGAGGAAGCCCTGCGGCAATCGGAGGAGAAGTTCTCCAGGGCCTTCCGCGCCAGCCCGGAATCAATCGTTATCACCCGCCTCGCCGACGGCATGGTACTGGAGGTCAACAGCAGTTACACCCGTCTGACCGGTCGCCGGCGCGAGGAGGTCATCGGCCGCACGACCAAAGACATCGACGCCTGGGCTGACCCCGCCGACCGCGACCGGATGGTAGAGACACTGAAAGAAAAGGGCCGGGTCAGCAACGAGGAATTCAACTTCCGTAACAAAGCCGGTGAGATACACACCTGGATGTTCTCCGCTGACCTGATTACAATCGGCAACGAACCGTGCATCATTTCCATCACGACCGATATCACCGAGCGCAAACAGATGGAGGAAGCCCTGCGTGAGTCGGAAGAGAAGTTCTCCAAGGCCTTCCAGGGAAGCCCCGTTTCAATATCCATCAATACGGCTAAAGACGGCACCTTCGTTGAAGTCAACGACAGTTTCACCCGCATGACCGGCTACACGCGGGAGGAGGTAGTCGGCCGCAGCGCCGCCGATATCAATATCTGGGCCAGGGCTGAAGACCGCAGAAAAACGCTGCAGACTTTGAAGGAAAAAGGCCGGGTTTACACTCAAGAACTTGAATTTCGCGTAAAGTCCGGCGAGATACGCACCTGGCTTTACTCCGCCGAAAGAATCGACGTAGGTAACGAACCCTGTTTAATCATTCTTTCAATTGACATCACCGAACGCAAGAAGGCGGAAGAAGCGCTGCGCTTCTCCGATGCCGCCTTCAAGTCCATCCACGAAGGCGTCATCGCCACGGATACCGACTACGTCATCACGCGCTGGAATGAAATCAGCGAACAGATGTACGGCATCAAGGCTCCCGATGCCATCGGCAAAAAGCTGTTCGATGTCATCGAAATAGTGGAAGCGCACCCCGGGGAAAACGACCACCGGTTTACGACGCTGGAAAAAAACGGCTACTACCAGGAAGAACAGCTGCACCGCACCCGGCACGGCGAGGTCTGGGTTGATATCGTCTTCCAGGCGATTGAGGACAGCGGCCGGCGCTACGGGTGGGTGGCCCTTACCTCGGCGATAACCCAGCGCAAGCTGGCCGAGGAAGCCCTGAAACGGAGCGAGGAAAAATACCGCGAGCTCGTCAATAACTCCGTGGACGGCATCGTCAGCGTCGACTCGCGGATGAGGGTCATCCTCTGGAACAATGGGGCGGAAAAGATATTCGGCTACCGCGAGAAAGAGATGCTGGGACGGAGCATCATGAAAGTCGTCCCGCCGCGATTCAGAAAAATGAAGAACCAAGGTTTTACCAATTTCTTAAAGACCGGCTTCGGACCGATACTCGGCAGGTCACGGGAGGTTACGGCATTGAAAAAAGGCGGTGCCGAGGTGCCGGTGGAGCTGACCGTGGCAGCCAGGAAGGTCAATAACGCCTACATAGCCACCGCCATCGTCAGGGACATTACCCAGCGCAGGGAGGCCGAGGAAAAGCTGCGTAAAATCGACCAGATGAAGGCGGAGTTCCTCTCCAACGTCTCCCACGAGCTGCGCACGCCCCTGCAGTCCATCGGCGGCTTCACCAAGCTGCTGATGAACGGCCAGGTGCCCGACCCCACCACCCAGCAGGAGTTCCTCCAGATTATCGACCGGGAGAGCTTCCACCTGGGCAACCTCATCAACGGCCTGCTGGACATGTCCCGGCTGGAAGCGGGACGGTTCCAGGTAAACCGCAGGCTCATGCCGGTCCGGGATACCATCGTCGAATCTCTGAAAAGCTTCCACAGCCTGGCCCGCGATAAAAACATCACCCTCCGCGAAGAGATACCGCCGGACCTGCCGGAAATAGAGGTTGATGCCGAGCGGCTCCGCCAGGTGGTTGTCAACCTGCTCGGCAACGCCATCAAGTTCAGCGACCCCGGCAGCAGCGTAATCTTCAAGGTGAGGCGGCACGACGGCGAGCTGCTCTTCCAGGTGGCCGACCGCGGCATCGGTATCTCCCGGGACGCCCTGCCGCACCTCTTCGAGCGGTTCTACCGCGCCGAGGGCGAGCTGGTCCGGGGCGGCACCGGGCTGGGACTTTATATCTCCCGGCAGATTGTGGAGGCACACGGCGGGCGCATCTGGGCCGAGAGCCAGCTCGGCAAGGGCAGCACTTTCAGCTTTACCCTGCCGCTTAACGGCAAAGGAGGAAACGGTCATGACCAAGAAAATCCTCGTCATCGAAGACGACCCGGCCACGTCAAGGTTGGTTGACTACTCGCTCCGGCACGAAGGCTACGATGTGCTCACGGCATCGAACGGCCTGGAAGGGATACGTAAAATTCACCGTGATTCGCCCGACCTCGTTATCCTGGATGTCATGCTGCCGGGCATGGACGGCTTTGAAATTTGCCACCTGCTGCGGTCCGACCCCGCCACTGCCCACCTGCCTATCCTGATGTTCTCCGCCAAGGCCCAGGAGATAGACCGGGACACCGGACTCAAGGTGGGCGCCGACGATTACCTGCCCAAGCCCGCCGCCCCGGCGGACATCGTGGACCGCGTGGGAAAGCTGCTGGCCGGTAAGAAGCCCAAGGCGCCGGCCCGGGAGAAATCGGTTGGCTAAGGAAAACGGGCTTCCCGCCGCGGGCCGGGCGGTTAAAAAGAGCCTCGGAGAGATGCTGGTGGCGGAGAAACTGGTCACCCCGGAGCAACTGGAGGGCGCCCTGGCGCTGCAAAAGCAGCGGGGAGGCAGGCTGAGCGATATCCTGGTCCGGCAGGGGCTCGTCAAAGCCGACCAGCTGGCCGTGGTGCTGAGCATCCAGCTGAACCTGCCCCTCATCGACCTCAAGCGGCATACCGTGCAGCCCCGCGCCCTCCGTTTTATCCCCGAGGAAATGGCCCGCCGGCACGCCCTTATTCCCATGGACATCGTCAACGACTCCCTCCTGGTGGTCATGGCCGACCCCGAGGACATCCGTACCATCGAGGACGTCAAGGCCCAGGCCAAGATGAGAATCGAGGTAGCCCTGGGCGTGCGCTCCGACATCGAGCGGGCCATCGACCTCAACTACCGGTCGAGCGGCGCCATCGAAAAGCAGGTCAGCCAGTTCACCCCGGCCTCGCGCGGCCGGACGGACGACCCGGCAGCACTGGCCGCCAGGACACCCGTGGCCGAGACGCTCGACCTGCTGATTGCCCAGGCCGTTAAGGACCGCGCCTCGGACGTCCATATCGAGCCCCAGGAGGACCGGCTGCGCATCCGCTACCGCATCGACGGCATCCTCCACGATATGTTTTCCTTCCCCCTCAACGTCCATAACCCGCTGGTATCGCGCGTGAAAATCCTCTCCGAGATGGACATCTCCGAGCAGCGGCGACCCCAGGACGGAAAGTTCTCCATCAAGCTCGGCGGCAACGAGGTGGATATCCGCGCCGCCACCATGGAAACGCCCCACGGGGAAAGGGTGACCTTGAGGATACTGGACAAGTCCCTGGCCCTCTTTACCCTGGCCGAGCTCGGGTTTCAGCCGGGTGTCCTCAAGAAGTACCGCGCCATGCTCAAGAGCCCCCTGGGAATGATACTGGCCGGCGGCCCGACCGGCTCCGGCAAGACGACCACCCTTTACGCCTCCATCAACGAGCTGGACCGCAACGAGCGCAACATCATGACAATCGAGGACCCCATCGAGTACAGCTTCATGGACATCAACCAGACCCAGGTGAACAGCAAGGCCGGGATTACCTTCGCCGGCGGGCTGCGGGCCATCATGCGGCACGACCCTGATGTCATCCTCGTCGGGGAGGTGCGGGACACGGATACCGTCACCACCGCCGTCCAGGCCGCCCTGACCGGCCACCTGGTGCTCTCCTCGATTCATGCCAATGACGCCGTCGGGGTGCTCTTCCGGCTGATGGACCTGGACGTCGAGCCGGCTTCCATATCTTCGACGCTCATCGGTGTGGTGGCCCAGCGTATGGTGCGGCGCATCTGCCCCAATTGCCGGGCTGCCTGCCAGCCACCGGAGGAGGAGCTGCGGGCCTTCGCCGAGGAGCGGGAGCCAGAGACGGCCACCTTTTTCCACGGCCTGGGCTGCAACCTCTGCGCCAGCACCGGCTACCGGGGGCGCACCGGCATCTTCGAAATGCTGGTCATGAGCGAAGCCATCCGGAAGATGCTGCGCACCAGCGCTAACGCCGGCGAAATCAGAACGCAGGCGGTCAGCGAAGGCATGATGACGATGAAACAGGACGGCATGATGAAGGTAAAACAGGGGATTACCTCAATCAGCGAGGTGATGCGCAGCGTCTTTTCCATTAGTTAAAGGGGGCGTCTGAGAGGGGGCTAAGCCAGCTTTACCTTTTGTCATTCTCGGGCTTGACCCGAGAATCCAGACCCCTATCCCCTGGATTCCCGCCGGCGCGGGAATGACAAATGGAATAAGCAATAGATTGAGTATGTAAGCCAGACGAGAGCATATTATGACTTATAAATACCAGGTATACACCATTGATAAAAAGATTGTGCAGGGCACGATTGAAGTCACCTCGGAAAGCCTGGCCGAGGGCGCCCTCTACCGCGCCGGCTACCAGCAGGTCCTTAGCCTCAGGGAAATACCGGCCGGTTTCAGCCTGGAAAACCTCATTCCCACCCTTTTCGGCATCAAGACCCAGGAGGTGATAGAGTTCTCCACCCAGCTGGCTACCCTGTTAGCGTCGGGCATCAACATCCTCACGGCGCTCCGCCTGCTGGAAGGGCAGGCCACCAAGCCGCCCCTGAAAAAGACCATCGGCGGCCTGGTGGAGGAAATCCAGGGAGGCAGCTCCTTCTCCCAGGCCCTCGGGCACTACCCCGGGGCCTTCCCGGATACCTACTGCCAGGTGATACAAGCCGGCGAGCAGGCCGGCAAGCTCGAGTTCGGCTTGAGTCAGGCCGCGGCCTACCTGGAAAAGCAGGCCGCCGCCCGTCAGAAAATCCAGCGCGCCATGGCCTACCCGGTCTTCGTGATGCTGATGGCCGTCGCCGTTTCCGTCCTCCTCATCACCGTGGCCCTGCCGCCCCTGGTAAGCCTGTTCGACTCCCTCGGCACGGAGCTGCCCTGGACCACCCGACTTCTGATGTCTACTACCGGCTTCATGCTGGACAACGGCCTTTATATCATCATCGTGATTTTCGCCGTTATCACGTTAACTGCCGGCCTGCTGCGGCTGCCCCCGGTCAAGCTGGAGAAGGACCGGCTCCTGCTCCGGCTCCCGCTCATCGGCCCCATCAACGTTGAGCGCAGCATGCAGCGCTTCTGCCGGACCTCCGCCATGCTGCTGAAGGCCGGCCTACTCCTGCCCCGGGTTCTGGACACCGCCGTCCGGGCTGACGGCAACCGGGTCATTCGCGGCGCCCTGCGCCAGGTCCGGGACCGTCTCGTTCAGGGCGATGGGCTCTCCCGGCCGATGTCGGAAATCGACCTTTTTCCGCGGCTCCTGGTGGAGATGGTGGTCGTCGGGGAGAAGACCGGCGCCATGGACGATACCCTGGCCACCCTGGCCGACTTCTACGAAAGGAAGGTGGACCGGCGCATCGATGTCCTCATCTCCATGATTGAACCATTGCTGACACTGATGGTGGGGGCGGTAATTATCTTCATCGCCCTTTCCATGTTCACGCCGCTGTATTCGATATTAAGGAGTATTAATTGAACGATGAAGACAGGCAGGGAAAATGAAGGCAGGAAAAAGGTGGGGCCGGCGGCCCGGCCAGGCAGGCCTGGGGCTGGTGGAGACGCTGGTGGCCGTGGCTATCCTGGGCACCTCTGTGGTTGCCTTTGCCGTCTCCCTTTCGGCGGGGGCGATAGCCGTGGGGGAGCAGGACGGGATGGTGACCGCCCAGAGCCTGGCGCAGACCCAGCTTGAGGACACCAAGAGCTACGCCTACGACGCCGGCGCCGGCACCTACCCGGCGGTGGCCGCCCCGGCCGGCTACGCGGTAACGGTCGGCGTAAGCGCCGTTCCGGGTACGGACGCCGATATCCAGAAAATAACGGTGACCGTCTCCCTGGGGGGCGTCGGCATCCTGATGATAGAGGACTACAAGGTAAACCGATGAAAGGTCAGCGGGGTTTAAGCCTGGTGGAGCTGGTGGTGGCCGTGGCCGTCACCGGCATCATCGTGGTTTTTCTCGGTACCGCTATTTACCAGATGATTACCATCACCGGGTACGGCAACAGCCGCCTTACCGCCCTGCACGAGCTACAGAACGCCGCCCACTGGTTCACCCGGGACGGGCAGCGGGCGGTCAGCGCCGACGCCAGCGGCGGGCTGCTGCTGACCATATCGGAAAGCTCGTCGATTACCTACTCGCTGGCGGGCACCGAGCTGCGCCGCGACCCCGGCGGCAACCCGATGGTGCTGGCGCGGAATATCTCCAGCGCCGCCTTCTCGGTCGATAGCCGCACCGTCACCATGTCCCTTACCTCCTCCCCCGGGGGACGCGATGCCGTCAGCGAAAATGCCACCTACCGGGTCTTTCTCCGGCCGACGGAGGGCGGATAATGCACAGTGGCGAAAAGGGACAGGCCTTACCCCTGGCCATACTGGCCCTGGCCATCGGCTCGCTGGTGATAACCCCCTTCCTCGGCCACGCCGGCAGCAGCCTCATCGGCTCCGGCGTTTACGAGCAAAGCCTGGCCGAGCTCTATTCCGGCGACGCCGGCATCGAGTACGCCATCTGGGGCCTGATGAGCGGCACGCTGGAGGTGACCGAGAACGCCACCGAGGCGCTGCCCCAATTTACCATCAATAATAAGACCGTGGACGTTACCGTGGAGAACCTGGGGTCGAATATCTACCTCATCACCGCCACGGCCACCAGCGACGACGGCCACGGCACCACCGTCACGTCCTACGTCCAGCACGGCGGAGGCGACTGGAGCGGTGAAGGGAATATCGACGATGACGTTGCGGGCGACGTGTTCATCGATAACGACGCCAATATCGACGGCAACGTAACCGTCGACGGCAGCTTCTACGCCACGGGTGACGTCGAGATGGCCAACAACGCCGAAATCACCGGTGACGTCGTGGCCGGGGGCGCCCTGGAGCTCTTCAATAACGCCGTCATCGGGGGAAACGTCTCCGCCGGCGGCGACCTCCGGTTGAACAACAACTCGGAAATCGGCAGCATCGAGGTCGGCGGCGATGTCTGCGCCGGCGGCAACGTCTACCTGGAAAACAACACCGTCATCTACGGCAGCGTTTCGACCGCCGGCAGGCTCGACATGAGCGGCAACTCCGACATCAAGGGCAACGTTTTCATCGGGGCGACCGTCGACCAAATTATCCTGGACAACAACTCGAAAATCGAGGGCAGCGTCTATATCACCGGCAGCGTCACGAATAAGATTCAGCTGGCTAATAACGCCCGCATCTACGGGGACGTCTATGCCACCGGGACGATTAACAACATCGTGCGGGAGCAGAACATCCTGGGCGACGTTTACGAAGAATACGCCGGGGCTTACCCGCCGCCCCCGGACTGCCTGACGATGCCCGAACCCGGCGGCACCGGCATCGTGTCCTGGGACTGAACCGAAGGGAGGTTTTATTGAAGACCCGGAAAACGCTTATGGTGATACTGGCGGTGGTGCTGCTGGCGGGGTACTACCTTTCCGGGACGGAGTACCTCAAGCAGCGCCGGGAGCGGGCGGCCCTGGAGGGGCAAATCGCCGGGACCGCCCGGACGCTGGCGGAAATCCCCCCAACCCCGCCCGACCTCGACGGGCGATTGATTAAGGCGGAGGCCGACCTCGAGGCGGCCAGGAGCTCCTTCCCCGCCGGGCGGAACACCACCGTGGTCGTCAATGCCGTCCTCCGCCTCGCGGAAAGGGTCGGCATCAGGGCGCTGCCCCTGGTGACCCAGCCCTGGACGACAGAGGGGGTCAGCGACGATGCCTACGCGGTGTTCCGGCTGAACGTGACCGCGACCGGCAGCTTCGACCTCCTCTCCGAGTTCTTAAACGGGCTGGAGAGCGGCGCGCCGGAGACGCTGGTCATCGAGTCCCTGACCGTGGACCGGGAAAGCGGGACACCTCAAGGCAACGCCGCGGTGAAGGCCTGGATAGACATCGCCGTCTACGCGCGGTCCCCGGCCGGCGGCTGAAGGAAAAATGATGTACACCGCCCTGGACATAAGCAGTCGCAGCATCAAGGCCCTCTCGCTCAAGGGAAGGCAGGTCAAAAGGTGGGGCAGCCTGGCCCTGGCGGACGAAACGGTCCGGGACGGCCTGATTTTAGACCCGAAGGCCCTCGGCGAAGCCATCGACGGGCTATTCCGCTCGGACCGTATCTCCCGGGAAAGGGTCATCGCCAGCGTGGCCGGCCTGTCCTATACCTACCGCTTTCTCAACCTGCCCCGTCTCAAGCCGGCCCTGATGGAAGAAGCTATCCTGCGCGCCGCCCGGAAAGAGTTCTCCCTGCCCCTCGGCGAGCTCTACCTGACCTGGCAGGCACTGCCCGGCGGGGTTGACGAGCAGGCCTTCTTCGTCCTCGGCGTGCCGAAGAACC
>MGNX01000013.1:33570-42536 GCA_001796935.1 Chloroflexi bacterium RBG_16_60_22
GTACCAGATGGACCTGCGGCCGCTGGCCCTGGCCCGGGCGGCCGGCCGGGGGGAGGCCATCGTCGTCAACATGGAGCCGGACAGCTTCGACATCGTTTTCATCACCGCCGGCCTGCCCACCGTCATCCACACCATCAGCCCCCGCCGCGACGGGGCCACCCTGGAAGACAATATCCGGCGCCTGGCTGACGAGCTGGCCAAGATGGCAGCCTTTTATCAGAGCGGGCACCCGGAAAGCCCCCTCAGCCCGGCGACTCCCCTGCTGCTGACCGGCGAGCTGGCCGCCGGGCCCCCGGCCATCGGGCTGCTCCAGGGCGAGGTGGAATACCCCGTGGCCCCCCTCCTGCCGCCGGTGGCGCTGCCGCCGGAACTCCCGGCGGCGTCTTTTACCGCCAGCATCGGGCTGGCGCTCAAGAAAACGAACATTAAAACGCCCCGCCAGGGAGACGCGCCCTTTCACGACATCAATATCAACATATTTACCGGCAAAAACCGCCGGAGCCGGGCGCCACATTTACCCGCCGGATACATCATCACCGGCGTGCTGCTGGCGGCCGCCATCGTCGTCCTTTACCCGTTTTACCAGGCGGCGTGGCAGCTCAAGGCCGGGAACAGCGCCCGCCTGGCCGAACTCGACAACCTCACCCGGGAAGTCGGCCTGGCCACCCTGACCGCTGAAGAGACGGTTAAAAAAGAGGAGACACTCCGGGAAATTATCACCGGCACCCGGGCGGTGAGAAGCGTACGGGAGAGCATCCTCGGCGACCGCGGCAACTTTACCGACTACCTGGGGAAGGTCACCCTAGCGCTGCCGCCCGGCACCGATTTCACGTCCGTGGAGATGGACAGCGGCCGGGTGACCCTGCAGGGGGAAGCTGACAGTGTCTTTACGGTCATCGACTACGCTACGGCGCTGGAGGCGGCGGGGGCCTTCCGGGAGGTCCGCATCACCAGGCTGGACGAGGCCGAATCGGCCTTCTCCGGGGAGGCCGGAAACGTAATTAAGTTTGAAATTATCATGAGCCGGTAAAAAATAAAATCAAGGACAGAGGGTGACTGAAAAATCATTTCTATATGACAATAAGCATATATAACCCTTATTATTGCCACTTGACGGATTTGTCAGGATTGCGTACTATAAGAGGTGCTGAACCCTCCGGAGCATCCAAACGGGTGATAACCAGATGGAAAAAGTACTTAGAAAATCAGGTGTAAGAATCATCGGCGATATCCCCTGGGGCACCCATATCAGCCTCTTTTACCATAACCCCGGGGACCTGATTAACGTCCTGGTGCCTTATTTCCGGAGCGGCCTGGCCAGCAACGAGCTCTGCCAGTGGATTGTCTCCGGGACCCTCACCGTGGGTGACGCCGCAGCGGCGCTACGAAGGTCCGTCCCTGACATGGATAGATACCTGGAAAGCGGACAAATGAGCATCGCCCCCCATAGCGAATGGTATCTCAAGGGAAAAATTTTCGACCCCGGAGAAGTCGCCCGGAGGTGGCGCGACCTCCTGGAAAAGGCCAGGGCCGGCGGCTATGACGGCCTGAGAGTTACCGGCGACACGGCCTGGCTCCAACCGGAGGACTGGGCCGACTTCATGGGTTACGAGAGGGAGCTGGGTGAAATCTCCGGCCACCTGCTGGCCATCTGCACCTATTCCCTGGAGCGTTGTCGGCCCGGCGAGGTCATCGATGTCGTCAGCCGCCACCAGTTCTCGCTGGTCAAGCGGGACGGCAAATGGGACTGCATCGAGAGGCAGAAATATAACCTGATGGAGCATACCTTGAAAAAGCGCGTCAAGGAGCTGCGGTGCCTCTACGATATCGCCAGCATCAGCGGGGAGGCGTACCTGACGCTTGGAGAACGTTTCACCGAGATAGTCGAGCTGCTTCCCCGGGCCATGCAACATCCCGAGATTGCCTTTGCCCGGATTACCCTTAACGGGGAGAATTTTAACACGGGCAACTACCGCAAGACGGACTACCGGGCATCCGCCGATATCATCGTGAACGGGGCTAAGGCCGGGGAGGTAGAGGTCGGCTATATCAAGGCACCACCGTTAACCGAAAACGGCCAGTTCTCCAAAGAAGAAGGGCTGCTCCTGGATGCCGTGGCCGAACGCCTGGGGGCCATCGCCGAGCACCGGCAGGCGGAGGAAGCGCTGCGCGAGTCCGAGGAAAAGTTCTCCAAGGCCTTCCGCTCCACCCCGGCCATCGTCGCCATCAGTACCCTGGAAAATGGTCAATTTCTCGAATTGAACGACGGCTTCCTCCGCTTCAGCGGTTACACCCGTGAAGAAGTGATTGGCCATACGGTAAGTGACCTCAACCTCTGGTTAAGCCCGGAGGAACGCCAGAGGACGTTAGATATACTTAAAAAAAGGGAAAAAGTCCGTAATAAAGAGTTCGAATTCCGCATTAAATCCGGCGAGATACGCACGGTGCTTTCATCGATAGAGCGGATAAATTTCGCGGGTAAAGAATGTCTCATCTTCGTGTCAACGGACATCACCGAAAGCAAGCGCGCTGAGGAAGAAGTCAGAGAGAGCGAGAATAAATACCGCTCCCTCTTTGAGGGGATGCTCAACGGGTTTGCCTATTGCAAAATCCTGGTTGATGAAAATAATAATCCGGTTGATTTTACCTATCTTGAAGTCAATGACGCCTTCGAACGGTTAACCGGGTTGAAACGGGAAGACGTCGTCGGGAAAAAGGTTACGGAAGCGATACCGGGCATAAAAGAATCGCACGGCGAGCTATTTGATATTTACGGTAAAGTCGCCTTAACCGGGGAGCCAACCGCTTTTGAATTGTATTTCCAGCCCCTGGCAATATGGCTGACCATTTCCGTGTACAGTCCGGCGAAGGGTTATTTCGTGGCCCTCTTCGATAACATCACCGAACGCAAGCAGGCGGAGCAGCAGGTAAAAGACGAAAGGGACAAGACCCAGCGCTACCTGGATATCGCCGGCGTCATCTTCGTGGCCATTGATACCGCGGGAAATGTCACCCTGATTAACCCCAAGGGGTGCCAGGTCCTCGGGTACCGCGAGGACGAGATAATCGGCCGGAGCTGGTTTGACAACTTTCTCCCGGAGAGGTTGAGAAAGCAGGTAAAGGCCGTTTCCCGGAAGCTGCTCGCCGGCGAAGCCGAAGCGGCTGAGTATTATGTAAATCCCGTCCTTACCAGGAGCGGCGAGGAGCGGTTAATCGCCTGGCATAACCGGCTGCTCCGGGACGAAGACGGCAACGTCACCGGGCACCTCAGCTCCGGGGAAGACATCACGGAGCAAAAGCAATCCGAGGAGCTGCTCCAGTCCATCTCCAGCAGCTCGCCGGTGGGCCTCTACATCGTCCAGGACGACCGGCTGCAATACACCAACCCGCAGTTCCAGAAGATTACCGGCTACAGCCAGGTGGAACTGCTGGGGCGGGAGATGCTCAGCCTGGTGGCGCTGGAGGACAGTGACGTCGTCCGCTCCAGCACCATGTTCACGCTGCAGGAGGACAACCCCTACCCTTGCGAATACCGCATTCTCAACAAGACCGGGCAAATCAAGTGGGTCATGCAGACCGTTTCCCCCATCCATTACCAGGGACGGGAAGCCATCCTCGGCAACATCATGGACATCACGGAGCGCAAGTACCTGGAGAGAAAAGTCATTGAGTACGAAGAGCTGAGCAAGATGAAGAGCGACCTCCTGGCGACCGTCTCCCACGAGCTGCGCACGCCCCTGGCGACGATTAAGGGGTACTCCACGATGATTCTGGACTACTACGCCCGGATTGGCGCCGAGGAAACGCGGGAATACCTGAAGTCCATCGATGGCTCCACCGACCGCCTGGCCAAGCTCGTCGATAACCTGCTGGACACCTCCCGCCTGGAGGCGGGACTGCTCAAGCTGCAAAGGGCACCGACCCACATCGATGCGCTCATCGGGAAAGCCGCCGAAGAAGCCGGCGTCCGGGCCACCCAGCACCACATCACCGTTGAACTGGACAAAGGGCTGCCCCGGGTAAACATCGACGCCAAGCGCATCCGGCAGGTGCTGGACAACCTCATCGATAATGCCGTCAAGTACTCGCCGCCGCAGACGGAGGTGCTGATATCGGCACGGCGCTCCGGCCGGGAGCTGCTCGTCAGCGTCACCGACCAGGGCCCGGGCATACCCGCCGAGGAGCTGACTAACGTCTTCGACCGGATGTACCGCATCGAGCAGCGGCTGTCCTCGGGGGCGGACGGTATGGGGCTGGGGCTGTACATCTGCCAGCGCCTCGTGGAGACCCACGGCGGCCGGATCTGGGCGGAGAGCACCGTGGGCCAGGGAAGCACCATCTGGTTCACTTTACCTGTTATGGAGAATGCCGGGAAGGCTAAAAGACCGACCGTGAGGATGAGATGAACACCGGCGGCTATAGAGGTTGGCGTCCTCCACCCGGAAGTGAGGTGATACCATGACTTCAAGGAAGACCCCGGTCCTGGTGGTTGATGATGACGTCCGGATGCTGCGCATGATGAAGCGCATGCTGGAGCTCGAAGGCTTCCAGGTGCTGGTCGCCGGCAACGGCGAGGCGGCGCTGAAAACGTTCGAAAAAGACAGCCCGGACCTGGTGCTGCTGGACATCATGATGCCGGATATGGACGGCTACGCGGTGTGCCAGCATATCCGCGAGTTCTCCCAGGTGCCCATCATCATGGTTACCGCCCGCGGCGACGATAAGGAGAAGGTGGAAGGGCTGAATATCGGCGCCGATGACTACGTCACCAAGCCCTTTTCCGCCGGCGAGCTGGCCGCCAGGGTGAAAGCGGTGCTGCGGCGCATCAGCAGCCAGGACAAGCCCCCGGAGGCCGTCTTTCACCTCAAAGACCTGACAATCGATTTTACCTCCCACCGGGTCACGGTCGAAGGCCAGGAACTGAAACTCACCTCCACGGAGTACCGGTTGCTTTCTTATATCTGCCGCAACGCCGGCCGGGTGGTCACGCCGGACCAGCTGCTGGACAAGGTCTGGGGCGAGGAGTACATCGGCGCGCCGCACCTGCTGCAGGTCAACATCGCCCGACTCAGGAAGAAGCTGGGGGACGATGCCAAGAACCCCGCCTATATCCTCACCCGGCCCGGCATCGGATATATCATGCCCCGGCCATCTTGAGCCTCATTCCCTGTCATTCTGGGGAGCGCCGCGACGAAAGAATCCCCACCGCCACCCCAGGGATGATATCCATTCCCACCCGAGCCGCCCCGTGGCATCGGCAGCTTAGCCCGTGGGTGTTTCCCATCCACCCCTTTCCTTCTGTCATTCCCGGGTTTGACCCGAGAATCCAGAGCCCTTCCCCTGGATTCCCGCTTTTGCGGGAATGACAACGTTTAGGAGCCCCCGGCCCCAACGTGACGATTTTGTGAGCCTTAACCGTGCCTTTTTGACGCCTTTGTGAGCTATTTCAAGTATCGTTAACAGTGGCAGGCAGAACGATGATACTGGTATGGAACGATGCCAAGTCCTTCGAGCGGCACCTCGAAGCCATGAGAACCTTCCGGCAAGCGCACCCCGCGGCTCCGGCTACCGGATTTCAGCTCATCAGGGACATGCCCGCCCCCGGCGATTTACTTCCCTCGGAGAAAGCGGGGGGAGTTAGCGGCATTTTCCGCTCCGGAGGGAAATCGATTATCGTGCCCATCTGGGACATCGACCCGCCCGGGGGGTGCCAGAACTGAGCACCCCGACCCTTAAACGACGACGGGGGGTTTTATCATGGTGAATTCCCGGCAGCGCATCATGGTGGTGGACGATGACCAGGATATGCTCCGCCTGCTCAACCGCACCCTGGAGCTGGAGGGGTTCGATACTATCGTCGTGGCCGATAGCGATACCGCCCTGACGCTCCTGGACAAGGTGGCACCGGACCTGGTCATCCTGGACACGATGATGCCGGGTACCGACTGCTACCGGGTGCTCGACCTTATCCGGGCGCACTCCGGGGTGCCCATCATCATGCTGACCACGGAATATGAAGTGGAGTCACTGCGCACCGCCCTCGCCCGCGGCGCCGACGACTACATCCGCAAGCCTTTCGGCACGAGGTCGTTCGTCGCCCGCATCCGGGCCAAGCTGCGCCGCGCCCGCCCGCAACCTGTCTGACCGCCCTGACCCTCAAGAAATTTACCCCCCGCCTTTTCCCGCCTTTAAGCTTTTCCCTGAAAGTACTTTATCCATGTCACCCTGAGCGCAGCGAAGGGTCTAGGGGCGGCGGGGATTCTTTCGTCACTTCGTTACTCGGAATGACATTCGGGGCAAGACCCCGCCGGTATGCCGGTGCCCCCATTTCCGCCGGCGCTACGCCCCACCCGGTGAATTATTCAAGCATCTAAAAAATAGCTAAAATTTTTACTTGACAGGGGAATATCAAGGTATTATAATAGGCCACATATTTACCCGTTGCTCCCGGCCTTTAATTTATGAGACCCAGGCCGGCGGTTCTTTTTGACCCGCCGGTTAGCTAGCCGAAGATATTAGCCAAAAGGTGCACGAGTATTGCGGCGTTGTTTTGCCGCGCCGCCGTCGAGATAAATATTTCAACAGAGGCCTGATATGCCAGAAGAAAAAGAACCAACAGAACCTGATATTATAATATCGGCGGAATCAGGTTCGATTGAGGCCACCAAACTCCACCCCGGACATGCCGTTGAAGAGAAAGAGCCGCCACACGGCTTTTTCGCCATGGCCCAAAGGGTCATCGATGTCTCCAGCGAGAGCTTCGGCGTGGTGGCGGTCATCGTGCTGATATTCATGATGATGATGACCGTCAGCGATGTTGTCCTGCGCTATTTCTTCAACCGGCCCATCATGGCCAGCGCCGAGATGACGGAGTACATGATGGTCATCGTGGGCTTCCTGGGGATAGCCTGGTGCGCCACCAAGGGGACCCACATCAAGGTCGAGCTGATTGTCGGCAAGTGGTCTCCCAGGGCCCAGGGAATCATGGATATCATCAACGCCGTGGCCGTCATCGCGGTAAGTGTGCTTATCGCCTCGCAGAGCCTGAACGAAGGCTTCGTCGCCAAGCAGATGGGACGGGCATCGGAGATAACCGATATCGTGCACTACCCCTTTTACTGGCTGATTGTTTTCGGCTACGTCTTGATGTTCCTGGTCATGCTGGCCATCCTGGTACGTAGCGTGCGTAAGGTGGTGAAACTATGAGCCCGGAGATGATCGGCTTTATCGGCATCGTTGCCCTGGTGGTCCTCATATTCCTGCGCCTCTGGATTGGCGCCGTCATGGTGCTCATCGGCTTCGTCGGCTACGGAGTGCTGGCCGGCTGGAACAGCGCCTTCGTCGTCGCCGGCACGGAGCCTTACAGCAATATCGCCTTTTACCCCATCACGGTGATACCGCTCTTCATCCTCATGGGCGCGGTGGTCTCCAACACCGGCGTCAGCGGTGACCTCTTTGACACCGCCAACAAGTGGGTGGGTAAAACGCGGGGCGGGCTGGCCATGGCCACGGTCATCGCCACGGCGATGTTCTCCGCCATCTGCGGCTCCAGCGCCGCCACCGCCGCCACCATGGGCCGGGTGGCCCTGCCCCAGATGAAACGGCACAACTACGATGATAGAATGGCTACCGGCTGCGTGGCCGCCGGCGGCACCATGGGCATCCTGATTCCCCCCAGCATGGGGTTCATCCTCTACGGCATCCTCACCGAGACCTCCATCGGCAAGCTGTTCATGGCCGGCATCATCCCCGGCATACTCGAAGCCGTTTTCTACATGATTACCATCTGGATAATGTGCAAGTGGAAGCCGGCCATGGGGCCGCCCGGAGAAGCCTCAACCCTGAAACAGAAGATTTTCGCCCTGAAGGGCACCTGGGCGATGTTTGTCCTGTTCATCCTGGTGATGGGCGGCATCTACATGGGCGTCTTCACCCCGACCGAGGCGGGTGCCATCGGCGCCTTCGGGGCCATCCTCATCAGCTTCGTCAGCCGGAGGCTCACCTGGCACAACATGCGTGGCTCCGTCGTGGAGACGGCCCAGACCACGGCCATGATTGTCTTCATGATTGTCGGCGCCTTTATACTCATGCGCTTCCTGGCCATCAGCAAGCTGCCCTTCTTCATCGGCGAGCTGGTCGCCGGACTCCCGGTACCCCCGATGATGATTCTGGTAGCCATCATCATCATGTACATCATCCTCGGCTGCTTCCTGGACGTTTTTGCCGCCATTATCCTCACCATCCCCATTATCTTCCCGGCCGTCCTGGCGATGGGGTTCGATACGATATGGTTCGGGGTAATCATGGTCAGGATAATGGAAATCGGTCTGATTACGCCGCCCTTCGGGATGAACGTCTTCATCATGTCCACGGTCACGGATGTGCCCATCGGGCAGATTTTCCGCGGCGTCATACCCTTCGTGATAGCCGATTTCGCTCACGTCGCCCTGCTCGTGGCGGTACCGTGGCTGTCGCTCTTCCTGCCCAACTCGATGTAGCCACCCGGAACTTAATAAAGTAACTCACGGCGTTAGGCACCCCCCCAAGGGTGCTTAACGTTTATATAGGGCGATTGTGCTTTCCCGCCGACTTGATTTTTCTCCGTATTTAAGGTATATTGGTGGGAAACAGAATACGCCAGCAGGGGTGCCCGAGCGCGAGCGAGGGACCAACTGGAAAGCAAGCCGGTGAAAGACCGGCGCGGCCGCGCCACTGTGATTGCTCCTTCTTGGGAAGAGACAAGAGCCAGAACGCCAGCCCCTGAACCGCCTACAGGGCTCCGCGGGGAGTGGTAGGACTTTTTATTGAGTCTGGAATACCCCTCGGCCGAGGCGAGGGGTTTCTCGTTTTTTAAGGAGGTTGTGATGAAAAACACGGTTAAAAAACTCGTCGCCGTCGGCCTGGCAGCCGTCCTGGTCCTGCTGGCAGCCTGCACCGCCGTCCCGCCGCCGGCACCGGCACCCGCC
>MGNX01000013.1:42544-42623 GCA_001796935.1 Chloroflexi bacterium RBG_16_60_22
GGCCCCCCAGCCCGCGCCCGTGGCGCCCCCCCCCCCGCCTCCCCCCTCGCCTCCCCCCCCGACCCCGGCTCCGCCGGTG
>MGNX01000013.1:42641-47078 GCA_001796935.1 Chloroflexi bacterium RBG_16_60_22
CCGGCCTACCCGATGGAGATTACCGACCAGCTGGGGAGGAAGGTAACGCTGGCCGCCGCCCCGCAGCGCATCATCTCCATCGCCCCCAGCAATACCGAGATTGTCTACGCGCTGGGACTGGCCGACCGCCTCGTGGCGGTGACGGACTACTGCGACTACCCCCCGGAGGCCAAGGAAAAACCGAGCATCGGGGGCTTCAGCACGCCCAACATCGAGGAAATCGTCGCCCATGACCCCGACCTTATACTGGCGGCTTCCATACACCGGAGCAAGGTCATCCCCCAGCTCGAGGACAAGGGCCTGACGGTGCTGGCACTGGCCCCCAGGACCCTTGACGATGTGCTCGCGGCCATCCAGCTGGTGGGCAAGGTCACCGGGGAAACCAAAAACGCCGACGCCCTGACGAACGACCTGCGGCAGCGCATCGGAGCGGTCACGGCCAAAACCGCCGCCCTCACGCCGGAACAGCTTGTGAAGACCTTTTACGTCGTCTGGCATGACCCTCTGATGACCGCCGCCGCGGGGACGCTCCAGGACGAACTGATAGCCAGGGCCGGCGGCGTGAACATGGCGGAGGGTCTTAAGGACTACGCCGATATCAGCCTGGAAGCCGTCGTTACCGGCAATCCCGGGGTCATCATCGCCGCCACCAGCCACGGCAGTCTGGAAGAGAAGAACTACGTGTACGTCCGGGAAGAGTCCAGGCTGGGCGACACGGATGCCCGGCTGAACGGCCGGGTCTACGCCCTCGACGGCAACCTCACCAGCCGCCCCGGCCCGAGAATCGTCGACGGGCTGGAGCAGATGGCCCGGCTCATCCACCCGGAGATATTCAAATAGGCGTTTAAGGGATAAATCAATGCCATCCAATCCGGTATCCGCCCGGCCGGTCAGCACTTACGTCTCCGGCCGGCGCACGCGCCTGTACAGCATCCTGGGGCTGTCCGCCGCCCTGATAGCGGTGGTGGCATTGGCCACGAGCGTCGGCAGCGTGAAGATACCGCCGCCGACCACCTTCCGCATCCTCCTGGACGGGCTGCCCTTCGTGGACATCGCCCCGACCTGGCCGGGTGCCATCGCCACCGTCGTCCTGGACATACGCCTGCCCCGGGTCATCCTGGCGGGACTGGTCGGCGCCGCCCTGGCCACCGCCGGGGCCACCTACCAGGGACTCTTCCGTAACCCCCTCGCCGACCCCTACCTCATCGGGGTGGCCCAGGGGGCCTCGCTGGGGGCTATCGTCGGTTTCCTGCTGCCCGTCAGCTCGCCCAACCCGGTGCTCGGTTTCGGCATTATTCCCCTGCTGGCCTTCGTCGGGGCGCTGCTGGCCACCGCCGCCGTTTACGCCCTGGCGCGGGTGGGCAAGACGCTCCCCGTGACGACACTCATCCTGGCCGGGGTGGCCCTGGGGGCGCTGCTGGGCTCCATCGTCTCCTACCTCATCATCTCCAGCGGCGAGGTGATGCACGGCATCATCTTCTGGCTGATGGGCAGCTTCTCCCTGAGCCAGTGGTCGGAAATCGGGATTGTCCTGCCCTACGTGGCCGTGGGGACGGGGGTCATCATCGTCTTCGCCCGGCTGCTCAACGTCATGCAGCTGGACGAGGAGCAGGCGCAGCAGCTCGGGGTCAACGTGGAGAGGCTCAAGCTGGTGCTGCTGGCGGCGGCCACCCTGATAACGGCGGCCAGCGTCTCCTTCGTGGGGACCATCGGCTTCGTCGGCATCATCATCCCCCACGCCGTCCGCCTGATATGGGGCGCCGACCACCGTTTCCTGCTGCCCCTGGCGGTGCTGACCGGGGCCATCTTCATGATTCTCACCGACCTCGTGGCGCGCACCGTGCTGGCCCCCACGGAGATACCCATCGGGGTGATTACCGCCATCTGCGGCGCTCCCTTCTTTCTCTACCTGCTACGGCGCCGTAAGAAGGTTATTTTCTGAGGCAGGCATGATAAAGCTGGAAATGCAGGGGGTAACGCTGGGCTACAACCGCCACCCGGTGCTGGAGGACATCAGCCTCCGGGCCTCGCCGGGGGAGCTGGTGGGGCTCATCGGCCCCAACGGGTCGGGCAAGTCGACCGTTATCAAGGCGCTGAGCCACGTCATCAGCCCCGTGTCCGGCCGGATACTCATCGGCGGGCGGGACATCAAAAGCACCCCCCGCCGCGAGCTGGCCTGCCAGGTGGGGGTCGTCCCCCAGATGCCCCTCCTCCCCAGCACCTTTACCGCCTTCGAGATTGTGCTCATGGGCCGCAACCCGCACCTCGGCCTGTTCCAGTCGGAAGGCCCGCGCGACTGGGCTATCGCCCGGGAGGCCATGGAAAAGACCGGCACCACACCGCTGGCCAACCGCCGCGTCAACGAGCTTTCCGGCGGGGAGATACAGTGCCTGATGATTGCCCGCGTCCTGGTGCAGGAGACAAAAGCTATTTTACTGGACGAGCCCACCGCCAACCTGGACATCGGGCGGCAGGTGGAGATACTCGACCTTATCCGGAGACTCTGTACGGAGAAGAAACTGTCCGTCCTGGCCGCCGTCCACGACCTCAACCTGGCGGCGCAGTACTGCGACCGCCTTTTACTCATCAACGAAAGGCGTATCCACGCCGAGGGGACGCCGGCCGAGGTCATCACCGACCGCATTATCAAGGAGGTCTACGGGGCGGAGAACTGCGTTTACACCCACCCCGTCAACGGCCTCCCCACCGTCATCCTCAGCGCCGCGCGCCATAAAACGTCGAAGGAAAAGGCCTGAAAATGGAAATACTGATAATACTGGCCCTGGCCGTCGCCATCGACCTGGCCCTCGGCGACCCCCCCAACGCCTTTCACCCCGTGGCCTGGATGGGCAAGGTAATCAGCCTGTTGTCAAAGATAGGGCTGAAGCTGAACCCCGCCGGCCAGTTCATCTGGGGCATGGTGATAACCCTGTTCACCGTAGCCCTTTTCACGGTTCCCCTCTATTTCATTTTCCTCTATGTCGGGCGTTTCAGCCTGGTGGCCGGCACGGTCCTGGCGGCGCTTCTCCTGAAAAGCACCTTCTCCATGCGGGGGCTGCGCCGCGCCGCCCTGAAAGTCAAAAGGGGATTGGAGGAAGAAAAGTCCGACGAAGCCCGCCGCGAGCTGTCCTCCTCGCTGGTGAGCCGGGACACGGACCTCCCCCGGCCGCTCATGGTCTCGGCGGCGGTGGAGTCGGTGGCGGAGGGCACCGGGGACAGCCTGGTAGCCCCCCTTTTCTACTTCATGCTCCTCGGCCTGCCCGGGGCTATCGCCTACCGCGTGGTCAATACCCTCGATGCCATGATTGGCTACCACGGCCGGTACGAGTACCTGGGCAAGTTCGCCGCCCGTCTGGACGACGCCCTAAACTTTATCCCGGCGCGGCTGGCGGCGCTGGCGCTCGTCCTGGCGGCCGCGCTGAACAGGAATGGCCGGCGCGCCTGGCGGACGGCGGTGAAAGAACACTCAAAAACAGAGAGCCCCAATGCCGGCTGGCCGATGGCCGCCATGGCCGGCGCCCTGGACGTGCGACTGGAAAAGGTGGGGCACTACCGGCTGGGGGAGGGCAACGCCCCGCTGGTGCCGGAGACCATCGCGGACGCCGTGAAGCTGATGCTGCTGGCGGCGGCGGCCTGGATACTGGTATGCTTTATCGCGGGAGGGATTCGCTTTGCCGTTACGCCCTAGACGCGGGATAGACAGTCTTAAGAGCGGGGTGCACGGCGGCATTAACCGGGCGGAATTGAAGTCGCTGGGCATCGACCCGGACCGGGTGCTCGATTTCAGCGTCTCCACCAACCCTTTCATGCCACCCCCCGGTATCAGGGAGATGCTGGCCTCGCTGCCCATCGAGCGCTACCCCGACTCCTCGGCGGACGAGCTGCGCCGGAAGCTTTCGATAAGGCTGGGTATGCCGCCGGAGAACATCCTGGCCGGCAGCGGCACCACCGAGCTGATACGGGCCATCGCCCTGACCTATTTCCGGCGGGGCGACCCCGCCCTGGTACTGGAGCCAACCTACGACGAGTACCAAATAGCCGCCCGCTTGAGCGGCGCGCGGGTTATCCGGCACCGCGCCCGGGAGGCGGACGACTTCGCGCCGGACATCGGGGAGGTCGTCAAGCTCATCAAGGAGCACCGGCCTCGGGCGGTATTCGTCTGTAACCCCAATAACCCCACCGGGAAATACCTCGCCCGTAGGGAGATAGAGGCTGTCCTGGAGGCCACCGGGGACGGCCTGCTCGTCCTGGACGAGGCCTATGTGGCCTTCGTGGCGGAGAGGTGGGACCCCTTCGACCTCACGGACCGCAGCAATACGGTCGTCCTGCGCTCCATGACCAAGGACTACGGCCTGCCCGGGCTACGCCTCGGCTACGCGGTCGCCCGCCGCGACATTGTCAATAGCCTGCGGCGCGTCCTGCCACCCTGGAATGTCA
>MGNX01000014.1:0-174 GCA_001796935.1 Chloroflexi bacterium RBG_16_60_22
CAAATGCCGCCACCTCATGGGCCAGGGGGAGTTCTCCAAGGTCACCGAGGTCTGCCTCGGGGGGAAAAGGCGGCAGGACTCGGTGGCGGCGGGGCTGAAAAGGCTCAAAAAGTGCGACTGGGTCATCATCCATGACGGCGCCCGGCCGCTGGTCACCGTGGACTTAATCGAGCG
>MGNX01000014.1:356-2418 GCA_001796935.1 Chloroflexi bacterium RBG_16_60_22
ATCGACGTCACCGACGATGCCACGCTGGCGGAGCGGGCCGGCTACGAGGTCCGGCTTTACCCCGGCTCCGCGGACAATATCAAGATAACCACCCGGGACGACCTCGCCCGGGCCGAGCTGCTGCTGAGGAAATATGAAAAGTAAGACGCGTACCGGAATCGGCTACGACGTCCATCCCCTGGCGCCGGGGCGGAAGCTGGTGCTGGGGGGCGTCCCGATACCGTTCGACGAAGGCCTGGACGGCTGGAGCGACGCCGATGCCCTGACCCATGCCGTCATCGATGCCCTGCTGGGGGCGGCGGCGCTGGGGGACATCGGGCAGCACTTCCCCTCCGGCGACCCCCGGTACAAGGATATTTCCAGCCTGGAGCTGCTGGCGGGGGTGAAGAAAAAGCTGGCGGCAGGGGGCTGGCGGGTGGTCAACATCGATGCCACCGTCGTGGCGGAGAAGCCCCGACTCCGGGAACATATCGACGCCATGCGCGCCAGCCTGGGCCGGGTGCTGGGCATCGAGGCGGGCCGTGTCAGCGTCAAGGCCAGCACCTCCAACGGGCTGGGCTTTATCGGGCGGGGGGAGGGAATCGCGGCCCTGGCCACAGCTTTACTGGAAGGCGGTCAAGATGAAGGTATATAACACGCTCTCCGGGAAGAAAGAGGAGTTCCAACCGCAGGGCGACGAGGTCAAGATGTACGTCTGCGGCGTCACCCCCTATGACGACGCCCACCTGGGGCACGCCATGAGCTATATCATTTTCGACGTTATCCGGCGCTACCTGCGGTTCCGCGGCTATAAGGTCAGGTACGTCCAGAACGTTACCGATATCGACGACAAGATAATCGCCCGGGCCAACCAGCGCGGCATTCCCGTTAAGGAGCTGGCGGAGAAATATGCCGCAAGCTACTTCGAGGACATGGCGGGACTGAACGTCGAGCCGGCCGATGTCTATCCGCGGGCCACCGGGGAGATTCCCAAGATGCTCGAGGTGATTCAGGGATTGATGTCCCGGGGCTACGCCTACGAGTCCGGGGGCACCGTCTATTTCCGGGTCAGGAACGTGGCCGACTACGGCAAGCTGTCCCACCGCAGCCTCGACTCGATGAAGGCGGGGGCCCGCATCGAGCCGGGGGAGGCCAAGGAAGACCCCATGGACTTCGTGCTGTGGAAGGCTGCCAAGCCCGGCGAGCCGTCCTGGGAGAGCCCCTGGGGGCCGGGCCGCCCGGGGTGGCATATCGAGTGCAGCGCCATGTCCCTGAAGTACCTCGGGGAGAGCATCGATATCCACGGCGGCGGCCAGGACCTCATCTTCCCCCACCACGAGAACGAGACGGCGCAGTCGGAAAGCTTCACCGGCGTCCGGCCCTTCGCCAGGTACTGGCTGCACAACGGACTGCTGCAGCTGGATGCCGAAAAGATGAGCAAGTCGCTGGGCAACCTGGTCACGATTAAGGACGCCCTGCAAAAGTACGGCGCCGACGCCCTGCATGTCTTCGTGCTCAGCTCCCACTACCGCAGCCCGCTGACCTACTCCGAAGAGGTAATGGAGGCGGCGGCGCGGGGGGCGGAGCGACTCCGCCAGGCGGCGGGAGGAGAAAAGGAGGGGAGGCAAAAGGGCGGCAGCGCGGACGACTTCTGCCGGAGGTTCACCGAGGCCATGGACGACGATTTCAACACCGCGCAGGCGATGGCGGCCCTCTTCGACCTGGCCCGCGAGATTAACCGCGCCGAGGAAGCCGGCGCCGATGCCGGCGCCGCCCGCCGCACCCTGCGGGAGCTGGGCGGGCTACTGGGGCTGACCTTCAAAGCGCCGGAGGAGCCGCCGCTGGAGGCCGGGCCGTTGGCTGAAATGACTAAATCAATGATTGCTAAATTGAAAAGGGAGAAACTGGAATACGTATTCGAAAAGATAGCTGCCTACCCAGGTGCAGAAAATGCAGAAGGGTATTTAAATTTACTTAGAGGATTAAGGAACGCCCTGCGCGAGGCCAGGCAGTTCCCGCTGGCCGACGAGATACGTCACCGCCTCGGGGAGCTGGGCATCAGCCTGGAGGACACCGCCGAAGG
>MGNX01000014.1:2449-16881 GCA_001796935.1 Chloroflexi bacterium RBG_16_60_22
AGATAAACCCGGCGGCGGTCACGACATCACCCACCCGCCGCCAGACCACGCCTCACCCTCCGCCCATCGACGGAAAGACTAACAAGCCCGGAATGGCGAAACCCGTGTTCGTCCCGGATGCACGCTTGAGGATAGGGTAGCGGTGGGACTAGCCCTTGCCGATGCGGAAGACCTTGGTGCCGCAGATGGGGCAGACGCCCTGAATCGCCGGCCGGCCGTTCTTCAGCGTGACGGATTTAGGGTTCTTAATCTCTACCTTTTTCCTGTCCTTCATGCAATAAGCCTGCATAACCCACCTCCTTGATTATCCTGCCTAGCAGCGTAGCAAACGCCAAGGTATTTGTCAATAGGCGCAGTCTTAAAATACACTCTATTTTCTGATAATTACACCATCGCCCGCCCCAACGCGGAGAAAAGCGGCGGCATCGCCCTCCGGCAGCGATATCTCCAGGCGGTCGCTGCTGCCCACCAGGGCCAGCAGCCCCCCGCCGTCCCGGTAGGTGCGGCTGAGGCCGCGGATAACCTTGTTGCCCACCTCGACCGTCAGCGACGCCGTGGCACGAGGAAGGTCGGCGCTCCTGATATTGGTAATGATGTTCCCGAAGCTATCGACGTGGATGACCTGCCCCACCAGGCTCCCGTCCGCCTCCCGGCGGGGTCGGGGCAGCGGCAGCACCGCCAGGGTGTCTATCTTCTTTCCGAAATCGGCCGGGGGCACCCCCAGGGAAAGGTGGGCCGCCACCGGGGCGAAGATATCGCGTCCGTGGAAGGTGGCGCTCACCGGCGTCCTCCAGAAGCGCGCGGTGGTGATGGCCACCGCCTCCGCCCCTTCCCCCAGCCTCGCGGCCAGGGCATTCCCCTCGGGCGCGCCGGTAGAATAACGCTGGATAACGTAGCTCAGGACGCCGTTGTCCGGCGCCACGAAGCTGCCCCCCGGTGTCTTCAGGATAACGGCGCGGCGTCCCGTCCCTACCCCGGGGTCCACCACGGCCACGTGGACGGTGCCGTGGGGAAAGGACTCGTAAGCGGTGCCGAGGACGAAGGCCGCCTGGCCGATATCCTGCGGCCGGATGGCATGGGAGATATCGACCAGGGTAACACCGGGGTTGATGCCCAGTATCACCCCCTTCACGGCAGCGACATAGGCATCAGCCAGCCCGAAATCGGTGGTCAGGGTTATCACCGCACCCATGTCCTTATCCCCCGCCGGCTAGCCGCCGACTCTGAGGGACACGATGGAGAGGATGACGAAGATAACCACCAGGGCGACGGTAAGCTGAAAGAGGGTCTTTTCCACGCCGCGTTTGGTCCGGTAGACCGTATCGGCCTGCCCGAAGATGCCCCCCAGGCCTCCCCCGCGCACCTGAAGCAGGGACACCAGTATCAGGGCCACGGCGACGACTATCTGGGCTACGTACAGGTAAGTTTCCATCTATTATTCTCCACCAGCCGGATTTTAGTCTTTAATAAGTTTCTGCTTCAGCACTTCATTGACGAGCTGCGGGTTGGCGCGGCCGCGAGTGGCCTTCATCACCTGCCCGACCAGGAACTTGAGGGCCGTCTCCTTGCCGGCCCGGTAATCGGCCACGGGCTGCGCATTAGAGTTTATCACCCCGGCCACTATTTTCTCAAGCTCGCCGGTATCGCTAATCTGGCCGAGGCCGCGCTGGCCGATAATAGCCGCGGCGTCTTTTCCCGTCCGGAACATCTCCTCGAGGACGGTCTTGGCCGTGGCGATATTCACCGTGCCGTGGGAGTCCTGGATGAGCCCGACCAGCCGCGGCGGGCCGACCTTCTTCCGGAAAGCGACGACATCGATGCCGGCGGCGTTGATGATGCGGCTGGCCTCGCCGAGGAGCCAGTTGCTGACCTCCTTGGCCGACACTTCTTTACTGGCCTTTACACCCTCCTCGAAGTATTCGGCCATGTCCCTGTCCCGGGTCAGGAGGTCGGCGTCATAGAGGGGCAGGCCATAATCGGCCATGAAACGGTCGCGCCGGGCCTCCGGCAGCTCCGGCAGCTTCTTTCTCACCGCTTCCACCCAGTCGCGCCCGATGACCAGCGGCGGCAGGTCCGGCTCCGGGAAGTAGCGGTAGTCGTGCGCGTACTCCTTGGAGCGCTGGGACACGGTCTTGCCCCTGTCCTCCACCCAGCCCCGCGTCTCCTGCACGAGCTTCTTGCCCTCGGCCATCGCCCTCCTCTGGCGCTGCGCCTCGTACTCCATGGCCAGGTAAACGGCCTTGAAGCTGTTCATGTTCTTGACCTCCGCCTTGGCGGTGAACTCCTGGCCGCCCTCGGGGAGGAGGCTGATATTGGCATCGCAGCGGAAGCTGCCTTCCTCCATGTTGCCGGTGGAGACACCCAGGTAGCGGAGGATGCTGCGCAGCTTTATAAGGTACTGCCGCGCTTCCTCCGGAGAGCGCAGGTCCGGCTCGCCGACGATTTCCATCAGGGGCACGCCGGAGCGGTTGACGTCCACCAGGCTGTAGTCGTGGCCGTCCGGGGAGGAGCGGTGGAGCAGCTTGGCCACGTCCTCTTCGAGGTGGACGCGGGTGATGCCGACTTCCTTTTTCCGGCCGTCGACCTCGATGGTGAGCGAACCCTTCAACCCGATGGGGGCATCGTACTGGGAAATCTGGTAGCCCTTCATGAGGTCCGGGTAGGGATAGTTCTTGCGGTCGAACTTGGTGCGCCCGGAGACGGCGCAGTTCAGGGCCAGGGCCGTCATCATGGTGTATTCCACCGCCTGCCGGTTGATGACGGGCAGCACGCCGGGCATACCCAGGCAGACCGGGCAGACGTGGGTGTTGGGCGGCGCGCTGGCGTAATCGGCGCTGCAGCCGCAGTACATCTTGCTCCTGGTCAATAGCTGGGCGTGGACCTCCAGCCCGATGATTGTCTCGTAGTTCATGGCTCTGCCGGACGAAAAAACGACATTTCCAGTATAGCAACAATGCCTGTGCCTGACAAGGAACAGAGGTTGTTGCTATTGACGGCATCACTCCCTCAATCCCCCCCTTTTTATCGTACTGCGAGATACCTGTAAGTAATTCCGGGAGGCGCTTGACTTCTCCGCCAGATATGATATAAAATTGCGCACCAGATTAAATCCTGCATCATAATATATTCAGGGTCCGAGGAGAATCACGCCTTAACCGGGAGCAACCCCTCATTGATAGGGCGGCACCCCGGCAGTAGAACAGGCTGGACATACACCAGGCAAAGGAGGAGGTACTAAAATGAAAAAATTATTGCTTATCGCTCTGGCTACCATCGTGGGCGCTCTGCTGGTTATTAGCAGCTGTGCCCAGCCCGCGCCAGCACCAGCACCCGCGCCGGCACCAGCACCGGCACCAGCACCGGCGCCGAAACCGGCACCAGCACCCGCGCCGAAACCAGCACCAGCACCCGCGCCGGCACCGGCTCCCGGTACACCGCAATACGGCGGCATACTGAAAGCTGCCAGAGGCACTTTCCCCAAGGTTTTGAGCTATCCACCGGAGATGGCCCCTACCGATAGTATCTACATGCTGCCCGTGGCGGAAAGGCTACTCACCTGGTATCCTAACGGAGACCGCCGGGCCGTGCTGGCTGAATCCTGGGACGAGGACCCTCAGAATAAGACCATAACCTATCACCTGAGGAAGGGCGTCCGGTTCCATGACGGGACACCCTTCAACGCTGAAGCCGTCAAATGGAACCTGGAGATGAGACTGGCGAAAAACCGGCTGACTGACGGAAAGTACGTGAAATCTATCGAGGTTATTGACGAGAACACCGTCAGGGTGCACGTCACCGATTACCACAACCAGCTCGCCTTTAACTACGGGTGGCAGCAAATGTACTCGCCGACCGCCTATAAGCAGGCTGGCGGCGGTGACGAAGAAAAGAGCATCCAGTGGGCCCGAACCCACGCGGTGGGGACCGGCCCCTTCAAGTTGAAAGAATTCCAGATCGATACGGTCATCAAGTACGAAAAAAACAACGATTACTGGCAGGCGGGCAAGCCCTATCTTGACGGTATGGAAGTCCGCTTCATCCCGGACATCATGACGGCTTCGGCGATGCTGGAAGCGGGTGAGGTTGACGCCTGGATAGACGTATCGGCCGTGCAGAACGTGCTCGACCTGCAGGACAAGGGAATGAAGGTGAACTGGGGGCCCGGCTTCTTCTGGGCCATCCTTCCCAACTCCAGCGACCCCAACTCACCGTTCGCTAACAAGAAGGTCCGCGAGGCGATTGAGTACGCCATCGACCGGCCGGCCCTGGCGGACATGCTCGGGTACGGCAAATTCGAACCGTTTACTCAGATGGCTCCCAAAGGCTGGCCCGGCTACGTCGAGGGTTACGACCCCCGACCGTACAATCCGGCCAAGGCAAAACAGCTGCTGGCCGAAGCCGGCCACCCGAACGGCTTCCAGACCGAACTCCTCGCCAATGCGGTAACCTCCCAGGACGCCGCGGCCGCGATACAGGCTTATCTGGCGAGTGTGGACATCACCGTCAAGCTTGACCTGACCGACCCCGGCCGGTACGCTGCGGCCGCCTTCGGAACCGGCTGGAAGGGGCTGATATTCGCCGCGTCCGGAATCAACCCTGACTCGACCGACCTGTACGTACATTTCGGCCCCAGCCCCATGACCTACCGCACCGGGACCATCGGCAAGTCGCCCGAATTCCTGGCGGCTAACGAAGCGGCCCTGCGCGAGTATAACAAGGCTGAGGAGATTAAGAAAATCCAGGCCATCGTCAGGCAGGGCGGCGAGGACGCCATGATCATCCCCATATTCCGGTCAGCCCAGGCGATGGTCATGCAACCGTGGGTACATAGCGAGTATGTGTTAATCCACACGGTCGTCTGGGATGCCGAAAACGACTGGATGGAAAAGCGCTAGACAGTTACCAGGCAAATACCAGTTAGTAAAAACGGGTGGTTCACCCCTTGCGCCGGGGGAAGACGGCCGGGGGTGAATCACCCGGTAAAAAAGCTGTATCTTTACAGTCAGCCAGAAATTAGATTGCTCCAATTAAATGCTGCAACGTTCTGGCGTACGCGGTTCAACGCCTGACAGTACAGAATCCCTGACGCTTGCCAGAGGTTTATTATGACGACATACATCATCCGGCGGCTGATACAGGCGCTGGTCGTCCTCATCATGGTGACCCTGCTGATTTTTTTCATCATGCGGTTACTCCCCGGCGACCCTCTCCTGATTTATCTGGCCCAGAGCGCGGAGCTGGAAGCCATGCCGCCGGAGATGCTGGACCAGCTCCGGCACCAGTTCGGCCTGGACAGGCCGCTGATGGTGCAGTACTTCACCTGGATTGGCGGTGTCTTGCGGGGGGACTTCGGTACCTCCATCTTCTACCACCATGACGTGGGAGCGCTGATGGCGCAGCGCTTTCCCGTTACCCTTCACCTGGGCCTGCTGGCCCTGTTTTTCGGCGCCACTTTCGGCATACTGGCCGGGCTGGCCGCGGCGGTGAGGCGGGGCAAATGGTTAGACAGGATAATCACACCTTTAACATATATCGGCATCACCATCCCGGTGTTCTGGCTGGGGATATTGCTGATATACCTCTTCGGGCTGAAGCTGCACTGGCTTCCCATTGCCGGGTACACCTCGCCGCTGGAAAACTTCTGGTTGAGCACCCGGCAGGTGATTATGCCCGTCGTCTGCCTGGCGGTCTTCGGGCTGGCGGCCAACGCCCGCCAGATGCGCTCAGCCATGCTCGAGGTTATCCGGCAGGACTACGTCCGCACCGCCTGGTCCAAGGGGCTGAGCGAGCGCCGGATAATCATCAAGCACGCCATGAAAAACAGCCTCATCCCGGTCATCACCCTGATGGGCATCGGCGTGGGTATCATCTTCGGCGGCTCCGTGCTCGTGGAGACGGTCTTCGCCATCCCCGGGGTCGGCCGTCTGCTGGTCAGCAGCATTTTTGCCCAGGACTACGTGGTGGTGCAGGCAATAACCTTCGTCATCGCCGTCATCGTCCTGACGGTAAACCTGATTGTTGATATCTCTTACGGGTGGTTCGACCCCAGGATACGTTATGGCTAGAAAGTGCGGAAAATGGTTATAGCGCGGAACATTACCCCGGAATTTGAAGAGGCCCCGCCCCGCGTCAGCGAGTGGCGGCGGTTCCGGAGGGTCTTCCTCTCGCGCGGGGTGGTCATTTTCGGGCTGGTCATCCTGCTGGCGCTGGTATTTACCGCCGTCTTCGCCGGCTGGCTGGCCCCGTACGACCCCTATAAAACGGGGACGGGCCGCGCCCTAGAGCAGCCTTCCATGACCCACCTCCTGGGCACGGACACCCTGGGGAGGGACACCCTCAGCCGGCTCATCTACGGTTCGAGGACCGCCCTCATGGTAGGCTTTATTTCCGTAGCCGTTGCCTCAATCTGCGGCGTTTCCCTCGGGCTGAGCGCGGGATACTTCGGCGGTATCGCCAATATCATCATCATGAGGGGCATGGACGCGCTTATTTCTTTCCCGATGATTCTGCTGGCGCTGGTCGTGGCCGCCGTTCTCGGCGGGGGTATCCAGAACGTTATCATCGCCCTGAGCATCGCGACGATACCCGGGTACGGAAGGGTGACCTGCGGGCTGACTCTCAGCCTCAGGGAAAATGACTACGTACTGGCACAGCACGCCATAGGCGCCAGCAACCTGCGCACCATGCTGCGACATATTTTACCTAACGCCTTCCCGCCGCTCATCGTGCTGATGACGATGCAGCTGGGGAACCTGATACTGGCCGAAGCCGGCCTCAGCTTCCTCGGCATCGGCATCGAGCCGCCGGGCGCGGCCTGGGGGGCCATGGTCAATGACGGCTACAAGTACCTGGCCCGTAACCCGGTGCTTTCCTTCGCCCCCGGCCTGGCCATCATGCTGGTGGTCTTTGCCTTCAACATGGTCGGCGACGGCCTGAGGGACGCCCTCGACCCCAGGCTCCGGGGCCTGCTCTAGCATTTAAAGAAAAACGCCTCATCATGTCCTGTTACCGTCCGATACTGTAATTACCGGATTGAAGGAGGAGACGTATTATGAGTACCTGGCACGAGTATGTCCAGAGAAACGGCACCCTGCCGGAGTGGCCTTACCCCATCAACTACGACAAGGTAAACGAGGTCGTCACGGACGTCCTGGTCATCGGCGGGGGGGTGGCCGGCTGCCGCGCCGCCATCAGCGCGGCCGGAAAGGGAGTCAGGGTGGCCATCCTGGAGAGGGGCCACGCCAAACGGAGCGGCGCCGGGGGGGCCGGCGTCGACCACTGGCACGGCGCCTGCACCAATCCCTGCTCTAAAGTGACCCCGGAGATGTACACCAATGCCTGCTACGAAAGCATGCAGGGCTATACCGGGGCGCACGTCCGCTACATCATCACCAGGGAGGGCTGGGATACGCTGCAGGAGTGCGAGGCGATGGGGGTGCGCATCCGGGACGTCAACGACGAGTTCAAGGGGTCGGACTTCCGCGACGAAGCGACCAAGCTCACCTTCGCCTACGACTATAAGAACCGGCATGTCGTCCGCGTCTGGGGATACAACATCAAGCCCGCCGTGTACGAAGAGGCCAGGAAGCGGGGGGTGGCCATTTACAACCGCATGATGCCAACCAGCCTGCTCACCGAGGGCGGCCGGCAGGGCGGCCGGGTGGTAGGGGCCACCGCGGTGAACACGCGCACCGGCGAGTTCTACGTCTTCCGGGCCAGGGCCACCGTCATCGCCACGGGCGGGGCGGGGCGGCTCTACGACTTCGAGCCGGAGGTGACCGCCTCGGGCTCGATGAGCGACGTCAACAGCGCGGGGGTCGGGCAGGCCATCGGCTGGAACGCGGGCGCCGAGTTCGTCTGCATGGAAAAGACCAGTCCGGGACGCCTGACCGGCCACGCCTACGCCCCCTACAGCATGGGCGGCGCCCACAACACCTACCACGGCACGCCGATAGTCGATGCCGACGGCAAGGAAGTACCCTGGGTGGACGCCTTCGGGCGGCCGCTGCAGAAGACCTCCGAGCGTTTCCAGCCCACCAAGGGGCAGCCTTTTATACTGGGCGAGGGGATTGGCATCAGCTACTACCTCGAGCCGTTCCGCAACAACGCTCTGGCCCCGGACCTGCCCGAGCGCATCCGCGAAGGCGAGTTCAAGCTGCCGCTCTACGCCGACCTCACCCGGCTGCCGGAGGTGGAGCGCCGCAATATCTTCGGGATGATGGTGGGCAACGAGGGCAAGACCCGCATCCCGATATACGATACCTACACCCGGGCCGGGTTCGACCCGGATAAAGACATGCTCCAGGCGCCGGTCATGGACCCGGAGGGCTACCTGCATTCGAATTTCTGGAGCGCCGGCATCAATGCGCCGCCTACCGTGCGCTCCCTGGCCGGCGGCGGGTTCCTGGTGGACTGGGACCTGCGCACCAACCTGGAAGGACTTTACGCCGCCGCCGGGGGTACCATCTTCGGCGGGGGCTGCCACGGGGAGTCGCACACCACCGGCCGTTACGCCGGCCGTCACGCTGCCGACTACGCCAGGACCGCCCCGGAACCGGTAGTCGATAAAAAACAGGTAGCGGCCGAAAAGTCCCGCGCCTACGCCGCCCTGAAGCAGGACAAGAAAGGCATCGGCTGGAAGGAGATAAACGTCGCCATCGGCCGGATAATGAGGGACTACTGCGGCCGCTACAAGAACGAGACCACCCTGAACCTGGGGCTGAGGCTGCTCAAGGAGCTAAGGGAGACGGAACTGGCATCAGCCTACGCCTCCAACCCCCACGAGCTGGGACGCCTGCTGGAATGCCAGTCGTTGATTTCGGTCGGGGAGCTGGTGATGAAGTCATCCCTGCAGCGCCGGGCCAGCAGCGCTATTCTGGACTTCCACCGGCTCGACTACCCGGAGATGGACCCGCCGGAATGGCAGAAGCTGCTGCCCGTCAAACAGGTGGACGGCCGGGTCAAGGCCAGAGAGCTGCCGCTGGACTTCCATCTCAAGCCGCCCTATTCCCCCACCCTGGAGGAGAACTACCAGCGCCACGCCGGGACCTGAGCGTGTGCCGATGTGACGAACACCTGGAAGTATCGAGGGAGAGAAGTAAAATGAGCGATAAAGTCTATATGGTGCCCAACCCGCCCACCCCTAACCGGGTGGTGTCCTTTGACCCTGATGTCTGCATCTACTGCAACCGCTGCGTGGAGGTGTGCCCCACCGACGTCTTCGTGCCCAACCCGGACAAGAAGCAGCCGCCGCTGGTGCTCTACCCGGAGGAGTGCTGGTACTGCGGGGGCTGCGTGGAGGAGTGCCCCAGGCCGGGGGCCATCACCATGTTCCACCCCACCCAGCAGCGGATATCGGTCAACTGGAAGCGCAAGGACACCGGGGAGCTGTACCGGCTGGGTATGAAGAACCCCCCGCCGCCCAACACCCGGCCGCCTTCCGGCTAAGGGGGCGTCAGGTCAGTTTGGCCCCGCAGTGGGCGCAGAACCTGGCGTTGCTCTCCACGGGCTGGCCGCACCCGGTACAGAACCTGGCCTTACTCTCCACGGGCTGGCCGCACCCGGTACAGAACCTGGCCTTAACCTGGCCGGGGCCGGGGGCAGGGCGTGAAGCGGGGCGCGGCGCCGCGGTGGACCTGGTCGCCCGCCGCCGGTCGGCGCGGGCGCGGGGGGCGGGTTTCCTCCGGAACCAGAAAAAGCCCACGACGACGATAACCAGGATGACGCCGGCGACGATGGCGGCCGTGCTGCTCATCGTGCCGCCGCCATCCGTGATTTCCAGAGATGGCCGCCGGTCCGACCTGGTGTAGGTGATATCGAAACGGAGGGGCGGTTCATCGTCCAGGCCACTGTAGGAGTAGTGAATGGCGTTGAACCCCTCAAAGCTGATGGCCCGGCCCGGCGGTGAAACGGTAAAGTCGGCGGCCCGGCGCGGCTCCTGGAAGTAAACATCGAGACCGGAAATCGGATAGAGCCAGCGGAACTCGTAGGAAATCGACTTCTCCGGGTTCCCCAGGATAATGGGGTCGTAGTACTCCATCCGGAAGGTATCCGTCTTGACCGTGTAGCTGATTTCGTCCCAGCCGGGGATGTCCGAGGCCTTTCGGTCCGGCGGGCCGCCGCTGTAAACCCCCTGGGCATCCATGGAGCCGGCCGAGTACATCTCGGCGGCCGCGGGCACCAGGAACCTCACCTTCGCCGGGGCCGTTACCCCCTCTATCTTCCCCTGCATCATCACCAGCAGGCGCGGGTCGTCATACTCCGGATATATCTTGAGCCAGACGTTCTGAAACCCGGTGGGCTCCTCCCCGGTCTGGGCCAGCGCCGCTGACGGAACAGCCAGGGGCAGAACCAGGCCGACCAAAATTAATAATACCAGAACACTTTTTTGGATTTTCATGACGGAGAACTCCTCGAAATTGATGCGGATTTCACCGCGGGCTTAATTCCATACCCCGGGGCACCACCACCACGCCTTTCCGGGAGATAGTGCAGCCCCGCACCCGGTCGGCCTCGGGGTCATACCCGACCGCCGTGCCGGCCCGGATGATGACCTCTTTATCGACGATAGCATGTCTTATCCTGGCCCCGGGCTCGATGGTGACGTCGTCGAGGACCACCGAGTTCTCCACCAGGGCATCTTTCTCGACGATAACACCGGGGGATAGTATGGAGAAGTTGACGGTGCCGCCGCTGATGATACAGCCGTCCGATACCATGGACTCCAGCGTCTTCCCCCCGATAATGCACTTGCTGGGCGGCAGCGACCTCTCGAAGGTCCGGAACACCCACTTCTCCGTGTAGAGGTTGAACGAGGGGTCGATGCCGATAAGGTCCATGTTGGCCTCGTAATAAGAATCAAGGGAGCCGACGTCCCGCCAGTAGGAAGAGTCACGCGTTCTCTCCACCATTATCTTCTTCCTCCGGCCGTTCTCCACCTGAATCAGGGAGTCCTCAATGCGGTTCTGTCGGGTAAAATCATAGAGCAGGATATCCGTCCGCCGGCCGGTCAGCCCCGGAATAATATCCTTGCCGAAGTCGTCACCCTTTTCGTTCAGGATGTCCATAAGGACATCGACTTTGAAGATATAAATGCCCATCGAGGCCATGGCGCTGGCTTCGTCCCCCGGCACGGTCTTGGGCTCCTCCGGCTTCTCGGCGAAGCCGATGGCCCGGCAGTCCGCGTCCACCTCGAAGACCCCGAGCTGGCGGGCCGCCGCCGCCCTGGGCACGCGTATCGCCGCGATGGTCAGCCCGGCGTTATTTTCCCGGTGGAACTCGACCATCTGCTGGTAGTTCATCTTGTAAACGTGGTCGCCGGGCAGGATGAGCACCTCCTCGAAGCTCTTCCCGTGCAGGAGGTCGAGGTTCTGGCGGATGGCGTCGGCGGTGCCCTGGTACCACTCCTCGCCGATTTTCTGCTGGGCGGGGACGCAGTAAATATATTCGCCGAGCCGGGAGCTTGATATCCCCCAGCCTTCCTGGATATGGCGCTGGAGGGACCAGGAGCGGTACTGGACAAGGACGAAGATTTGCCGCAGGCCGGAGTTGATGCAGTTGCTCAGGGGAAAATCGATGAGCCGGTACTTGCCGGCGAAGGGTACGGCCGGCTTGGAACGGACCCGGGTCAGCGGCTGCAGTCTTTCCCCGGTACCGCCGGCCAGAATGACGGTTAGAACTCTCTCCACGTCTGCTTCTTTCTTGAGCCCCGGCTGTGATGTTTAGGCTTTTACATTAAGTATAGCAGATGTGTCCAGCCGAGTGTCACCTTTTGAAAAAACATGAGGCGGCCGGACTTGACACATGGGTCAACCGTCCTGACATGTGATAAAATATCCCTAGACGGCGGCCCGGATAGGGGGAGGGCTGGTACGTGGACTCTATCTTTAAGTCGAACATCGGCCGGAGGATGCTGCTGCTGGCGGCGGTGAGCATGTTCCCGGTGCTGACGGCGCTGGCGGTCTCCGGGTGGCTGGCCGTCCAGCAGAGCCAGGCGCGGCTCGCCCACGAAAGCCAGGCGCTGGCCCAGGCCACCGGCAACCACCTCGACTATATCCTGCGGCAGAACCTGGAGCGGCTGAACAACATCCAGTTCGCGCCGGGCATCGACATCGAGGACGGCGACCCGGAGCCGGAGAGGCGGGCCGTCCACAGCACCTACCTGGGGTCGATATTCGATACCGTGTTCATCACCGATTTGAAGGGGACGGTGCTGTGGGTGGAGCCGAGCCGCCCGGACTTCGTGGGGGCGGACATCAGCGCCTACCCGCCGGTGGCGCAGGCCATCTTCAGCAAGAAGCCCATCATCTCCGACGCTTTCCGCCAGCCGGCGGGCGAACGGAGCTTGGTATACATCATCTCCACCCTGCGTAACCGGGAAGGGCAGGTGGCCGGGCTGGTGGGCGGGGAAATTGACCCCGTTAAGGCCAGCCTCCGGGAGCTTATCCTGCCCGTCCGGCTCGGGGCGACCAGCTACATCGACATCATCGACGGCAACGGCGTGGTGGTGGCCTCCAGCGACCCCCAGCGCACCTTTACCGCCGCCACGGACAGTCGGGAGGTAGTCAGCGAGCTGGCACGCCTCCCCAACGCCCCGTGGTCGGTGGCGGTCAGCCAGTCGAAGGCGGAGGCCCTGGCGCCGATACGCGCCCTGGAGTCGAGGTTCGTCATCGCCGGCCTGGTATCCCTGGTATTCGTCTTTATGTTGAGCTGGGGCATGGCGCGCAGCCTGGTGAAGCCAATCGGCCAGCTCAAGGCGGTGGCCCAGAATATCACCCAGGGCAATCTCCTCCAGCCGGTGCCGTGGCTGGGCAGCGACGAGATTGGCGAGCTGGGGCGGAGTTTTGATATCATGAGGCTGGAGCTGAAAAAGTCGCTGGAGGAAATCCAGGAGTGGAACCGGCAGCTGGAAGCCAAGATTGAGGAGAGGACGCGCCAGCTCCAGGACTCCTACCGGGAGATAGAGCGCAAGGAAGCGGCCCGCGGCCAGCTGCTGCAGAAGATACTCATGGTGCAGGAGGAAGAGCGTAAACGGGTGGCGCGCGAGCTCCACGACGAAACGACGCAGTCCATACTGGGCCTGGCGATGCGGCTGGAGGCGGCCGCCGCCATACCCGATAGCGAGGTGGGCAGAATCAAGAAGATGCTCAACGATGTCCGGAAGCTGGCCGTCGACACCCTGGACAGCGTCCACAAGGTCATCTTCGACCTGCGCCCCTCGGTGCTGGACGACCTGGGGCTGCTCTCGGCGATACGCTGGTACGTGCAGAACCGCCTCGGGGAGCTGGGCATCAAGGCGCGCGTGGAGGTGACCGGCGATGAAAGGGAGCTGCCGCCGCAGGTGGAGATAGCCCTGTTCCGGGTGGCCCAGGAGGCCATTACTAACATCGCCAAGCACGCCCAGGCCCATAATGCGCTGGTCAACGTGGAGTTCCGGGACGCCGCGGTGGCCCTGGAGATAGAGGACGACGGCCGGGGTCTGGACGTGAGCTCTTTAAACCCGCCGGCGGGTGAAACCCAGGGTCTGGGACTGCTGGGCATGAGGGAGCGCATCCTGCTGCTCGGCGGAACGTTCCAGATAGAGTCGAAGCCGGACAGCGGGACACATATCACGGTCGCGGTGCCGCTGGGCCAGTGAGGAAAGCCGATGTCTAAAATCAGGGTACTCATCGCCGACGACCACGCCATCGTCAGGGAAGGCATACGCATGATACTGGCCGCCCACGAGGATATCGAGGTGGTGGGCGAAGCCGCCGACGGCCGGGAGACCATCGCCGAGGTCGGCAAGCTGGAGCCGGACGTGGTGCTGATGGACATCGCCATGCCGGGCCTGGGCGGGCTGGAGGCCACCCTGGAGATTACCAAGAGCAACCCGAAGAGCAAGGTGCTGGTGCTGACCCAGTACGACGACAGCGAGTACATCTACCGGTTCCTCCGGGCCGGGGCGGCGGGCTATGTCCTCAAGAAGACGGTGGGCAGCGACCTCGTTTCGGCGATAAGGTCGGTGGCGCAGGGGAAGTCGTTCATCGACCCCGCCATCGCCGATAAGGTCATCAGGGGCTACCTGGAGCACCCGGAGGCAGCCGGCGACGAGAGTCTTTACGACCGCCTCAGCGACCGCGAGAAGACGGTCCTTAAACTCATCGCCGAGGGCTATACCAGCCGGCAGATTGCCGAGACGCTTTTTTTAAGCGTCAAGACGGTGATGACGCACCGGGCCAACATTATGGAGAAGCTGGGCCTGCACAACCGCGCCGAGCTTATCAAGTACGCCATCCGCCAGGGCCTGATATCCCCCGATTCTTAGGACCGGTCTTTCACTATAAGGTAGTTAGAATCTGCTGGCAAGCAAACGTTTTTACACCGCCACCCCCCGGTAATTATCTATTCCCACCCTGGCCACCCTCGTACCATCGGCGGCTTAGCCCGCAAGA
>MGNX01000015.1:0-273 GCA_001796935.1 Chloroflexi bacterium RBG_16_60_22
GCTATAAGGTTACCCCGCACTGTCCCCGCTGCGGCACCTCCCTCAGCTCCCACGAGGTCGCCCTGGGATACAAGGAGGATACGGCGGACCCTTCGGTTTACATAAAGTTTAAGATAGATTTAGCTTCGCTGGGAGGCAACGGGGCATCGGCCTCACTGGGTGACCTGTTCAAGAACTCCGCCAAGCCGGCCTACCTGCTGGCCTGGACGACGACGCCCTGGACGCTGCCGGGCAATACCGCCCTGGCGGTGGCCCCCGGAGCCGAGTACGTGG
>MGNX01000015.1:290-8605 GCA_001796935.1 Chloroflexi bacterium RBG_16_60_22
AGCCGAGTACGTGGTGGTAGAGACCTATGACGAGTACCTCGTCCTGGCCTCCAAGCTGTTGGCCTACATCGGCCTCGAAGACTACGAGGTCGCTTTAAAGATGCACGGCCAGGAGCTGGTCGGCCTGAGATACGAGCCGCTTTTCAATCCCCACCGTTTCGGGGTGGAGCGCCGGCGCTTCCAGGAAGGCGGAGAGCTTCACCCGCAGGAAACCGATGATAAGCTGACCTACCGCGTTATCGGCGGCGAGTTCGTCTCCATGGAGGACGGCACGGGTATCGTCCACATCGCCCCGGCTTACGGTGAAGTGGACCACGAGGCCGGTAAACAGTGGGGGCTGGACTTCGTCCACCAGGTCGATTTACAGGGTAATATCATCGGGGAATACCCGTTTTCCGGCAAGTTCGTCAAGGACGCCGACCCCCTGGTGCTGGCGGACCTGGAGCAGCGGGGGCTGCTCTTCCGCGCCGGGACGATAAAGCATACCTACCCCTTCTGCTGGCGGTGCGATGCGCCGCTGCTCTACTATGCCAAGGAGACCTGGTACATCCGCACCACCGCCGTCAAGGAACGCCTCATCTCCGGCAACGACGAGATTAACTGGTACCCGGACCATATCAAGTACGGGCGCTTCGGGGACTGGCTTCAGAACAACGTGGACTGGGCCTTCTCCCGGGAGCGCTACTGGGGCACGCCGCTGCCGGTCTGGCGCTGTGATAACCCGGACTGCGGCCACCTCGACTGCATCGGCGGGCGGGAGGAGCTGAAAAACAAGCCGGGGTTCTCCGGATTCCCGGAGCCGGTTGACCTGCACCGGCCTTACGTGGACGCGCTGACCTTTACCTGCGAGAAGTGCGGCCGGACGATGCGCCGCCTGCCGGAGGTCATCGATTGCTGGTTCGATTCCGGGGCGATGCCGGTGGCCCAGGACCATTACCCCTTCGAGAACGGGACCCTGCTCGAGGACGGGCGCTTCCCGGCCGACTACATCTGCGAGGCGGTGGACCAGACCCGCGGCTGGTTCTACAGCCTGCACGCCATCGCCACCCTGCTCTTCGGGCGTCCTTCCTATAAAAACGTCATCTGCCTCGGCCACATCCTCGATGCCCGGGGTGAAAAGATGAGCAAGGCCCGGGGGAACGTGGTGGTGCCTTCGGCGGTGCTGGACAAATACGGCGCCGATGCCCTGCGCTGGTATTTCTTCACCTCCTCGCCGCCGGGGAACGTGCGCCGCTTCGACGAGAAGCAGGTGGACGAGATATCGCGCCGCTTCCTTTCGAAGCAGGTGGACGAGATATCGCGCCGCTTCCTTTCGACGCTTTGGAATGTCTATTCCTTCTTCGTCCTCTACGCCAATATCGATAACTACGTCCCGGGCAAGAGTTTGAACACGGCGCCGGAATCGGAGCTCGACCGCTGGATTACCTCCGAGCTCAACCAGCTCGTGGCGGATGTTGACGCGGCGCTGGACGACTACAACCCGACCGATGCCGGCCGGAAGATTGAAGGCTTCGTCGACGGGCTTTCCAACTGGTACGTCCGGCGCAGCCGGCGACGCTTCTGGAAGAGTGAAAGCGATGCCGATAAGCTCTCCGCCTACAACACGCTCTACCAGTGCCTGGTGACCCTGGCCAGGCTCATGGCCCCGTTTACGCCATTCATCGCCGAGGAGCTGTACCAGAACCTGGTGCGGACGGCGGACAAAGACGCCCCGGAGAGCGTGCACATGGCTGACTTCCCGGTGGCTGACCTCAAGCTGGTTGACCGGCAGCTGTCCGACGATAACCGCCTGGCCATGAAGGTATGCAGCCTGGGGCGGGCGGCCCGGAGCCAGGCCGGCGTCAAGGTGCGGCAGCCCCTGGAGACATTATGCGTCGGCGTTAGCTCCGACTTCGAGAAACGGGCGCTGGAGAGGGTGGCGCCCCTGGTGCTGGAAGAGCTCAACGTCAAGGAAATCAGGGCGGACTCCGTTACCAGGGTGGCCGGACTGGAGGGGCAGGGCTACGCCTTTGCCAGCGAAGCGACCAATAACGTCGCTATTTCCACCGCCATCACCCTGGAACTGGAAGCCGAGGGAATCGCCCGGGAAATCGTCCACCGCGTCCAGAGCATGCGCCGGGCCGCCGGCTACGAGATTACCGACCACATCGTGACCTACTACGAGGGGGATGCCTACTTCGTACAGGGTATTTCCGCCTTCGCCGACTATATCCGGCAGGAAACGCTTTCCGCGGATATTGACGAGGGGATTCCCGCCGACGCCGATATTCAGGAGACGGTTAAGGTCAGCGGTCTCACCCTGAAGCTGGGCGTGAAGAAAGCAGCCCTGGCTTAAGGACGCGGGCTGGCGGCGGGGATTACCTGGGCGGTTGACGTGGTATCGCCGCGCCAGTACTTTATTTCCAGCGGCTGGCCGACCTCCGAGGTGTGAAGGATACGGGTCAGCTCCTGGACGTTGGTCACATCTTTGCCGCCGAAGCTGACAATAACATCGCCTTCTTTCAGACCGGCCTGCTGCGCCGGGGAATTGGCTACCACCTGCACCAGGAGGACGCCCTTGTTCACCTTCAGCCCCAGCTGCCTGACGGCAGTCTGGTCGACGGTGTAGAGCTGTACCCCCAGCCAGGGGCGCACCACGTAGCCCTTGTTGACCAGCTCCTGGATAATGGGCGTGGCCGTGTTGATGCTGATGGCGTAGCCCATACCCTCCACGCCGATATCGGCAACCTTGGCACTGGTGATGCCGATAACCTCGCCGGCCAGGTTGACCAGCGGACCGCCGCTGTTGCCCGGGTTGATGGCGGCGCTGGTCTCGATGAGGTCATAGAGCGTCTGCCCCTGGGAAACCGGCAGGGAGACGTCCTTGCGGCTGACAATCCCTTCGGTAGCCCGGATGCCCTGTCCCAGCGCATTGCCGATGGCGATTACCCAGTCGCCGACCCTCAGCCGGGAGGTATCGCCGCGCTTCAGCGCCGGCAGGTCGTGGGCGTCTATCTTGAGTATGGCCAGGTCATTAAGGGGGTCGGTGGCCGCGGCATCGATGTTAGCGGTATAGGACGAGCCGTCATCCGTGGTGACGGTGATGGTCCGGGCGCCTTCGACGACGTGGTTATTGGTAACGATAAGACCATCCGAATCGATAATCCACCCCGAGCCGGCTCCCTCCTGCGTGAAGGGCCGGTTGAAAAAGTCGTAGGAGACCACCTGGGTATTAATCGCCACCACGGAAGGCTTGACCAGCGCCACGGCGTCAGCGATGCTGGGCAGGGCTTCCGTCTGGTTGGTGGTCGGCGGGGGTGTCCAGGCGGGATTAATCGGGGCGGGCGGGGGAGTAACGGCAGGGGTAACGGCGGGCGCCGGCGGGGCGGATGCCTCCGGGGAGGTGATGGTAATACATCCCCCCAGGCTCAAGGCCAGGGTCACGACGATGAGGAAAGCTACCAGGGCGGATTTGAAAGTCATTATTTTCATCTCTTCTAATATAATAGCATAGAAGACAAATGTTAAGTATTTGTTAAAAATCCGACCCCCTCTCCGTTTTGAGAAGAGGGGGTCGGTTGATTTACCGTGAGGCAGTCCTGAAGTTTAAGCGGGAATCTGGGGCAGGGACTTCAATGCCTCCTTGACCAGGGCCTCGGGGTAGGCGTAGTCCTGGAGTTTGCCGCTGAGGTAGGACTCGTAGGCGGCCATGTCGAAGTGCCCGTGGCCGCTGTGGGCCAGCAGGATGACCCTGGACTTACCTTCCTGCTTACACTTGAGGGCTTCGTCAATCGTCGCCCTGATGGCGTGGTTGGTCTCCGGGGCGCTGATGATGCCCTCGGTGCGGGCAAAGGTGACACCGGCCTCAAAGGTGGCCACCTGGGGCACGGCCCTGGCCTCGACGAATCCCAGCTTGTGCAGGTGGCAGACGATAGGCGCCATCCCGTGATAGCGCAGGCCGCCGGCATGTACCGGCGGCGGCATGAAGGTATGACCCAGGGTGAACATCTTGGCGATGGGAGCCATACCGGCCACGTCGCCGTAATCATAGGCGTAGAGGCCCTTGGTCAGGGTGGGGCAGCTTTCCGGCTCCACGCACACGATGCGCAGGTCTTTCTTCTTGCCCTTGATTTTATCCTTGACGAAGGGCAGGAACATGCCGGCGAAGTTGGAGCCCCCGCCGACGCACCCGACGATGATATCCGGGTAGTAGCCGGCCATTTCCATCTGCTTCATGGCTTCCTGGCCGATAATGGTCTGGTGCATCAGGACGTGGTTAAGCACGCTGCCCAGCGAGTACTTGGTGTCTTCTCGCCCGAAGGCGTCCTCAACGGCCTCGCTGATGGCCAGCCCCAGGCTACCGGGGCAGTCGGGGTCCTTGGCCAGCATATCTCGGCCGGCCTTGGTATCCGGGCTGGGGCTGGGCACGCACTTGGCGCCCCAGGTCTCCATCATGATGCGGCGGTAGGGCTTCTGGTTATAGCTGACCCTCACCATGTAGACCTTGCATTCGATATCGAAGAGCTTGCAGGCAAAGGCCAGGGAGCTGCCCCACTGGCCGGCGCCGGTCTCCGTGGCGATGCGCTTGACACCTTCTTTCTTGTTGTAGTAGGCCTGGGCGACGGCGGTGTTGGGCTTGTGGCTTCCGGGCGGGCTGGAGCCCTCGTACTTGTAGAAAATCTTGGCGGGGGTGTCCAGGGCCTTCTCCAGGGCGTAGGCCCGGTAGAGAGTGGTCGGCCGCCAGAGGTAATAGACCTCCTGTACCTCCTCCGGGATGTCGATGTAGCGCTCCTGGCTTACTTCCTGCTTGATAAGCTCCATGGGGAACAGGGGAGCCAGGTCGGCGGGCCCCAGGGGTTGCTTGGTAGCCGGGTGCAGGTACGGGGGCAAAGGCTCCGGCAGGTCCGCCTGGATGTTGTACCATTGCCTTGGCATGTCCTTTTCTTGCAGGGTGAACTTTTTCTGTGCCATCTTTACCTCCTTTTTATTAGTAATGTTGACATTAATATATCAAGTCAGGGTGCCGCGGCCATGACATGGTTGTCATCTCAATTTGCCTCCTGACGAATCGGCGGTGCATCGAGCGCCCGGCGCAGGCTGGCGACGAAAGTGCCGAGCCTGGCGAGAGTGGCGTCTTCATCAATCAGCTGGAGGAGCCGGCTCCCCACGATAACGCCGTCGGCGATGGCGGCCACGCGTCCGGCCTGCTCCGGCGTGGCCACCCCGAAGCCCACGCACAGGGGCTGCCCGGCTTTTTCCCTGACCCTCCTGACGAAGCTCTCCAGGTCCGCGGGCAGCGTGTCCCTGGCCCCGGTGACGCCGGTGAGCGAGACCAGGTAGATAAAGCCCCGCGACCTCGCCGCTACCGCCGCGATGCGGTCGGCGGTGCTGGTCGGCGCCAGCAGGTAGATAAGGTCGATGTCGTTTCCGGCGGTAATCGTCTCCAGTTCGGCCCCCTCTTCCGGCGGTAAATCAGGGACTATTAAACCATTAATGCCGGCTTCTCTGCAACTCCGGCAGAAGGCCTCCGGGCCGTAGTTGAGCACCGGGTTATAGTAGGTCATGAAGGCCAGCGGCACGTCCAGCTTTTTCCGTATCCCGGCGGCCGCCTCCAGGCAGACATCCGGGGTGGTGCCGTTTTGCAGCGCGGTGAAACTGGCCTTCTGGATGGTGGCCCCGTCCGCCAGGGGGTCGGAGAAGGGGATGCCCAGCTCGATGATATCGCAGCCCCTGGCGGCCAGCACCGCGGCTATCTCCGGCGTGGTTTTAATGTCCGGGTAGCCCACCGTGACGTAGCCGATTAATGCCTTGCGGCCCGGTCTGAATGACGACGCAATCCCGCTCATGGCTGCATCCCCAGTGCCCGGGTGACAATCTCGAGGTCTTTATCGCCCCGGCCGGACAGGTTGACGATAATCAATTTTTCTTCAGACAGCCTTTTAGCCAGTTGTGCGGCGTGGTAGATGGCGTGGGAAGGCTCCAGCGCCGGGATGATGCCCTCGGTATCGCAGAGGAGCTTGAAGCCCTCCAGGGCCTGGGCGTCGGTGACGGCCGTATAGGTGGCCCGGCCGCTGTCCTTGTAAAAGCTGTGCTCCGGCCCGACGCCGGGGTAGTCCAGCCCCGGGGCGATGCTGTGGGTCTCCCGTATCTGGCCGCTCTCATCTTCCAGGAGGTAAGACTTGGTGCCGTGCAGCACGCCGGCCCGGCCGGCGACCAGGGTAGCCGAGTGCTCCGGGGTATCCAGGCCTTTGCCGGCCGCCTCGACGCCGATAAACTTCACGTCTTTATCGTCGTAAAAGGGGTGGAAGAGGCCGATGCTGTTGCTCCCCCCGCCGACGCAGGCCACCAGGTAGTCGGGAAGACGGCCGTACTTCTCCAGCACCTGTTCCCGGGCCTCGCGCCCGATTATCGCCTGGAAATCGCGGACAATCACGGGATAGGGGTGGGGACCGACCACCGAGCCGAGCAGGTAGTGGGTATCGCCCACGTTGCTTACCCAGTCTCGGATGGCCTCGTTGATGGCGTCCTTGAGGGTGCGGCTCCCGGATTCGACCGGACGGACCTCGGCGCCCATCAGCTTTATCCGGTTGACGTTGGGGGCCTGGCGGCGGATATCCTCCGACCCCATGTAGATAATGCACTCGAGACCGAGCATGGCGCAGACGGTAGCCACCGCCACGCCGTGCTGGCCGGCGCCGGTCTCGGCGATAATACGGGTCTTGCCCATGCGCCGGGCGAGCAGCCCCTGCCCCAGGGCATTGTTAATCTTGTGAGCGCCGGTATGGGCCAGGTCTTCCCGCTTGAGCAGGATGGCCGCCCCGCCGATTTTCGCCGAGAGCTGCCGGGCGGGGTAGAGGGGCGTGGGCCGCCCGATATAGTCCCGGCAGAGTCGGGCGAACTCTCCGGTGAAGTCGGTATCGGCCATGGCGGCGGCATAGACCGTTTCCAGCTCGGCCAGGGCGGGCATCAGCGTCTCCGGCACGAACCGGCCGCCATACGCCCCGAAGTAGCCGCGGGCATCGGGCCTAGCCATCGGTCTGCCTCACGTTCTTGATAAATTTCCTGATTTTCCTCAAGTCCTTCACGCCTCCGGTCTCCACCCCGGAAGAAACGTCCACTCCCCAGGGGGATATGATTTCAATCGCCGCCGCCACGTTTTCCGGCGTGAGTCCGCCGGCAACGATGACCGGAAATCTCCGGGCGATGGGACGGGCCAGGTCCCAGTCGAAGGGCAGACCGGTGCCGCCGTACTTATCGGCGACATCGGCATCGACGAGGAACATATGCTGCCGCTGCCCCAGTACCCGGCTCCCGTAAGCGAGGTCGGCACAGACCTTGTCCGGCTTCCGGTTCCGGCTCAGCCGGATGACCTTGATGACCGGCAGGCCGAGCTCGCGGCAGTACTCCCAGGGTTCGTCGCCGCTGAGCTGGACCCAGTCGAGACGACAGGCCGCGGCAATCTTCTTGACCCTTGCCACTGGAGCGTTGACGAAGACCCCCGCCACCGCCAATGACGCCCCGTTCTCTCTCAAAGCGGACACAATCCTGGCGGCGCGCGCCGGCGTGACCTGCCGCGGGCTCGGCGCGAAGACCAGCCCGAGATAGTCCGCCCCGGCCCCGGCAGCGGCGGCGGCGTGCTCCTCATCCTTAATGCCGCAAATCTTGATGCGCGTCATGACATCAGTTCCTTTATTTTGGCGGGGATATCCGGTGCGGTGACGAGCGCCTCCCCGACCAGCACCGCGTTGACCTTGCATTCCTTCATCTTCTTCATGTCGGCGGCGTTCCTGATGCCGCTCTCGCTAACCACGATGTTTTCCCGCGGGACGAGCAGGCGCAGACGGCGGGTAGTATTGGTATCAACCCTGAAGGTACGCAGGTTGCGGTTGTTGATGCCGATGATACCGGCGCCGGCCAGGAGGGCCATCATCAGCTCGTCTTCGTTATGGACCTCGACCAGGCAGCGCAGCCCGAGGCTGCGACTCAACGCCAGTAGCCTCGCCGTCTCCGGGGGGTCGAGGACGGCCGCTATCAGGAGCAGGGCGTCGGCGCCGTAAGCCGCCGACTCATAGACCTGGTACTCGTCGAAGATGAAGTCCTTGCGCAGGACGGGAATATCGACCGCCTCCTTGACCGCCGCCAGGTGCTCCAGGCTGCCCTGGAAGTAGTTGACCTCGGTCAGCACCGAGACGGCCGCGGCGCCGTGCCGGGCGTAGGTCTTGGCCAGCGCCACGGGGTCGAAGTCCGGGCACAGTAGTCCCCTGGTGGGGGACGCTTTTTTGACCTCGGCGATGAGCCTGACCTTATCCCCCCGGAGCGCGGCGGCGAAGTCGAGC
>MGNX01000015.1:8681-10106 GCA_001796935.1 Chloroflexi bacterium RBG_16_60_22
CGTCGACTATCCTGTCGAGTATCTCCGGCATCTTTACCCCGGGCGCTGGCTCAATTCTGCCAGCTTCTTCAGTTTATCTGCGGCGCGTCCGCTGTCGATGGCCTCTCCGGCCAGGCGCGCCCCTTCTTTGAGGTCGGCGGTCACATTTCCGGCCACCAGCGCCGCGGCGGCATTGATGACGACGGCGTTGCGCAGCGCGCTCTTTTCCCCGCCGAGGACGCGGCGCATCATGGCGGCGTTTTCTTCGGGGGTACCGCCCCTGATTTCTGATTTATCCGCCTTTTTAAATCCAAAGCTCTCCGGCGTTACCTCCCGGACGGGCGATAGCCTGTCCTCCCTGACCTCCCAGATGAGCGAGGCGGCGCTGATGGAGATTTCATCCAGGCCGTCTTTACCGTGCACCACCAGCGAGTGCTTCGTGCCGAGGCGGCGCAGCACGGCGGCAATCTTGTGGCCCAGCTCCTCCGAGGGAACGCCCAGCAGCAGGTGGTCGGCACGGGCGGGGTTGGTCAGCGGGCCGAGGATATTGAACACGGTGCGGATGCCGATTTCCCGCCGGACGGGGGCGGCGTGCTTCATGGCGGGGTGGAACATCGGGGCGAACATGAACCCGATGCCGACCTTCTCGATACACCCGGCGACCGCCTCCGGGCCGAGCTCAATCTTTACCCCCAGCGCCTCGAGGACGTCGGCGCTGCCGCACTTGCTCGAGGCGGCCCGGTTGCCGTGCTTGGCCACTTTCAGCCCCGCCCCGGCCACTACCAGGGCGGCGGCGGTGGAGATATTGAAGCTGCCGGAGGCGTCCCCGCCCGTCCCCACGATGTCGATGAGCGGGCCGGAGACCTTGACCGGCGTGGCCTTGGCGCGCATGACGCTGGCCAGGCCGGCAATTTCGTCGGCGGTCTCTCCCTTGATGCGCAGGGCGGTGAGAAAGGCGGCAATCTGCGCCGGGGTAGCCTCCCCGCCCATTATCTCCACCATGGCCCCGGACGCCTGCTCAAAGGTGAGGGACTGGCCTTCTACTAAAGCGGCGATGGCTTCTTTAATCATTTTCTATTTCTATCCTTTTCATTTTTTCTCCCCTCGCCCCCCTCGGTTGTTATCTATTCCCACCCGGCCGCCCTCGCGGCATCGGCAGCTTAGCCCTTTGAAAAATCCCTCTCGCTCTCCCTTTACCAAAGGGAGACGATGACATTATTATTCCAATCGGCTCTTTTGTCCCCCTTTGAAAAAGGGGGAATAAGGGGGATTTTAACCTCCCATCCTTAAAAAATTCCTCAATAAATCTTTCCCCACCGTGGTCATGATGGACTCCGGGTGGAACTGGACGCCCTCTACAGGGTACTCTTTGTGGCGCAGGCCCATGATGATGCCGTTGTCCGTCCAGGCCGTCACCTCAAGGCAGTCGGGGAGGCCGTCCCGCAT
>MGNX01000015.1:10319-10383 GCA_001796935.1 Chloroflexi bacterium RBG_16_60_22
CGAAGCGTTTGATAACGTCGTTGGAGATGCCGGCCTGCTGCGGGGTGCCGGGGCCGGGGGAGAT
>MGNX01000016.1:0-8270 GCA_001796935.1 Chloroflexi bacterium RBG_16_60_22
TAGAAATATCACCCGATAAAAAGCATGACAAAAAAGATATTTGTGACGCTCTTAAAGAAATAAAAGAATATGGCTATTCAAAAACAAAGCCTGACCGAGCAGCATCAATTATCTTGAATTTTATTAATTTGACTGAAGTTGACAATATCTTGATATGCGATGGGTATTCCCGGAACTCAGAAGATAAAGTGCGCTTATATGGCACAGCTAAAGTGACAGAACGTGGATGGAAAAAAGAAACTATTGGTGAAGGGAAAAGGGTGTGGAAGTGTTTTACTCATGGTGCGAAAATAATACCATTTGAGAAAGAAAAAGAATACATACCAAAAGATACCTTGATGGGATTTTTAGATGGGAAGCGAATTTTTATAGGGACACTTCTTAAACTATCCCCAGAACAATATGAGCGTATTATAGCATGGGCAAGACCTTAGCCGAAAAAATACTGAGCGAGAAGTCCGGCACGGATGCCGTGGCCGGGGACATCGTCATCGCTAAAGTCGACCTCAGCTTTGTGCAGGACACCACCGGGCCGCTGACCGTCCGGCAGTTCCGGTCCGGCGGCATGGAGAAGCTGGCCCACCCGGAGCGGACGGTAATATTCATCGACCACGCGGCGCCGAGCCCCAGCAGCGCCCTGTCCAACGACCATATCCTGCTGCGCGACTTCTCGCGGCGGAGCGGGGCATTCTCTCCGAGGCTGGCGACGGCATCTGCCACCAGGTGGTCGCCGAGGCCTACGCCCGGCCGGGTGACGTCATCGTGGGGGCGGACTCCCACACGGTGACCGCCGGCGGGCTGGGGGTCTTCGCCACCGGCATGGGCTCCTCCGATGTTGCCGTGGCCTTCGGGCTGGGCAAGACGTGGTTCCGCGTCCCGGAGACTTTTAAAATAGAGGTCACCGGCGACTTTCAGAAAGGCGTCGGCGCCAAGGACCTCATCCTGCACCTCATCGGCAAAATCGGGGCGGACGGCGCCACTTACAAGGCGCTGGAGTTCACCGGCGGCGCCATTAAAAAGATGAGCATGTCCGGACGTTTTACCATCGCCAACATGGCCGTCGAGGCTGGCGCCAAGGTGGGTCTATTCCCCGCCGACGATACGACCCGCGAGTACCTGGCGGCGGAGGGGAGGGAGAAAGACTACCGCCCCCTGGCCGCCGACGCCGACGCCACCTATGAGAAGACCGTGCGTATCAGGGCCGCCGACCTCGAGCCTACCGTGTCCCGGCCCCACACCGTCGATAACACCACCCCGGCGCGGAACCTGAAGGGTACCACGCTACAACAGGTGGTCATCGGCACCTGCACCAACGGCCGCCTCGAAGATTTGGAGATAGCCGCCGCCATTTTAAAAGGGAAAAGACCGGCCGCGGGGGTGCGCCTGATTATCGCCCCGGCCTCGCGGCGGGTCCTGCTGGCGGCCATGGACGCCGGCTTTATCAAGACCTTCGTCGAGGCCGGCGCCATCATCCTGCCGCCCGGCTGCGGGCCCTGTCTCGGCCTGCACCAGGGGGCGCTCGGCGACGGTGAATCGTGCCTGTCCACGGCCAACCGCAACTTCGAAGGGCGCATGGGTAACCCCAGGGGATTTATCTACCTCGGCAGTCCCGCCACGGCGGCCGCCTCGGCGCTGACCGGAAAGATTACCGACCCCCGGGAGGTGATGTGATGCTCAGCGGGAAAGCCCACAAGTTCGGGGACGGCATCTCCACCGACCATATTATCCCGGGGCGGTACGCCCACCTCCGCAGCAACCTGCCGGAGCTGGCCCGGCACGTCCTGGAGGACGCCGACCCTGACTTCGTGACTAAAGTAAAGCCGGGCGACTTCGTGGTGGGGGGCAACAACTTCGGGCTGGGTTCGAGCCGGGAGCACGCCCCGCTGGTCATCAAGATGGCCGGCGTCAGCGCCATCCTGGCCAAGTCCGTGGCCCGCATCTTCTTCCGCAACGCCATCAACCTGGGGCTGCCCGTGCTGATATGCAACACCGACAAGATTGACGACGGCGACGTGCTGGAGGTGGACCTGGCGGAGGGGACGGTGCGGGACCGGACCAACGGCAGCGTCCTGACCTTCGGGCGGATTCCGGACGTCATGCTCCGCATCCTCGAAGAGGGCGGGCTGATTCCCTACATTACCAAACACGGCGATTTCAAACTTTAGAGGAAACAGTAGTTATTGTATTGACCAGGCTGTCATTGCGAGGAACGCAGCGACGCAGCAATCTCAGAATGGAAAAGGATTGCTTCGCTTCGCTCGCCATGACAAATGGGGTTTGTTAATAATGCTTGGAGAGGTAAAATAATTGGCTTATAACATCACGCTGATTCCCGGTGACGGCGTGGGCCCGGAGATTACCGAGGCTACCCGCCGCGTCCTGGAGGCAACGGGGGTCAGGTTCAAATGGGAGCCGGCCTATGCCGGCGCCGCGGTCATGGAGAAGGAGGGCACCCCCCTGCCCGACTCCGTCCTGGCGTCCGTCCGCAAGAATAAAGTGGCCCTCAAGGGCCCGGTAACGACGCCGGTGGGGACGGGCTTCCGCAGCGCCAACGTCGCCCTGCGACAGAGCCTGGACCTCTATGCCTGCGTCCGCCCCTGCAAGACATATCCCGGCGCGCCCTCCCCCTTCGAAGGGGTGGACATCGTCATCGTCCGGGAGAACACGGAGGACCTCTACGCCGGGGTGGAGTTCGAGATGGGCACCGCCGAGGCCAAAGAACTCATCGATTTTATCAACAAAAAGAAGGGAAACGTCATCCGGGCCGACTCCGGCCTGAGCATCAAGATGATTACCGAGAGCGGCAGTCGCCGCATCGTGAAGTTCGCCTTCGAGTACGCCCGCGCCTACGGTCGGAAGAAGGTGACGGCCACCCAGAAGGCCAACATCATGAAGTTCTCGGACGGCCTTTTCCTTTCCGTGGCCCGTGAGGTGGCGCAAAAATACCCGGACATCGAGTTCCAGGAGGCGCTCATCGATAACCTCTGCATGCAGCTGGTGCGGCGGCCGCAGGAGTACGATGTCATCGTCGCGCCCAACCTCTACGGGGACATCATCTCCGACCTCTGTGCCGGGCTGGTCGGCGGGCTGGGGCTGGCCCCCGGCGCCAATATCGGCGACGGGATGGCCGTGTTCGAGCCGACCCACGGCAGCGCCCCGAAGTACGCCGGCAAGGACCGGGTCAACCCCATGGCCATGATGCTCTCCGGCGTCATGATGCTGCGGCATATCGGCGAAGTAAAAGCGGCCGACCGCCTGGAGAAAGCCATCGCCGACGTCATCGCCGAGGGCCGGAGCGTCACCTACGACATGAAGGAGCGCCGCGACGACCCCTCCGCCGTAGGCACCACGCGGGTCGCCGAGGCGGTGATTGAAAAACTTCAAAAGAGCTAACGGGGCGTCTAAGAGGGGCGAAGCCCCTCCTCTAAACCTTCCCCCTCTCCTTGATTTGATAGGAGAGGGGGATAAAGGGGGAGAGGTTGAGGAAAAGAGATAAAGACTGTATTTTCTGCAGGATAGCCGCCGGAGAGATGGGCGAGCTCCTCTACCAGGACGAGGACGTGGTTATCTTCCGTGATATCAACCCCATCACCCCCGTCCACCTGCTGGTGGTCACCCGGCAGCATATCCCCTCCCTGGCGGTAATGTCCGAAGCGGAAACACCGCTGGTGGGGAAGATGGTAAAGGCGGCTAACCGGGCGGCGCGGGAGCAGGGCATCGCGGAAAGCGGCTACCGGCTGACCATCAACAGCGGGGCGGACTCCGGGCAGATTGTCCCCCACCTCCACATGCACCTCATGGGGGGAAGGCGCCTGCGCTGGGGCCATTAGACCCGGCGGGTCCGGCGGTACTCCAGGTAGGCCAGCAGCCCGGCGATGCTCTTGGAATCCTCGATTTTCCCTGACGCAACAAGGTCGGTAATCTGCGCCAGGGGCACTTTCACCACCTCGATGCCGGCCGTATCCTCGGCGGAGAGGGGGTCCGGCACCAGGTCGGTCGCCAGGTAGAGGTAGAGGTACTCGGTGGCGTAGCCCGGCGCCGAGTAGAAACCGCCCAGTCGCACCACTTTCCCCGGGCGCAGGCCGGTCTCCTCGCGCGTCTCCCGTATCACCGCCGTGGCGGCGTCCTCACCATCGTCGATACCGCCGGCCGGTATCTCCAGGAGGCTCTTCCCCACCGCCTGGCGGAACTGGTTGACCAGCAGGACGTTATCCCCGGCGTCCACGGCCACTACCGCGATGCAGTCGGCGTGCTCCACGACCTCCCGGGTGGTGCGGCGACCTTCCCCGGTGAGTACGGTATCGAGGCGCAGCTTCACCGCCCGCCCCTGGAAGAGCACCCGGCTGGAAAGGGTCTTCTCCTCGACCAACTCAGGCCGTCTCCTCCGCGTGATAGATGAGCGCCGTCTCATCGCAGTTGGGGAACTTGGGGCAGCGGAAGCAGTCGGTCCAGACCTTGCGCGGCAGCTCCATCTTGTCGATGTCTATAAACCGCTGGCGCTTGAAGAAGTCCGGCTGGTAGGTGAAGCAGAAGATGTCCTTGATGCCCAGCTCTGCCACCTCCTTGATGCACGCCTCGACGAGCAATGCACCCAGGCCCTTTTTCTTCATGTCCCCGGCCACGGCCACCGACCTTATTTCGGCGAGGTCCGACCAGCTGACGTGCAAGGCCGCGCAGGCCACCACCCGCTCCCCTTCCCGGATAACAAAGAAGTCGCGGATGTCCTCGTAGAGCTCGCTCAACGGTCGCGCCAGCATCTCGCCGTTCTTGGCGTACTCGTTAATCAGCTTGTGTATCTGGGGTACATCGGCAATTTTAGCTTTTTCTACCTGTGCCACCTTGATTTCCTTTCAATTTATCTTCCAGCGTACTGAAGAAGGAGCCCTCCGGCCCAATGCGACGGAAGCGGGCGAAGTGGGGACTCCGTTTTATCGTTACCATATCACCGTCCGCGAGGGGCAGGTTGATGTGCCCGTCAACGCTGAGCGTGGCGGCCAGGTACGCCCGCAGGACCAGCCTGACCTCAGAGGCGGCGGGGACTACCAGCGGGTAGGGCAGGCTGAGGTGGGGGGCCACCGGCACCAGGAGGAAATCGGGGGACTGCGGGTGCATGACGGGGCCGCGGGCCGCCAGGGCATAACCGGTGCTGCCGGTGGCCGTAGCCACCACCACGGCGTCGGTCTTATAGGTGGTCAGGGGCCGCCCGTCGATGCTGGCCTCCACCCGTATCAGCCGGGCGATTTCCCCGCGCGCCACGACGACGTCGTTCAGGGCGTAGAACGTCTGTTTCGACTGCCCGGAGGCGACCAGCTCGGCCTGCAGCATCGACCGCTCGTCAATCCAGCCCCGGGCGTCGAGCAGTTCGGGGAGCCTTGCCACCACCTCGGCGGCATCCACCTCCGTCATAAACCCGACCTTACCCAGGTTGATGCCGGTGATAGGGGTCCGGCCGGGAATCACCACCTGCACGGCGCGCAGTATGGTACCGTCGCCGCCCACCGTCATCAGGAGGTCGGTGCCGTCCAGCAAAGCACCGGCTTCTTCCTTCTCCCAGGCGGAGCACACCCAGGCGGCGACCCCCCGGGACTTCAAAGCCCGCTCCAGCTCGACGGCTTTCGTCCGGGTGGCCTCAACCCTGGGGTGATAGAGGATGCCGACTTTCTTCACAAGGGCTACCTGCCTGACATTGCTCCGGTGAAAACAAGAAAAGTGTAGCAATTCCGCGTTCACAGTGTCAAGCGACGAGACACGCCCCGGTTTCGGGAACCCGCCGCGTTATGCTATAATAGGTGCTCGGGACTTGATATCAGCGATGGCAGGCACGAGACACAAAGCCAGGACGGTGGCCCTCCAGGCCCTTTACGAAATCGACTCCGCAGGGCGGAAACCGGAGACGGTGGTGGCACGCCTCCTCGGCGAGACGGAGCTTTCCGGGGAGTACAACGACTTCGTCCGCAGCCTGGTCGAGGGCGTTATCCGGCACCGGGACGACATCGACGCCAGTATCCACCGTTTCGCCCCGGCCTGGCCGGTGGCCCAGATAGCGATAATCGACCGTAACATTCTCCGACTTGCAATCTTGGAGATTTTATTCGATAATAAAGTACCGGTAAAAGTAGCCGTAAACGAAGCGGTTGAGCTGGCGAAGGCCTTTGGCAGCGAGAACTCCTCCAGATTTGTCAACGGAGTCCTGGGGTCGGTAAGCACGCTGGCCAGCCGCTAGAAACAGTGACGAAGGGGGATACGAAGTGGCCACTATTTTTGAGAAAATTAAAGGCATCGTCGTGGAGCAGCTGGGTGTCGAGGAGGGGGACGTGGTGCCCACGGCCAGCTTTGTTGAGGACTTAGGCGCCGATTCACTCGACCTGGTAGAACTCATCATGTCCCTGGAAGAGGAGTTCAGCAGCGACGACCGTAAAGTCGAGATACCGGATGAAGCCGCGGAGAAAATAGTGACCATCCAGGACGCTATCGACTATATCAAAGACCAGGGTGTGAAGGACAGCTAAGTCTCACCCGGCACCACCACCATTAACTCATCAGATACCTTTTGCCCAGGCCACGGCATTGGTAAACACCTTCAGGCCGTCCCCATGTTCCCGGGGTGTCTCCCGTGTCCACCGCGGGTGCTGCGTCCAGCGGATAAAGCGCTCCGGGTGCGGCATCAGCGCGAAGATACGCCCGGAGGCATCGCAGATTCCGGCGATATCCTGCATTGAGCCGTTGGGGTTATGAGGGTAGCCCGCCGCTAAATTACCCCTGGCGTCAACGTACTGCACGACGATGTTCAGCTTATCGGCCATGCCCGGCTCCGCCAGCAGCTTTCCCTCGCCGTGGGCCACCGGGAGATACATGCCCCGCATCCCCCGCGTGAAGACGCAGGGGCTTTTTTCGTTGACCTTCAGGTAAATCCAGCGGCATTCGAAGCGGCCGGAATCGTTATTGGTCAGGGTGACCGGCCGGGTGCCCGCTCCTTCCAGGCCGGGTAAAAACCCCGCCTTGACCAGCACCTGGAAGCCGTTACAGATACCCAGGACGAGCTTGCCGTCAGCCACGAATTTGCGGATATCCTCTCCCAGCCTGAGCCGGATTTCATTGGCCATTATTTTTCCGGCGGCGATGTCATCGCCGTAGGTGAAGCCACCGGGAATGACCAGTACCTGGTAGTCGGCCAGCTTCTTTTCCCCCCGGAAAAGCGCGTTGACCAGCGCGGCATCCACCCCGGCGCCGGCCCGCTCGAAGGCCACCCGCGTCTCGAAGTCGCAGTTGGTCCCGGGGGCCATCAGTATTAAAACTTTTACTCTGGCCATTTTATACTCACCACTTTAGCGGTTTCTGCCAGGCTTCTTTCAATTCGGATATGGTCGCCTGCAAAATCTTTTTACCATCCCGACCGTACACCTCGAAAGCGCCGCCGTCAGTAACCCGCCCGATTTCGGCGAAGGCGGTGCCGGACATGGCTTTTTGGAAGTCCTTCTTCTTTTCCGGGGATACCTCCACCAGGAAGCGCGAGTTCGACTCTGCGAAGAGAATAAGGTCGTCGCGTTCGATGGGCTCCGCCAGGGGGACATCCTTGAGATTGAGGGTCATGCCGAGGCCGCCGGCGAAGGCCATCTCCGCCGCCGCCACCCCGATACCCCCCTCGGAGCAGTCGTGGCAGGCGCGGACCAGTCCTTTCGCCGTGGCCGAGGACAGGGCGTCCATGAGCTTTTTACCCGTTTCCGGATAGACTTTAGGGACGCGGCTGCCGATGTGCCCGCGGATGGCGTAATAATGCGAGCCACCGAGCTCTTTCCGCGTGTCCCCGACGATGTAAATGAGGTCGCCGGCCTGCTTGCAGTCCATCGTGACGGCCCTGTTGACGTCTTTCATCACGCCCATCGCCGAGATGAGCAGGGTCGGCGGGATGCAGATACTCTCCTTGCCGGTCTCGTACTCGTTATAGAGGCTGTCCTTGCCGGAGATGAAGGGCGTCCCGTAAACGATAGCGGTATCATAGCAGGCCCGGGCCGCCCGCACCAGCTGGCCGAGGCGGTCCGGCTTCTCCGGGTTGCCCCAGCAGAAGTTGTCCAGCAGGGCGACCTCCTCCAGGCTGCCGCCGACGGCGACGACCTGCCGCAGGGCCTCGTCGATGGCCGAGGCGGCCATCCAGTAGGTATCGATGTCCCCGTATTTGGGGTTGATGCCGTTGGCGATGATGATGCCTATATCGGAGTCCGGGAGGGGGCGGATAACGGCGGCATCGCCGGGGCCGTCGCCGGAGGCACCGA
>MGNX01000016.1:8298-12902 GCA_001796935.1 Chloroflexi bacterium RBG_16_60_22
CACCTCGTGGTCGTACTGGCGGATGACCCACTCCTTGGAGCAGACGTTCCAGGCGCCGAGTATTTTCTTCAAATCCGCGGCGAGGTCGGGCGGCGGGGGAAAATCCGGCTCGGGGCGGGACGGAGGCTCCCACAATGCCTCCCGCTCCAGCTGGGGGAGCCCGTGGTGCAGGAAGTCCATATCAAGGTCGGCGACCGGATGGCCGTTATAGTAGAGCTCGAGTCGCCGGTTATCGGTAAACTCCCCGATGACGGTGGCCTCGACGTCGTCGTTGCGGAAGAGCTCGAGCAGTCGTTCCACCTTATCGGGGGGGGCGGCCAGCAGCATGCGCTCCTGGCTCTCGGAGACCCATATCTCGGTGTAAGAGAGTCCGGCGTACTTCAGGGGCACCTTCTCCAGGTGGACGCGCACGCCGGTGTCTTCGCCCATCTCCCCCACCGCCGAGGAAAGCCCCCCGCCACCGCAGTCGGTAATGCGGCGGTACAGGCCGGCATCGCGCGCCTTGAGGATGGCATCGAGGGCCTTCTTCTCGACAATCGGGTTGCCGATTTGCACCGAGCTGGAGGAAATCGTCTCCGACTCCTTGTTAAGCTCGCCGGAGGCGAAAGTGACGCCGTGGATGCCGTCGCGCCCGGTGCGGCCCCCCACCAGCACCACGAGGTCGCCCGTCCGCTGCACCCCGCGCTGGCTCATATCCGCCGGCATCAGGCCCACCGTGCCACAGAAGACCAGGGGGTTGCCCACGTAGCGCTGGTCGAAGAGGACGGCGCCGTTAAGGGTGGCGATGCCCATGCGGTTACCGTAGTCGGCCACGCCGGCGCGGACGCCCTTAAAGATGCGGCGCGGGTGCAGCACCCCCCGGGGGAGCTCGGCGTGGGGCAAATCGGGCGGGCCGAAGCAGAAAACGTCCGTGTTGGCGATGGGCTTGGCGCCCAGCCCCGTCCCGAGGGGGTCGCGGATGACGCCGCCGATGCCGGTGGCCGCCCCGCCGTAAGGCTCCACCGCCGACGGGTGGTTGTGCGTCTCCACCTTGAAGCAGACGGCGTGCCGCCCGTCGAAGTCGATGACACCGGCGTTGTCGCGGAAAACGGAAAGGCACCAGGGCTTGTTCAGCTCTTCGGTGACGCGCATCACCGTGCTCTTCATGAGGTTATCGATGACCTTGCCGCCCAGCTTGATTCTGGCCTTAAAGGTCTTGTGAATGCAGTGCTCGGACCAGGTCTGGGCCAGGGTCTCCAGCTCGACATCGGTGGGGTCCCGGCCCACCTTTTTGAAGTAGTCCTGGATTATCCTCATCTCCCTGATATTCAGCCAGAACCGGCCCTTGCTCAACGCCATCAGGGCGCCGTCGCCCATGCCCTTGAGGTCGATGGTCTCCTTCTTGAACCGGTAGGTGGCCGGGGGCAGCGCCACGGCCTCCCGGCGGGCCACGATGTGCTGGACGACGCTGTTGACCAGGAGCTTATCGCAGACGGACTGCAAAATATCTTCGGAGAAACCGCCCCAGAGGAGGTATTTTTTCGCCGTCCTGACCGCCGTCACGCCGTTGATGCCGAGGTCACGGATGCCTTTCATGACGCTCTCTTCGACCGGGTCCATCACGCCTGGGTTGTAGGCCACCTCCACCAGGCGGGCATCCGGGGGGCAGGGGCTTTCCTGGGTGGCAAACTCCTCCACGATGGGGTCGGCCAGGAGCTCCCGGCCGACGGCCAGCAGGTCATTTTCATCGAGATTACCTTCCAGGAGATAGACGTTGCTGACGCTGGCGCGCCGGACGGCGGTAATGCCGAGGTCGAGGATATCCTTCAGCAGACCCTCCGCGCGGGGGTCGGTGAACCCTTCCCTTACCGAGACCTCGATGCGGTACAACGAAAGTCCTTTCTCCCGTCTCCGGGGGGCGTCAGCAGCATTCGGCCACTCTTTTATCGATGCGGCTGACCAGGAACGTCAGCCACCGGCTCGGCTGAGCCGTCTGGCCGAAATCGAAATCCGCGTAGGCGGTAGCGGCCTCTTCCGGCACATATCTTCCACCGATGGCTTTACCATGGACAAAGTCCAGCATGTCCCGGAAGGAGCGACTCTCCACGGCGCGGGGGAAGAGGGAGAGGACATCCAGCACCCGCAGGATGCCGTACTTCACGGCCGGGTACTGGAGGCTGCGGAAACGCCGCCCGACCCCGAAACCGTAGAGGTGGGCCCCCTCCACCCAGTGCTCCAGCAGCAGGTCGATGGCGCTGACCAGCTGGGGGCTATCCTTGTATTGCCCGTACTGCCCGAGCAGCATGAGCAGGTTCAGGTTGTCCATGGGGCAGGACTCCAGGTAGCCGAGGCTATCACCGTAGCAGTCCCAGCCGCCGCCGGGCAGCTGTGCCCCCAGCGCCGCCCGGATATACTTCATCAGGCGGGGGTCGTCACGGTAGCCCATCCTGCCCAGGGAGGCAAGCAGGATGGCGGACATGCAGAAGTAGTTGTCTTTGACGTTGGGGGGTATGGTGAAGGTGCCGTCCGCCGCCTGGAACCGGAAAATCTCCTCCATAAGGCCGTCCAGTCCCGCCCTGGCGGCGTTCAGGCCGATATCGGCCAGGAAGAAGAGGTCCCAGTAGGCCTTACCGGCCTCGGTGTAGTGCACCTTCCCGGTCTTGAGGGCGGGAATGCCGACCTCGCCGTCCTTGAGCCGGCGGATGATGCCGGCGATGGCGCTGTCCTTGAGCAACGGCCTGACGTCCGGGGGCGTGTCCAGCAGCTGTAGCTCCACGGCATACCTGAGCCAGTCGGGGCCTTCCAGCAGCCAGTCGAGGACTTCTTTATCCAATACTCTCGCCTGCAAATCTACACGCCACCGGCATTTTCAGGGTGGGGCCAGCGCTTCCTCCCCATTTTAACCCTTTTCCCGGCGGGCGTAAAGCCTCCGGCACGGCTGATGAATACGGTGATTACGGAAATTGCCCCGGTTAGGGAGCTCAAGCTTGCAACGATTTCCGGATAGTGGTTCAATATAATAATATAGAGGAGTTCACCGGAAAGGGTTATATCTTCCGCGGCACCACAGGCTACTGAAAGGAGGGACATGAGACCGAGAAAAATCAAGACCGGTATTTACTGCGTCGGGGCTATCGACTGGGACAGGCGTTTATTCGACGCCCTGATACCCCTCCCCGACGGCACCAGCTATAACTCGTACTTGATTAAAGGGAAAGAGAAGACGGCCCTGGTGGATACCGTTGACCCCACCATGACCGGCGTCCTGCTGGATAACCTGGACAGCCTGGGCATCAAGAAGCTCGACTACCTGATTTCCAATCACGCCGAACCGGACCATTCCGGAAGCATTCCTCCGGTACTGGCGAAGTACCCGGAAGCCAGGCTGGTCTGCTCGAAGCTCTGCCGGGGACTGCTCATCGACCGCTGGATGGTCCCGGAGGAGAAATTCCAGACGGTCGAGGATAAAGCCACTCTCCCGCTGGGCGGCCGGACGCTGGAGTTCATCTCTACGCCCTGGGTGCACTGGCCGGAGACGATGTCAACCTATCTCCGGGAAGAAAAGATACTGTTCTCCTGTGATTTCTTCGGCTCACACGTGGCCACCACCGACATGTACGCCGGTGACCAGCCTTATGTCTATGAAGCGGCCAAGCGGTACTACGCCGAAATCATGATGCCCTACCGCAAGACCATCGAGAAGAACTTGGAGAAAATAAAGGACTTTGCCGTTACAATCATCGCTCCCAGCCACGGCCCCCTGTACGACAGGCCGGAGCTAATCGTCGATGCCTACCGCAGCTGGGTCTCCGATAAGCCCCGGAATACCGTCGTCATCCCCTATACTTCGATGCACGGCAGCACCCGCCGGATGGTAGCTTACCTCTTAGACGCCCTGGTAAAAAAAGGCGTGACGGTGCAACAGTTCGACCTGGCCGTTACCGACATCGGCAAGCTGGCCATAGCGCTGGTAGACGCCGCGACCATCGTTGTCGGGACACCTACGGTCCTGGCCGGCCCCCATCCCAATGTCGTCGAAGCAGCTTTTCTGGCCAATGCCTTGAGGCCTAAACTGCGCTTCGCCTCTATCATCGGTTCCTACGGCTGGGGAGGCAGGACAGTAGAGATTATCTCCGGAATGATTCCCAACCTCAAGGTGGAAGTGTTGGACCCGGTACTCTGCAAGGGTTTTCCCAAGGAAGCCGATTTCCTGGCGCTGGACAAGCTGGCGGAGAAAATCGCTAAAAAGCACCGGGAGAACGGCTTCGCCTGAAAGCGCCGCGGCCAAAGGAGGGACGATATGCTGAGACTGGCAACGACATCCAAACTGGTACCGGAAGAGGTTATCCGGCGGGCCGTGGTCTACTTCGGGAAGGGCGGCCTGGGGCTGGAGGTCAAAGAGCAGACCGAGGTCAGCGCTTCCTTCCAGGGGGGCGGCGGGGGCGTCGGGCTGGCGGCCGGCCGGGAGGGGAAAAAGACCTCCGTGGAGCTGCTCTCCCAGGAGTGGGACGTTCAGATTAAGGAGTTTATCCAGACAATCCGGTGATTCTATACCGCCGGGTGTTGCCAAAGAGGTGAGAAAATGACCAGAGTACTTTACCTTGCATTATTGACGGCCCTGTTCC
>MGNX01000016.1:13002-14846 GCA_001796935.1 Chloroflexi bacterium RBG_16_60_22
GACACCACCCGGACCGGGCATCACCCCGGCGCCATCGGCGGTGGCAGTGGAGATAGCCAGCTTCGCTTTCTCGCCCGCCACGATTACCGTGCCCGCGGGCACGACGGTCACCTGGACGAACAACGACTCGGCGCCGCACACGGTAACGACCCGCACCACCCTGTTCGATAGCGGCAGCTTGTCCCGGGGAGAAACCTTCAGCTATACCTTCGCCCAGGCGGGCGTTTACGAATACTACTGCGCCATCCATCCCCGCATGACGGCGGGGGTCATCGTAGAGTAGCCGATGATGCCACGGGGAAACCGGCACTACTAAAATGCTCACGGGGGGACTTCATCATGGCCGATAATTTGACCGTCGACAGCGTCCTGGAGAAGGCGATAGGGAAGGAAATCGAGGCGCAGAGCCTCTACCGCGACCTCAGCCGGAAGGTCAGGGACGAGACAGCCAGGGACATGTTCCGGCAGCTGACCCGGGTGGAGAAGAAGCACGAGGACCTGCTGAAAAGGTACCGGCGGGGCGAGCTCGGCGAGGGTGCCCTCGAGGGAGGGCACGTGCTGGACTACCGGATTGCCGAACACCTCGACCAGCCGCCGATAACGCCGGAAATGAAGCTCGACCAGGTGCTGTTGATGGCCTCCAACCGCGAGCGGGCCTCCCACGAGTTCTACCTGGACCTGGCCGCGGCGCACCCCTCCGGCGTGGTGAGGAACCTCCTTACGGACCTGGCATCCCAGGAGTTGGAGCACAAGCACCGGGTAGAGTACCTCTACAACGAGGTCGCCTTCCCCCAGACAGACGGCGGCTAAGGCAGATTACAGACAAGTCCGGTGGGACAGGACTTACATTCCATCTGAAGCGTGGTGTGGGTTATCGCAAAGTCATCGGCGAGCAGCCGGTTTACCTTACTCAAGATTTCGGTGCTCTGGCTAACCATCTGGTCCTCAATGCTCAAATGGGCGCTCAATGCGTAGATGCCCGAAGTTATCGTCCAGATGTGTACATCGTGCATGTCTTCCACCCCGGGGATACCTTTCACCGCCGCCTCGACTTTCTCAATCCGGATATGCTCCGGGACGGCTTCCAGCAGGATGTCCGCCGATTCCCGGACTATCCTCACGGCGCCCCAGAGGATGATAAAGCCAATAATAACCGCGATGATGGGGTCGGCCAGGTACCAGCCGGTAAACAGGATGATAAGCCCGGCGGCAATGACGCCGACGGATGATACGGTATCGCCGACGATGTGCCAGAAAGCCGCCTTGATGTTCAGACTCCGGCTGCGGCTTTTCCTCAGCAACGACATCGCGGCGAGGTTGGCTACCAGGCCGATACCGGCCACGGCCAGCATCAGGGGCGGCTTCACGGCGGGGGTCTCCATAAATCTCTGGTAGGCTTGATAAAAGATGTAAATAGAGACCAGTATCAGTACGGTGCCGTTAGCCAGTGCCGCCATGATTTCGGCCCGGTGATAGCCGTAGGTCTTGGTCTGATTGGCCGGCCTCCCGGCGAGATTGATGGCAAACAGGCTCAACCCCAGGGCCAGGGCATCGGTCAGCATATGCCCGGCGTCACCAATGAGGGCCAGGGAGTTGCTCAGGACGCCGCCGGCCACCTCGACAATCATGAACACCACGATGATGCCCAGCGCCATTTTCAGGCGTCGGCCGGCTATCAAGCTTGTTTGTTCCGCTTCGCTGTGCACCATCTTCTCCGTCATTATAACTTTAACCTGACGGGGGCCGGCCGTTCAAGCCGGGGATTTGATGACCGGCCGCTGAAAGTATTATCATGGCTCGGACCCGAGCACCTCTTCGGGAGGACGGACCGCTGACCGGTCTTT
>MGNX01000016.1:14858-22887 GCA_001796935.1 Chloroflexi bacterium RBG_16_60_22
AAAGCACTTTATCAATGTCACCCTGAGCGCAGCGAAGGGTCTGGAGGCGGTGGGGGTTCTTTCGTCACTTCGTTCCTCAGAATGACAGTTAGGCAAAGATTTCTGCTTTTTCAGCGTAGCGGCCGCAGGATGGCCCGGGCCGGGCCGGCATCGCCGTTTTCCATGCGCAGCGGCAGGCAGAGCAGCTCGTAGTCACCGGGCTTGACGCCGTCGAGGTTTATCATCTCCAGGATATAGACGCCGGCGCGGAGCAGGGTCTCGTGGGTGGCGGTGAGGTTCTCCCGTTCCCCGTACTTCCCGATGGAGATGTAGTCCAATCCCACCAGCCTCACCTTCTTTTCCGCCAGGTAGCGGGCGGCCTCGGTGGAAATATAAACGTATTCCTCCACGAACTGGTTGGTCCGGTAGGCTTTAGCCGAGTTCCGTGTCTTGAAGAGGATACGCTCGCCGGCTTTAATCTTATAAGGCTCCAGCTCTTTGACCTTCACCGATGCCTCGTCCTTAATCTCGATGACGCGCGCCGGACCGACCGATGTTTCCAGCGGCATCCTGTCGATAGAGCTGCCTCCCTTGATAAAGTGCAGGGGCGAATCGATATGGGTGCCATTATGCGAGTTGATGTTTATCTGGGACATGGTGACGCGGTCGCCCCGCTCCACGTCCATGATACGCTCGATTTTAGGGGGGACGGGGTCGTCCGGCCAGTAGGCCAGGGGTGTCCTGACCGGCATGGGGACGGAGATATCAATCCAGGCTGATTTAACCATGGTGTTTGTCTCCTTAATTTTATTCAGGGCCTTGCCAGGCACAGGTGCCTCGGGGATTCTTTCGTCACTCCGTTCCTCAGAATGACAGTTAGCGCGGGGTCAGTCCCTCCGGTATTTTTTCTTCCCTGCTTCATAAAGGTCACCGCCGCGGCTGTCGTTGACGACGGTGGCGGGGAAGTCCCTGACCTCCAGGCGCAGCACCGCTTCCGGCCCGAGGTCTTCATAGGCGATTACTTCCGATTTGATAATTCTCTTAGACAAGAGCGCCCCGGTGCCGCCCACCGCCCCGAAGTAGACCGCCCCGTACCTCTTCATGGCATCCTTGACCTCCTCCGACCGCGCCCCCTTGCCGACCATCCCCCTCAGTCCGGCGGCGAGGAGGCGTGGCGTGGCGGCGTCCATGCGACTGCTCGTGGTGGGCCCGGCGGAGCCGATGACCCGGCCGGGGGGCGCCGGGGAGGGGCCCATGTAGTAAACCGTCTGCCCCCGGACGTCGAAGGGGAGGGGCTCTCCCCGTTCCAGCGCCACCACCATCCGCTGGTGGGCGACATCGCGGGCGGCGTAGAGGACGCCGGAGAGGAGCACGCTATCCCCGGCTTTTAGCCCTTTTACCGCGGCTTCGCTGAGGGGCAGCTTTACCTTCTTTACTTCGGTCATGTCACCGCTTTCTTATAGCACTTCCGAACGGTACCGGGCGCTGTGGCACTGGAGATTGACGGCCACCGGCAGGCTGCCGATGTGGGCGGGAAAGCTCTCGACGTGGACGGCCAGGGCGGTGACCCGGCCGCCGTAGCCCATCGGCCCGATGCCCAGGTTGTTGACCTTCTTTAAAATCTCCGCTTCGAGGTCGGCGGTCTCGGCGTCGGGGCCTGGCTCGTCGACCCCCCGGAGCAGGGCTCGCTTGGCCAGCTCCATAGCCTTCTCCGCCGTGCCGCCGATACCCACGCCGACGATGAGCGGCGGGCAGGGCTGGCTCCAGGCCTCGTCCACGGCCTTCACGACGAAGTCCACCACCCCCTGGCGGCCGGCCGTCGGCAGCAGCATGCCCAGCCGGGTCATGTTCTCCGTGCCGCCGCCCTTGGGCAGCACCCTGATTCTAAGCCGGTCACCCGGCACGATATCGGTATGTATCACCGCCGGGGTGTTGTCCCCGGTATTGGGGCGTGCGGAAAAGGGCCGGGCGACGATGGACTTGCGCAGGTAGCCCTCGTCATAGGCGCGGCGCACGCCCTCGTCCACGGCCGCATAGAGGTCGCCGCCGGTGACATGCACGTCCTGCCCCACCTCCAGAAAGACCACGGCGGTGCCGCAGTCCTGGCAGAGGGGTATCCCCTCGGCGGCGGCCACGGCGGCGTTTTCCAGTATCGCGCCGATGACCTCGCGGCCCGGCGGCGACTGCTCATCGCGACGCGCCCTTTCCAGGGCCGCCAGGACGTCATCGCCGAGCCCGTAGTTGGCCTGCCGGAAGAGGCGGGAGACGGCCTCGGTGACGGCACCGGCTTCGATAGTCCGCATGACGCTTATTCGCCTTCCGCCAGCAGCTTCCTCAGCTCGATTATCATCTCGGGGATATCAATGTCCACGGGGCATCTCTGCTTGCAGCGGCCGCAGGTCAAGCAGGTATAGGCGATGGAGGCCGCCTTCTCCGGGTCCTCGTTGACGATGGCCGCCCAGACGGCGCCGATGCCGGCGAAATACTTATCGCCGAAGTGGCCGGCGGTCACCCCGAAGACCGGGCACTCGTAGAGGCAGGCACCGCAGCGGAGGCAGTAGAGCGCCTCCATCAGCCGGGGGTGCTTGGCCAGCCGGGTCCGGCCCCCGTCCAGGAAGATAACGTGGAACTCTTTGGGGCCGTGGGCGCCGTAGGTAGTCACCTTCTCGATGTCGCCGGTCTTGCTGGGACCGGATATCAGGCTGACATAGGAAGGAATGGTGTAATTGGCGTAGCGCCAGGTGACCTCGGCCACCTTGAAGGCATCGCTGATGGTGGGCACCAGCTTTTCCATCCCCACCAGGGCGATGTGCACCGGCGGCACGCTCGTGGAGAGTCGCACGTTGCCTTCGTTCTCGATGATGAAGAGCGTGCCCGTCTCGGCGGCGACGACGTTGGCCCCGCTGATGCCGATATCGGCCTGGAAAAACTTGTCCCGCAGGTATTCCCGGGCGGCGGCGACCATTTCCGTGATGCCTGATTCCTCCGTTATACCCTGCCCCAGCACCTTGGAGAAGAGCCGGGCGACGTCCTCCCGGGGGACGTGAATCGCCGGCGAGGTGATGTGCATCGGGCGCGACCCCATTTTCTGGATGATGAACTCGCCGAGGTCGGTCTCGTACACCTCGTTGCCCTTCGCCTCCAGGTGCTCCCGCAGGCCGATTTCCTCGCCGGTCATCGTCTTCCCCTTGACGACCACCTTGCCCGTCCCGACGAGGTCGGCGATAATCTTCAGCGCCTCTTCCGCCGTCCCGGCGATATAGCCCCTTCCGTTGTTCTCTTCGATGGCGGCCACCGCCCGGCGGGCCAGCTCCTCCATCTGCGGGATGGACTTCTCCTTTATCCTGACGACCTCCTGAGCCAGGTCGACGGTGTGGGGGAACTTCTCCAGGGCGTTTTTCACGTTGGCGCGGAAGCTCTTGATAGCCCGCGTCAGTGCCAGCCGCAGCCGGTCGTCGCGGGCCGCCTCCATGATTTCCTTTTTATATGACTTGAAGTCCGATGTCTTTTTCATGTTACCATGGCCATGTCCAGCACCTGGGCCAGGTCAAGCACCTCAACGCCTTCCCCTTTAAGCTCCCGCACGCCTTCCTTGAGCTGCATGACGCAGCCGGGGCAGTGGGTGACGATGATATCCGCCCCGGTCTCCAGCAGCTCGGCGGCGCGGTTGGAACCCAGCACCTGGCTCAGCTCCGGGAAGACGGCCTCGAAGCCACCCCCGCCCCCGCAGCAGGTAGCCCACTCCGCCCGCGTCCAGTCCGGCTCAACCAGTTCGATGTTCTCGATGGCGCGCAGTATCCGCCGCGGCTCATCCACTATCTTTAAAAACCGCACCAGCTGGCAGGGGTCATGGTAGGTGACCCTGACCTTCCGGGGGAACCTGAGTTGCAGCGACCCGATTTTCCCGGCGACCACCTCCAGGAAATGCTTCACCTCGAGGTCGTAGTCGGCCACATATCTGGGAAAAAGGTGATAAAGGGCGTTGGTGCAGTAAGGCACGATGCCGATGACCCGCTTCACCCCGAACGACTTCAGCGTTCCGTAGGCCCGGCGGGCGTTTTCCGCGAACCTGGTCTGCAGCCCGGCGTGGTACAGGGGCGCCCCGCAGCACGGCTCGTCCTCGGCCAGGTAGCCCGGCTCGATGCCCAGGCGACGCAGTACCCTGACGGCCGCCGCCAGCGGTTTTGCCTCGCTCCCGCCACCCCGCGCCAGCACGCGGCTGTAAATCTCCGGCAGGTTGAGCCCCAGCTTTTTCTGGAACCTGGCGAAACGCATCGGCAACTCCGCCCCGATGACACTCTTGTCTATTCCCCGCGCCAGGGACATCAGGACTTCCAGCTGGGCGGAGTACTGGTAGCCGCAGCCGGCGAAGAAGACGGTCTCCACCCCTTTAGGCAGGCCGAGCCCCTCCGCCCACCGGGCGCTCTGCTCCCGGGTAACACCCAGGATGTTCTGCCGGGAGATAATATTATCGGCGAGGTAAGTAAGTCCGGGAGGGACAAGTCCGCTATCCATGGCACCACCGCGTTAAAGATTCCAACTACTAATGATACAACCCTGAATCTCGGTCTGGCAAGTTAACGGTTACCCGTCCGGCCCGCCCCTTTAACGTGGGGCGCAGCGGAACCCCTAGGTACGCACTTGACCCGGGGCCCCGGGATTTATTATAATCCGCAGGTCTATTATAATAAGAGGCATAGCGTATGGAACTGCTGAAAGTCACCAGCCTGGCGACCCAGTTCAAGACCGAGGGCGGCCTGGTCAAGGCCGTGGACGGCGTATCCTATTACATCGACGAGCTGGAAATCGTCGGGCTGGTGGGGGAAAGCGGCTGCGGCAAGTCCGTCAGCCAGCTCTCCACCATGCAGCTCATCAGCGCCCCCGGCAAAATTGTCGGCGGGGAGGTCATCTTCGAGGGGCAGAACCTCCTCAAGTACGAGGCCAACGGCCCGGAGATGCGCGCCACCCGCGGCGCCAAGATAGCCATGATTTTCCAGGAGCCGATGACCTCCCTCAACCCGGTGCTGACCATCGGCCAGCAGCTTACCGAGATGCTGGAGCTCCACATGAAGATGAGCAGCGAGGCCGCCCGCCGGCGGGCCATCGACCTGATGGGCCTGGTCGGTATCCCCGCCGCCGAAAACCGCATCGATGATTACCCCCATCACTTCAGCGGCGGCATGCGCCAGAGGGTGATGATTGCCATGGCGCTCTCCTGTAATCCCCGCATACTCATCGCCGATGAGCCCACCACCGCCCTGGATGTCACCACCCAGGCCCAGCTCCTGGAGCTGATGAAGGACATGGTCCAGAGGTTCCGCGCCTCCCTGGTCATCGTTACCCACAACCTGGGCGTCGTCGCCCGCTATGCCCAGCGCATCTATATCATGTACGCCGGCCGCATCGTCGAATCCGGCACCACCAAGGATATCTTCGCCACCCCCCGCCACCCCTACACCATCGGCCTGCTGAAAAGTATCCCCAGACTCGACGAGGCGGAGGGCACCAAGCTGGTCCCCATCGAGGGCCTGCCGCCCAACCTCATCAACATGCCGCCCACCTGCGCCTTCCTCCCCCGCTGCTCCTATAAAATAGACCGGTGCTTCCGGGACCCCTGGCCGGACCTCAAGTCCGTCGGCGGCAACCACTTCATCCGCTGCTACGCCAATACCAAGGAGAAAAAGAAGTGAGCCCGAAGAGTAAAGAGGCCATACTGGAGGTCAAAGACCTCAAGATGTACTTTCCCGTTACCCGCGGCCTGCTGCGCCGCAAGGTGGCCGACGTCAAGGCCGTGGACGGCGTGTCCTTTAAACTGTTGCGGGACGAGACCCTGGGCCTGGTGGGGGAAAGCGGCTGCGGCAAGACCACCATCGGCCGCTGCGTCCTCGGTCTCTACCGGCCCACCGCCGGCCAGATTATCTTTAACGGGGAGGATGTCTCCGCTTACCCCGAGAAGAAACTGAGGGAAATCCGGCGCAACATGGCCCTCATCTTCCAGGACCCTTACTCCTCCCTGGACCCCCGCCAGAACGCCGGCTCCATCGTGGGGGAACCCCTGATAATTCACCAGATGTTCCCCACCAAAAAGGAGTATAAAGATAAAGTAGAGGACCTCTTCCGCGTCGTCGGGCTGGACCCTTCCATGAGCGACCGCTTTCCGCACGAGTTCTCCGGCGGCCAGCGGCAGCGCATCGGCGTGGCCCGCGCCCTGGCCTGCGAGCCGCCCCTCATCGTCTGCGACGAGCCCATCTCCGCCCTGGATGTCTCCATCCAGGCCCAGATTATCAACCTGCTGGAGCAGCTCCAGGACGGCGCCAAGGAGCTCTCCTACCTCTTCATCGCCCATGACCTTTCCGTGGTGCGCCATATCTCCGACCGCGTGGCGGTGATGTACCTGGGACGCATCGTGGAAATCTGCAAGGCACGGGAGCTCTACGATAACCCCCTCCACCCCTATACCCGCGCCCTGCTCTCCGCCGTGCCCATCGCCGACCCCTTCGTGGAGGAAACCCGCGAGCGCATTATCCTCAAGGGAGAGGTCCCCAGCCCCCTGAACCCGCCCCCAGGCTGCTCCTTCCACCCCCGCTGCTTCATGGCCATCCCGGAATGCTCCGAGGCCGTGCCACCCCTGCACGATATCGGCAACGGCCATGAGGTAGCCTGCATCAGGGTGTAAAGAACAGGGAGTGGGGCAAAGGCCGCTTTAATGTCATTCTGAGGAACGAAGTGACGAAAGAATCCCCGCCGCCCCTGGACCCTTCGCTACGCTCAGGGTGGCATTGATAAAGTAATTTCAGGGCAAAGCCAATAAAGGCCGGTAGGGCATCCCGGATGTCCCGGCTAGATGCGGAGCTGCATGCCTTCGTGGGCCAGGGTAATGGAGATGCCCAGGCGCTCGCCGACCGCCGCCAGTTCCTCCCGGATTTTAGGCTCAAGGCTGGAGTCCATGTGGACGGCCAGCACCTGCGGCAGGTAGCCCCGGGTCTCCCGGAAGCTGACCAGCTCGCGCTTGAGGAGGGCCGGGGTAAGGTGTCCCGTTTTCCGGGCGAACGCCTCGTACTCGCTGGGCACGGTCACGTCGATGATGAGCAGCTGCGGGGAGACCTGCCGCCAGGCATCGGCGAGCCCGGGGCCGGTATCCGCCGTGTAGAAAAACGTCTTCCCCGTCCCGTCGCCGACCTCATAGCCGACCGTGTTGCCGAAGTGGTGCACCGGCACGGCCATGATTTGATGGCCGTTGATACTGTTGCGTCGGCATGGCGTTATCACGTTGAACGTCACCGTCGGCCGGTCGGAGGGGAGCTCCTGGAACCGCGGGTAGATGCTGCCGTTGAGCAGGTGGTCCTCAATAATGGCCTGAACGTCGGCCTGGGCGTAGATATTGATGCTCTTGCCCCGCAAAGAGCAGTTCAGGGCAATCCCCGGGATATCCCGGATATGGTCGTAGTGCTGGTGGGTCAGCAGTATGGCGTTGAGCTCCTGCTGTTCATCGATGGAGAGGTTGGAAGTCAGCGCCCCGGCGTCGATGGCCAGGGTGCCGTCGATGAGAAAGCAGACACAACCGGTGGTGGTCGATTCACAGTTATGCGCGCCGAGAATACGGATATCCATTATTTTCCCAACACTCCCCGTTTAACGTTTTAACGCCGATAACTTTCCCGTGCTTTATTTCCCGGTGTCCACGCGCAGGCCGGCGATAAAGGCCTTGACGGCCTCGGGGCAAAACTGGGTGCCGGCGCAATCGTGCAGCTCACCGATGGCGTGCTCGACCGTCAGCGCCGAACGGTAAGAGCGGTCCGTGGTCATGGTATCGAAGGCATCGGCCACGGCGATAATCCTGGCCCCGAGGGGTATATCATCGCCCTTTATCCCGCGCGGGTAACCTCCGCCGTTGTATTTTTCGTGGTGATACAGCACCAGCTCGCTGGCATGCTCCAGGAAGGGAATACCCTTGAGGATATTGGCCCCCACGGTGGGATGCTCACGGATAATTCCCCATTCCTCCGGCGTCAGCGACCCCGGTTTATTCAATATCAGCGAGTCGACGGCT
>MGNX01000017.1:0-6040 GCA_001796935.1 Chloroflexi bacterium RBG_16_60_22
AGTTGTTCCCCAGCTTGATAAAGGCCCAGAAGAGCAAGGGGCCCGGCCAGTCCTCGAGGTTGAAGCAAGGCCTCGAGGGTTAGCCCGGCCCCTTCTCTCTTTTAGGGGGGCGTTTTGCTTATCGGGAGCAAATGGGCTACAATCTGAAGAAAGCCACCGAATTTCAGGAGGGGGGACCGCCATGACCGTGAAGATATCATCCGGAATTATTCTTGCCCTGCTGGTCCTGACGGGGCTCCTGGCCGTCTCCTGCGGGGGGTCGGCCTCGGCCCCGCCGGCGGCTTCGCCGGCGCCTTCACCGGCACCCGGCCCGGCCGCAACACCGCCGACCGAGAAAGCACCGGAGGTAAAGATGATGCAATGGAACGCACCGCCACCGATGACCATCGATAAGAACAAGAAGTACACGGCCACCATCGATACGGAGAAAGGGACCCTGGTACTGGAGCTTTTTGCCAAAGATGTCCCCAAGACGGTGAATAACTTCGTCTTCCTGGCCCGCCAGGGCTACTATGACGGCACCACCTTCCACCGCGTTATCCCCGGCTTCATGGCCCAGGGCGGCGACCCCACCGGGACGGGGAGGGGTGGCCCGGGCTACCGCTTCGAGGATGAATTTACCTCGCACGGCCACGACGCGGGGGTCATCTCCATGGCCAATGCCGGCCCCAACACCAACGGCTCCCAGTTCTTCATCACCTACGTGCCGGTGCACCAGCTCGACGGCAAGCACAGCGTCTTCGGAAAGCTGACCCAGGGCACGGACGTCCTGGAGGGCATCACCCCGCGTGACCCCTCCCAGAACCCGCAGTTCGAGGGCGATAAGATAATCAGTGTGACCATCAAAGAAGAGTAGCCTTACAGGTCGATGCCGATGGCCCGGAACAGGCCCTTGATGCCGAAGTAGCCGGCATAGACCACGGTGATGGACTTGACGAACTTGCCGGCAAAGACGATGGGGACGTATTTCTTCAGGCCGAAGCGCAGCGCTCCCGCCGCCAGCGCCGCCGGGTAGAAGAACGGGTTGATGACCGAGGCTACCATGAACAGCGTCACCGGCCCCCGGCGCTCCATGAGTCTCAGCATGCGCTCGTAGGCGGACTGCATCCGTCCGTGCCGGCTGGTGCTCAGGGCTTTGCCGGCCCCGTGCCCGGTCATGTAGATGGTCAGGGAGCCCAGCACCTCGCCGAAGGCCGCCGTCAGACCCACCAGCCAGGGATGCGGCATCACGCCGCCCAGCGCGAAGACCACGGCCAGCATGGGCACGGGTATCAGGATGGTGGCGCCGCCCAGGATGCTGATGACGAAAGCCCCCAGGTAGCCGTAGTGCTGGAGTTCCCGGAGGTACTGGTTGAAATAGACGATGGCCGCCGCCATCATCAGGGTAACACCGATGCCGATAATACCGAGGACGAAGGGCCACCTGATGGCCTTTGGCCGGGTCTTTTCCTCGGCGGGAATCGTGGTGCCGCCAGCCGGGTTTGTTAACGGCGCTTGCTTTCCCATGATGTCGCTCTATTATACACCCGGCGCAGGCCTCGTGCCACCGCGGGGAGTCGGATATGTCATTGCGAGCGAAGCGAAGCAATCCCGTATGAAGGAAGAACAGATTGCTTCGTCGCTGTGCTCCTCGCAATGACAGCTCCGCCCATACCCCCGGTTCGCTAAGGGGCGGGCGTCAGGCGGCGACCTTCGCCGCCGCCTTCTTCTTAAAGGTCAGGCCCGCCTTGCCCAGGCTGACCGTGACCGTATCGCCTTCCTTGAGCTCTCCCCGGAGTACCTGGCTGGACACGGGGTTCTCCACGTAGCGCTCGATGACGCGCCGCAGGGGGCGCGCCCCGTAAACGGGGTCGTAGCCCTCCCTGGCCAGCCACGACTTGGCCTTCTCCGTCAGCTCGATGCCCAGCTTGTGCTCGGCCATGCGCTCCTGCAGGTCCCTGACCATGAGGTCGACGACCTTGCGGAGCTGTTCCTCACTCAGCTCGTGGAAAACGATTATCTCGTCGAGCCGGTTGAGGAATTCCGGCCGGAAGAGCTTCTTGACCTCGGCCATGACCTTTTCCTTCATCGCCTCGTAGCCCTGCCCGGCCCTGGCGCCGTCCTTGCGCGTGGCGAAACCTATCTGCCCCTCGCTCTTGATGAGCTCCACGCCGGCGTTGCTGGTCATGATGACCACCGTGTTCTTGAAGTCCACGGTGCGTCCCTGGCCGTCGGTCAGGCGTCCGTCGTCGAGAATCTGGAGCAGGGTATTGAACACCTCGGGGTGGGCCTTTTCAATCTCGTCCAGCAGGATAACGCGGAAGGGACGCCGCCGCACCGCCTCGGTGAGCTGGCCGCCCTCGTCGTAGCCGATGTAGCCGGGCGGGGCGCCGATGAGGCGGGAGACGGTGTGCTTCTCCTGGTACTCGGACATGTCCAGGCGCACCATGGCGTTCTCGTCGTTGAAGAGGAACCAGGCCAGGGTCCTGACCAGCTCCGTCTTGCCGACGCCGGTAGGCCCGAGGAACATGAAGCTCCCGATGGGCCGGCGCGGGTCTTTGAGACCGGCGCGGCTCCGGCGGATAGCCTCCGAGATGGCCCCCACCGCTTCCTCCTGGTCGATGAGGCGCTCGTGGATGCGCTCCTCCATGTGGAGCAGCTTCTCGGCCTCTCCTTCCAGCATCTGGGATACCGGGATGCCAGTCCAGTTGGAAATCAGCCTGGCGATGTGCTCGGCGGTTACCTCTTCACTGATTTTTTCCTTCTTTAACCAGTCTTCCTTCGCCTTCTTGTACTGCGGCTCCAGCTTGAGTCGCTCCGATTTCAGCTCCGCCACGCGCCGGTAGTCCTGGCGCTGCGCGGCGGCCTCCTGCTCGTTGGTGAGCTCGCCGAGGCGTTTCTCCATTTTCTTGACCTCCGGCGGGGCGCTTTCGGTATCGATGCGCAGCTTGCTGGAGGCCTCGTCGATGAGGTCGATGGCCTTGTCCGGCAGGTGGCGGTCGGAGATGTAGCGGTGGCTGAGCTTGACGGCCGCCTCCAGGGCTTCATCGGTTATCTTTATCTTGTGGTGGGCCTCGTACCTCGGCCGCAGGCCGCGGAGTATCTCGATGCTGGCCTCGATGGCGGGCTCTTCGATGTAGACAGGCTGGAAGCGTCGCTCCAGGGCCTTGTCCTTCTCGATGTACTTGCGGTACTCGTCCACGGTGGTGGCGCCGACGCACTGGAGCTCGCCGTGGGCCAGCGCCGGCTTGAGCATGTTGCTGGCGTCGATGGCGCCTTCGGCGGCGCCGGCACCGACGACGGTATGAATCTCGTCGATGAACAGGATGACCTCGCCCCTGGACTCCCTGACCTCGTCCATGACGGCCTTGAGCCTCTCCTCGAACTCGCCGCGGAACTTGCTGCCGGCCACCAGCGCCCCCATGTCCAGGGCGATGACCTTGCGCCCCTTGAGGGAATCGGGGACGTCGTCGGCGGCTATCTTCAGGGAGAGCCCCTCGGCGATGGCCGTCTTGCCGACCCCGGCGTCACCGACGATGACCGGGTTGTTCTTGGTGCGGCGGGTCAGTATCTGCATGACCCGCCGGATTTCCTCGTCCCGACCGATAACGGGGTCGAGCTTGCCCTCGCGGGCCATCTCCGTGAGGTCGCGCCCGTACTTCTGGAGGGCGCGGTACTTGCTTTCCGCGTGGGTATCCGTGACCCGGTGGGCGCCGCGGAGTTTCTTCAGGGCGGCGTATACTTTCTCCTGGGTCATGCCGACGCTCTCGAGGATATGGGCGGCGTCACCCTTGTCATCGCCGAACATGGCGATGAGCAGGTGCTCCGTGCTGATGAACTCGTCCTTGAGCCGGTTGGCTTCTTCCTCGGCGCGGCTCATCAGCCCGGCGATGCGCGGGGTAGCGTAAATCTGCCCCGTCTGGTAGGTGACCTTGGGGGTCTTTTGCAGGACCTCGTCCACGCGGTTCCTGACCGTCTCGACGTCAACATTGAGCTCTTTCAAAATCTCGCCGACCAGCCCCTGTCTCTGCACGAGCAGGGCCAGCAGAATATGCTCCACGTCCCACTGGCTGTGCTTGAACTGCATGGCCATCTGCTGGGACGCCTGGATGGCTTCCTGTGCCTGTTCCGTAAATCTTTCCTGTCTCATGGTTACTAACCTCGCTTCAGTTGTTTTAGCTCTTCTAAGGCCTGTTCCAGCTCGCTCTGGAGCTGGCCGACGTGCTCCATCATGCGTAGAATGACCTCCACCCCCGGCAGGTTGATGCCCATATCTTCCACCAGCGACTTTACCCGCTGGAGGAGGGCGATGTCCCGGTCCGAGTACAGGCGGACGTTACCCCGGGAGCGGCGCGGCTCGATGATGCCGACCTTCTCGTAATAGCGCAGGGTATAGGTCTGCATGTCCAGCATTCTGGCCGCCACGCTGATAACGTAGCGGGGTTCGGAATCATATCGTTCTTTGCTCATTATCGCCTTACCTCAACATCAGGCCGGCCGTATCTCGCTCAGCTGCCTGAATAGTTCCTTTTCTTTCTCGGAGAGCCTGGTGGGCAGGACCACGTTAATCCTGGCCAGGAGGTCGCCCCTGGTGGACTTGGCGAGACCGGGCATGCCCTGTCCGGCGAGGCGGAAGACGCGCCCGTTCTGGGTCTCCGCCGGAATCTTCAGGGCCAGCTTGCCGCCCCGCGGGGTGGGTACCTGGACTTCCCCGCCGAGCACGGCGGTGGCCAGGGCCACCGGGACGGTAACGTGCAGGTTATCGCCGTGTCTCTCGAAGGCGGGGTGAGACCTCACCGTGATTTTTAAAAAAAGGTCGCCAGCGGTCCCGCCGCCGTAGCTGGGCTGCCCCTTGCCGGCGATGCGCACGCGGGAGCCGGTATGGACGCCCGCCGGTATTTTCACCTCCAGGCGCTTGACGCCGGCCACCATGCCGGCGCCGCGGCAGTTGGAGCAGGGGAGGTTCTGGATGCGCCCGCTGCCTTGGCAGACCGGGCAGGGTTCCTCCACCTGGAGACTGAGGGTACGAGCGGTGCCGTGGAAGGCTTCCTCCAGGGTTACCTCCACCGGCGATTCCAGGTCCTGCCCGCGCCGCGGCCGGGCCTGCCGGGAAGAGGTGCGACCGCGGGCGCCCCCGAACAGGTCGTCGAAGAGGCTGTCCATGTCGCCGATATCGCCGCTGAAGTGGTAGGCGCCGCCGCCCGGGTCGAAGCCCCGGTATTGCGACTGCTCCCGGGCCGCCTGCTCGAACTGGTCGGCGTACTGCCACTTGTCGCCGTACTTATCGTACTTCTTCCGGCTCGTCTTGTCGGAAAGTATCTCGTAGGCCTCGTTTATCTCCTTGAACCTGGCCTCGGCGGTGTTATCGCCGGGATTGACGTCCGGGTGGTACTTGCGGGCCAGGCGCCGGTAGGCCTGTTTCAGGTCCTTTTCCGTGGCGTCCTTCCTGACCCCCAGTATATCGTAGTAATTTTTACCGGCCATGGTCGCTAACTCCGCAGCAGTATTACTTATATTATAAGGCGTTATAAGTTATATGTCAATATAAAATTAAATAAGTTAATACCGGGGTGTTAACTATTTTACGGATGAAACCGGTGTTGTCGCTGAGAGCCGGGAAGTCAATGGTGAAATCCTGCGGTGGATAGGTTGACAAGCCGCCATGTTGATATGTATTCTATGTGAGGGGAATTATCATGCCAGCTTGTCCTAACTGCGGCCGCCAGACGATGCGGACTGAAGACTGGGTCTGCCAGTGGTGCGGTTATCCCCTTATCTCACGCGCCTATAAAAAGATAGACAAGACCTTCAAGCAACTCCAGGCTGAGCGGAGCGAGGGCTGGAAATCGGTGACGCCAGCGCCGGGGCCGGACTTTACATTTGAGCGTAAGCCGCGGAAGGAGCCTAAACCCGAGCCGGAACCAGAACGGGAGCCGGCGCCAAGACCCGCACCCAAACACAAGCGAAAAGCCAGTCCCAAAGCCAGGGCCAAGCCTGCCCCCGAGCCGGAACCAGAACCCGAGCTTGAACCGGAGCCTGAACCAGAGCCGGAACCTGAGCC
>MGNX01000017.1:6094-7149 GCA_001796935.1 Chloroflexi bacterium RBG_16_60_22
ATCCCCGAAGCTCGAAGCGGTGGCCGAGGGGGTGGAGGTCACCGTCGACCAGCTGGACGCGATTTACAAGGCCAACAAGGTCATCGCCCATGAGAAGTTCATGGGTAAAACGCTGCTGGTGGAGGGGACGGTGGCCAAGGTGTTCGTCCGGGAGCACCTGGAAATCCGCTATATCGTGCTTACCGGCGCCAGCGGCAAGGTTGTCTGGACCGTGCGCTGCACCTTCGGCAAGGAGAGCGTCAACCAACTGAACCGCCTCAACGAGGGGCAGATGGTGACGGTGCGCGGCAAGTACGATGGCTTCAGTAAGAACATCATCCTCAAGGACTGCGTCCTGGTCAGTTGAAGCCAATTTGGTTGGCCTGTCATTGCGAGCCGAAGGCGAAGCAATCTCTATAATGTTTTAAGGTTGCTTCGTCGCGGCGCTCCTCGCAATGACATCACGGCTGCCCCGGCTCAACCGTATCGCCTTCTATTTTTCTTTGGCGGCGCGGGCATATATCTCCAGGAACTTGTTCAGTATCCGGGCGGTGGCACCCCAGATAATCCTGCCCCGGCAGTGATAGGACCAGGAGTCCACCAGTCGGCCGTCGAGGACCTCGGTGTCCGGCTGGTGGCAGCGCTCGTCGAGGAGGGCCGGTATCGGGAACTCCAGTATCTCGTCCACCTCCCGCTCGTTCCTGACGAAATCGTAGGGCCAGGGTATCATGCCAACGAACGGGGTGACCACGTAGTTCGAGGTGGTGGTTACCTCGTCGTCCATTTCGCCCAGAATCTCCACGTCCCCGGCGCGCAGGCCGATTTCCTCCTGGCTTTCACGGGAAGCGGTGTCCAGCAGGGTCTTATCAGCAATTTCCCGGGCGCCCCCGGGGAAGGAAATCTGACCCTGGTGCGTCTTGACGGTATCGGAACGCTTGATGAAGACCAGGTGGTACTGACCCCCGGAGGAAAAAACAGGTAATAGCACGGCAGACGGCACACGGCCGGCGTCATCGATGCGGCGCTTCCGGCGCCGGGCCAGCAGCTCCTTGAGTTCGGCTTTCACGACCCTATCT
>MGNX01000017.1:7208-11833 GCA_001796935.1 Chloroflexi bacterium RBG_16_60_22
TATTAATCTGTCATTGCGAGCCGAAGGCGAAGCAATCTCTATGAATGTTTTGAGATTGCTTCGTCGCTACGCTCCTCGCAATGACATCATCAACCGAAACCGAACAGAACCACTTTTCTAGCCCCGGTGGGGCATATTGTGTATAATTTAATTGTGTTTAAGGGGGTCCGGCCATCAGCAGGGTAGCGGATTATATCGAGGTACTTAAACCACTCCCCAGCCTCCTGTTGACCTTCATCGGGGTGTGCGCGGCGATTATCGCCGGTCAGGGGCTGCTGTCGCCCCGCCTCCTCCTGGTGATGGTGACGGTCCTCATCGCCGCGGCGGGGGCCAACGGGCTGACCAACTACCTCGACCGGGATATCGACGCCCGCATGGAGCGTACCTGCTACCGGGTCCTCCCCTCGAAACGGATTTACCCGCCGGGCAAGGTCCTGCCCATGATTGGCGTCCTGATTGCCGCCGGCCTGGGCCTGTCCTGGTACCTGCACCCCTACGTCTTCATCGCCGACGCCTTCGGCACGCTGGTGGCCGCCACCTGGCGTAAGAAGGTCACCTGCGTCTATCCCCAGGGCGTGCTCGCCAGCTGCGCCCCGGTCCTCATGGGCTGGCTGGCGGTGCGGCAGACGGTGGGCCTGGAGCTCCTGCTGCTCTGCATCCTGATTGCCGCCTGGCTGCCGCTGCACGTCTGGAGCGTCAACATCGTCCACCGGGAGGACTACCGGCGGGCGGGGTTGAGCTACTTCCCCCTCAACCTGGAGGTCAGGGACGCGGTGAAGGTGCTGCTGGCGTTTTCCCTGGGGCTCTACGCGGCGTCCATCGCCCTGTACTTCGTCGGCGGGTTTGCCTGGCTGTACCTGGCGCTGGCCAATATCCTGGGCATCGTCATGGTGCTGTCCGGCGCCCGGCTGGTCGTTTCCCACGCCGTCAAGGACGCCTGGCGACTCTACCGGATGTCGTCGTTTCCCTACCTGGGGGTGCTCTTCCTGGTGATGTGCCTGGACATCTGGCTGCTGGGGTAAAGCGAGGAGAAGGTAAATGGACTTCAACCTGAGTGAATCGGAAAAGATGCTGCAGGGCCTGGCCCGTGACCTGGCGACGAAGGAAGTGGCGCCGCGGGCCGCGGAAATCGACCGCACCGGGCAGTTCCCCAAAGACCTCGCTAAAGAAATAGGAAAACGGGGTTTCCAGGGGCTGCCGTACCCGCCCAGGTATGGCGGCAGCGGCGCCGGCTACGTCAGCTACGCGCTGGTGCTGGAGCAGCTCTGCCAGGCTTCGATGACGGTGGGCGCCATCATGGCGGTGAACACCGTGCCGGAGGAGGGGATTTTCCGCTTCGGGAACGAGGAACAGAAGCAGCGACTCTTGACGCCGCTGGCCAGAGGCGACTGGCTGGGGGGCATAGGATTCACCGAGGCGGACACCGGCTCCGACCCCCGGGCGATTGCCACCGTCGCCCGCCGCCAGGGGAAGGGCTTTGTCATCAACGGGCAGAAGCAGTTCATGTCGCTGGCGCCGGTGCTCGATGCGGTGATTCTCTTTACCCGGCGGGAAGGGGAGGGGCTGAACGCCTTTATCGTTGAGTCCAGGTCCCCGGGCTTTACCGTCCAGGAAACGCTGGACACGATGGGACTGCGGGGGCTGGGGACATCCATCGTCAACCTCGATGACGTTTACGTGCCGGGGGAGAACCTGCTGGGGGAGGAGGGGCAGGGCTTTGAAGTCCTGCTGGAGGCCATCAGCGTGGAGCGGATGAGCGTGGCCGTGCAGGGCGTAGCCGTGTCCCAGGCGGCGCTGGAGCTATCGCTGGACTACGCCCGGCAGCGGAAAGCCATGGGCCGGCCGATTGCCCGGATGCAGGCCATCCAGCAGCCGCTGGCCGAGATGGCGTCGAAAACCGAGGCCGCCCGCTGGCTGGTCTACCGCACCGCCTTCCTCCGCGACCAGGGTAATAGCATCCAGTACGAGTCGTCGATGGCCAAGCTCTTCGCCTCGCAGGTGGCGGTGGACGTTACCCGGCTGGCGATGCAGATACACGGCTCCTTCGGCACGATGAAGTCGCTGCCGGTGGAGCGACTCTACCGTGACGCCAAGATGACGGAGATATACGTCGGCATCTCCGAGGTCCACCGCAGTATTATAGCCGGGCGTTTGCTGGAATAATGCCTCTGAAAAAGCATTTCAATATGAAGGCTTCCTGTAATACCGCCCGCGCCGGGGAGCTTGCCACCCCTCACGGCACGGTGGCCACGCCGGTGTTCCTGCCGGTGGGCAGCCAGGCCACCGTCAGGACGCTGACGCCGCAGGACATCAGAGACATCGGCTTTGACATGGTGCTGGCCAATACTTACCACCTCTACCTTAGGCCGGGCATCGATGTCATCAGGGGGCTGGGCGGCCTGCACCGCTTCATGGCCTGGGACGGCGCCCTGCTCACCGATAGCGGCGGCTACCAGGTCTTCAGCCTGGCGCCCTTCTGCCGCATCGACGATGATGGGGTCAGGTTCCGCTCCCACATCGACGGCAGCGAGCACTTCCTCACCCCCGGGCTGGCGGTGGCGTACCAGGAGGCGCTGGGGGCCGACGTTATCATGGCGCTCGACGAGTGCACCGCCTACGGCGACCCCCCGGAGAAGGTGAGGGAGGCGATGCACCGGACGCACCGCTGGGCGGAGCGGTGCTTGAAGGCGCAGCAGCGCCCCGACCTGGCCCTCTACGCCATCGTGCAGGGGGGCACCTTCCCCGACCTCCGGAGGGAGTCGGCAGAGTACCTGACATCGCTGGACTTCCCCGGCTATGCCGTCGGGGGGCTGAGCGTCGGGGAGCCCAAGGAGGTCACCTGGGCCACGCTGGAGGAAACGGTGCCCCGCCTCCCCGGGGATAAGCCCCGCTACCTGATGGGGGTCGGCGCGCCGGAGGACATCGTCGCGGGGGTGGCGCGGGGCGTCGATATCTTCGACTGCGCCCTGCCGACCCGCGTCGCCCGCAACGGCGCCCTCTTTACCGGGCGGGGAAGGGTGAATATCCGCCGGGCGGCTTACGCCAGGATGGACGCCCCCCTCGACCCCGCCTGCGACTGCTCTACCTGTCGTACCTTCTCCGCCGCCTACCTGAGCCACCTCTTCCGCAGCGGGGAACTGCTGGGCCTGCGGCTGGCCACCGTTCACAACCTGCGCTTTATCTATAACCTGATGAAAAATATCCGGGAAGCCATCATTGACGGCACGTTCGATAGTTTCCGCAAGGACTTCCTGGATACTTACCATACCACCGATGAAGAGACGCGGGTGGCGCAGAAGAAGAAATGGTTGAGGGGGAGGGAGAAGGAGGGGGGATAATAATTTAAGACTCTAATTTTCTTGATATTTATTCCACCCCTGGCTGCCTACTATCATCTGTGGCCTAGCCTGTGAGAATTACCCTACCCCGCCCCCCTCGTTTGATATCTATTTCCACCCTGGCCGCCCTCGCAGCATGCGCGGTTTAGCCCGCTGAGAAATCCCTCTCACTCTCCCTTTATTAAAGGGAGACGCCCCATTGTTCATGAAGTTTGTCCCCCTTTGAAAAAGGGGGATTAAGGGGGATTTGGAATAGAAATCCCTCTAAATTTCTCTCTAGAAAAGAGGGAAGGACGCCCATCCCCGGATTCCCACGTTGTCCCGATTTCATCGGGACTCCTCAGAATGACAATTAGGGGGCGTTCGAGAGGGGGTGAAGCCCCCTCTCAAATTATCTCCCCCTCTCCAACCAGATTATCTCTCGGTTGGCTCAATGCTGAAGGTTGGAGAGGGGGATTAAGGGGGTGAGGTTGAACCTGGATTCCGGCCTGCGCCGGAATGCAAATTACTAAAAATTCTCCGAAAAGTGGGGATTAAGTGGGTCAGGCTGAACGGCGTATCAGCCGCCGTGAATCAGCAGCACGACATGAATTTTGTCACCGTCCCTGACCGGCTTCTCCATCTCCCCGGGGTAGGCGTTCTCCCCGTTGATGAAGACGTCAAAAGAGTGCTGCAACTTGCCTTCCCGGGTCAGGATAATCTTTTTCAGGTCCGGGTGCTGCCGCACGAGGTCCTGGAGGCACTCGCCGACGGTCTTTCCCTTCACTGTTACGCTCACCTGGTTGTCGGCGTACCGGGCGAAGACGGGAGAAATCTCAACTTCGATACTCATATGCGGTTACCTTCCTGCATGTCTCAGGCAATCTCGTGGTCTATCCAGTCCAGATAGTCCTGGTTCCCGCCGACGATGGGCAGGGCGATTATCTCCGGGACGCTGTAGCTGTGGACGCTCTTTACCGACTTTACCACCGCCGGCAGGAGGTTGTCCCGGGTCTTGATGACGAGGAGGCTTTCCCGGGCAGCATCGAGCTTGTCTTTCCACCAGAACCGCGAGCTTACCTCCGGCACGATGTTGACGCAGGCGGCCTGCCGCTGCTTGAGCAGCAGTTGCGCTATCCGCTCCGCCTCGTCGGCGTCTTTAGCGGTCACCAGGACGACGATGTAGCTGTGCTGTTCCATAATTTCACACCGTGGCCAGCATGCGGTCGACGGCCGCCCTGGCCCGGACGCGGATGTCCTCCGGCACTTTGACCACGGGCGTCAGGGTCTCCAGCGACCTCAGGACTT
>MGNX01000018.1 GCA_001796935.1 Chloroflexi bacterium RBG_16_60_22
CTACCTGCCGCTGGAGGTCTTCATCGTGGTCGTCGTCATCGAGCGCCTGCTCACCCGGCGCGAGAAGCGGTCGATGCTTTACAAGCTCAACATGGCCATCGGGGCCTTCTTCAGCGAGATTGGCAACTACCTGCTGGCCGACCTCCTCAAGCACTTTAATAACCGCGACGAGATTTGCCGCCACCTGAACCTGGGCAAGGACTGGACGCAGAAGGACTTCAAGCGGGCCGATGCCTTCGCCTATAACCTCAAGATTGAAATGGACATTAAAAAGATTGACCTCGACGAGCTGAAAAAGTTTCTCTCCGGGAAGCGGTCCTATCTGCTGACGCTGCTGGAGAACCCCAACCTCCTGGAGCACGACCGCTTTACCGACCTGCTCTGGGCGACCACCCACCTTGACGAGGAGCTCGAGGCCCGGCACTCCTTCAAGGACCTTCCCAGGGGGGACCTGGAGCACCTGGCGGTGGATATCCAGCGGATGTACGACCACCTGGCCAGCGAGTGGCTGGACTACGTGCAGCACCTCAAGGCCACCTACCCCTTCCTTTTCTCGCTGGTGCTGCGGACGCACCCCTTCCAGGAAAAACCTTCGGCGGTGTTTGCCTAGGATGGCGGCGTTATACCGGCTGGTCGATACCCACGCCCACCTCGAGGAGATGGCCGACCTCGAGAAAGCCATCACCGACGCCCGGAGGGTCGGGGTTACGGCCATCGTGGCGGTCGGCTCGGGCCTGGCCTCCAACGCCAGGGTGCTGGAGCTGGCCGGGCTATACCCGGACTTCGTTTACCCGGCGCTGGGCTGGCACCCCTGGTATATCAGGGAAGATGAAATCGACGCCAACCTGGAGTTCATCAGGGCCAATATCGGTCAGGCGGTGGCGGTGGGGGAGGTGGGCCTGGACTACCACAAGCGGGTCAGGGAGAACGCCGATAAGGCCCTCCAGAAGCGGGTGCTGGGTGGGCTGCTGAAGATAGCCGCCGACCACGGCAAACCGGCGCTCATCCATTCCCGCTACGCCTGGCGGGACGCCTTTGACGCGGTGGCGGCGGCGGGACTGCCAAAAGCTGTCTTCCACTGGTACACGGGGACGTCCGGCGTGCTGCGGGACATCGTGGTGAAGGGCTACTATCTATCGGTGACGCCGGCGGTGGAGTACCACGAGGAGCACCGCCGCGCCGTTAAAGAAACCCCCCTGGAAAGGCTGCTGCTGGAGACGGACTCCCCGGTGGTGTACCGGCGGGGCACCGAGCTGGAGTACCAGTCCAACCCGGCCTGCGTCATCCGGTCGTTAATTGGGGCGGCCATACTCAAGGGCGTCAGGGACGCCGAGCTGGCGGAGATAACCACGGAGAACGCGCGGGGGCTTTTCGAGTTAGGGTAGAATTTAGTTAATTTTTAGCTATATCTATTGAAATTTCAGTTATTTCATGATAAATTACTTTAAATAATATTATGTTATGTGATGTTTATGGCAAACACGATTGAAAAGAAGTTATTTCGCGATGTTCCTCTGAATGATCATTTTTTCGATAGTTTGAAAAAGGATTATAAGGAGTTTCCGGATTGGTACCGCAGTAAAGCGGCGGAGCCTGCTTATGTGCAATACACAGATGACAAATTGACTGGCTTTATGTATCTAAAAATCGAAGAAGGGGAAGTAGCAGATGTTACTCCTCCGTTAGTAAGCGCAAAACGGATTAAAATTGGTACGTTAAAAGTCGAGGCTCATGGAACGAGGCTCGGCGAGCGCCTGATAAAGAAGGCTTTTGACCATGCTGTCGTTAGTCAGGCACAAGAGATTTATTTAACTATATTTCCGCACCACAAACCGCTTATTGCCATGTTGGAGGAATTCGGTTTCAGGGAAGAAAATAGTATAAAAGAAACAGAAAACGGGAAAGAGGCAGTATTCGTAAAAAGCCTTGACCACTCAAAGATTACTGGTGATATTAGAAAAGATTATCCATTAATTGAAACCGGCCAAAGTAATTTTTATTTACTAGCTATTAGACCACAATATCACTCACAGCTTTTCCCGGATTCGCTTTTGAATACAGAAAGCTATGATTTGTTGTCGGATATTTCCCATACCAACAGTATTAGTAAAAATTATATCAGTGCTATTACTGATATTGAAAGGTTACGCCCTAAAGATATACTTGTAATTTATAGGATGAAAGATGATCGAGGTCCAGCAGAATATCGGTCTGTTGCCACTTCAATTTGTGTTGTCGAGGAATTGAGAAGTAAAAAAACTTTCAAAAATGATAATGAATTTTTAACTTACGCGAAGCCGTATAGCGTTTTTAGCGAGACTGAATTAAGACGATGGTGGACAAGGCCGGAACTCTTCGTTATCAAAATGTTATATAACGCGGCATTGACAAAAAGAGTAATAAGAAAAACGCTGGCCGATGATATTGGTCTTGACAGAGAAGCATATTGGGGATTTTTGCCCTTATCGCGTGAGCAATTTCTAAGTATCGTAAATCGCGGAGGAGTTGATGGACGTCTTATTATCCGTTAAACCTCACTTTGCCGAACGGATATTTAATGGAACTAAGAAATATGAATATCGTAAGACTTTCTTCAGCAGAACGGATGTTAATAAGGTTATTGTCTATGCCTCTAGTCCTGTTAAAAAAATCATTGGTGAATTCTATATTGCAGGCATTATTTCGGATAAACCAGAGTCAATCTGGCGCAGGACAGGTACTTCAGCAGGAATTGACAAAGATTTTTTCTTTCGTTATTTTTTAGGAAAAGAAAAGGGCTATGCAATAAAAATCCGTAACCCAAAGAAATACGAGGTGATGTTAGATCCTAGATATATTATTCCGAACTTTACTCCGCCACAGTCATTCATCTACATTGAAAGTAAAAAGCTGTTATTAAAACAAGAGAAGAATGATGTGAAATACGTGTTAGAGCTCGAGCAGCCCGGGTCACTGTTTCCTCTTGTTCCTACTCGAGTACTCTGCCTATAAATATTCTACTTCCCCAGGATTTCCGCGGCGTCGCTGATATTGATTTCCAGCATCCGGACGTCGGCCAGGATGCGGTCGGCGTTGCGGTCCACGGTGGGAATCCCGCCGGAGACGGCTTTCAGCGCCTCGGCGTCCCGCCGCAGCGCCCGGATTTTCTCGGTCATCGCCTTGATATCGTATTTCTGTGCCACTTTATCACTCCTAATGCAGCTTGGGCCGCTGGTCCTGGAACCGGCGCGATTTCGCCTGGGAACGGGGCAGGCTCTCGTAGGGGTGGAACTCGATGTTATAGCCCAGGTTGGTCTTCACCCGGAGCTGGTCGGTCAGCACCGACCTTACGGAAGCCTCGTCCTTCTGGAACTTGGGCAGTAACTCCACCTTCAGGGTTATATCATCGATGTCGCCCTTCTTGGTGACCACCACCAGGTACTCGTTGCTCAGCTGGGGGATATCACGGACCACCTCCTCGATGGCGGTGGGGGAGAGCAGCACGCCCTTGACCTTGGTGATGTCGTCGGCGCGGCCCTTGATGCCGCCCAGGAGGAGCCGGAACGTCCGGCCGCAGGCGCAGGGCTCGGGGTTCCACTCGATGAGGTCCTTGACGTCGAAGCGGATGCAGGGCTGGGCCAGGCGGTTGAAGGTGGTGACGACCATCTTGCCCCGCTTGCCCGGCCGGTCGATGCACTCGCCGGTGTTCACGTCCTCTATCTCTATCAGGTAGAGGGCCTCGTTGACGTGAAGGCCGGCCTGCTGGCGGCACTCCCAGCCCCAGTGCCCGATTTCCGTGCTGCCCACCTGGTCATAGACCTTGGCGCCCCAGGCGTCCTCCATCCTTTTCCGGGTGGCGGGGATGCTCCCGCCGGGTTCGCCGGCCACGGTGATTTTCCGGATACAGAGGTCGGTGGGGGGGTTGAGGCCCATCTTCCGGGCCGTCTCCGCCATGCCGAGCACGTAGGTGGGGGTAGCCCCCATGGCCGTGGCCCTGAGCTCCTGCATCTTGAGGATGCGTGCCTCGGTGTTCAGGACGCCGCCGGGAATCACCTCGCAGCCCAGCTTCTCCCCGGCGTAATGGTAGGCCCAGAAGGCGATGAAGATGTTATACCCGAAGGGCAGGAAAATGCGGTCGCTGGCGCGGTAGCCCTGGGCATAGAGGGCGTAGCAGTACGCCTCGGTGCCGTATTCCCAGTCCTGCCAGGTATCCGCCTGGTAAACGGGCTGTCCCGTGGTGCCGCTGGTCTGGCGGTAGTCCGTCACCTGCTCCAGGGGCACGCACAGGATATCGCCGTAGGGGAAGTTGTCCTTCCCAGGTCCCTGGACATCCCGCATCATGGACTTCTCCATCTTGGGCACTTTCCGGATATCGTCGAAGGTCTTGATATCACCGGGCTCCAGGCCGGCATCGGCGTAGAGCTGGTGGTAGAACTTTGAGTGGTCGTAGGCCCAGGTGACGATTTCCTGGAATTTCTTCAGTTGCAACTGCCGGAGCTTCTCCTGCGGGAGGGTTTCCAGGACGGGGTTCCAGTACTCACCTTTGTTCATCAGACAAGCCACTCCTAACTATCTGGTATGTGTGACGGGGGCATGAAGTTTCCGACCACCTATTAATATACTCAAAATTGACGTCATTGGCAAATGGGGAGTAAAATACCTGCGGTCATGGGGACGGGACGCCGGCGCGCGTTCGTTCTATATGGAACAATATATTGCCCTGTTATATAATGTATATAGGGGCTGAATGTCTTATATCGACCGTAAAAAGATATTGACAGGGGTAGAAAATCGTTATAGAATACTTCTACATAGAACATAATTACATCCCTCCTTCCCGGCAGGCCGTATGACCATCAGCAAAGAAGTAAGCAAGAGGACCGATAAGACCCCGCTGGGCACCCTGCTATCCGTCTTGATGTCCTTCGAGGTGCTGGCCAGGTACCTGGAAGTCGAGCTGGGACGCCACGGGGCCAGCCTCATCAGGTTCCACATCATGAGCACCCTCTTCAAGAACGGCGGCGAGATGACGCCCTCGGAAATCGGGGGGAGCGTTTTCCGCGAGAAGAACTCCATCACGGCGGTCATCAATACCCTGGAGCGCCAGGGGGTCGTCCGCCGCGAGCCTTCCCCCGACGACCGGCGCTCGGTGAAGGTGGTCATTACCGATAAAGGCTGGAGAGAAGCCAACCGGCTGAACCCCATCGCCCAGGAGCTGAGCCGGGAAGCGCTCTCCTGCATCGATAAAGAGCAGGTGGAGTCCCTGGTGGATATCATGAGGGCCATCAGGGAGAGCCTGCTGCCGAGAATCGCCAGGACGTCCGGAAAGTAAGGGTTTGAACGGCGCGGTCGGCGCCGAATATGAAAGAAGGGACTTGATTGCGGTGAAAGAGATAAGGATTCACGGACGGGGCGGGCAGGGGGCCGTGCTGGCGGCCCGGATGCTGGCCAGTGCCTTCGTGGCTGAAGGCAAGTACGTGGCCAGCTTTCCCATGTACGGCTTCGAGAGGCGGGGGGCGCCGGTGGTGGCCTTCACCCGGGTCGATGACAAACCCATCCGGGAAAAGACCCAGATTTACACGCCGGACTGCCTGGTGGTCATCGACCCCGGCCTGATGACCCTGCCGACCCTTTTCAACGGCCTGCAGCCAGATGGAATTTTAATTCTCAACACCCCGAAGAAGCTTAAAAAGCGTCCCCACGAGAACCTCAAGATAGGCGGCGTGATTAACGCCACCCGGATAGCCGTGGAGGAAATCGGGCGGGACATCCCCAATACCTGCCTGCTCGGCGCTTTTGCCGCGGCTTCCGGCTGGCTGAAGATGGAGTCCCTGCTGGCCTGCCTGGAGGAATATCTCAGCGGTGATATCCTGCAGCGAAACCTCAAGAGCGCCGCGCGGGGATACCGAGAAGTGGAGGTAATCAAATGGTAGTCAAGCACAAGAATATTTTCAAGACGGAAGGCACCTGGTCCGATGCCAGAAAACTGCTGCTGAAGCTGGATACCGGGAGCTGGCGTACCGAGCGGCCGGTCCTGGACCGGGAAAAGTGTAACTATTGCGGCCTCTGCGCCCTCTACTGTCCCCCTCAGTGCCTGCTCGACCGGGGCGACCGCTACGAACCGAATCTCGATTTCTGCAAAGGCTGTGGAATCTGCGCTAAGGAGTGCCCGCGGGGCGCTTTTGGCATGGTTCCGGAAGGAGAATTCATCGATGAAGGCTAAAAAGGGCAAGGTCAGCGTGATGACGGGCAACTACGCCGCGGCCAACGCGGCCAGGCTGTGCCGTCCGGAGGTAGTCTCGGCCTATCCCATCACCCCCCAGAGCGAGGTGGCGGAGCAGATTTCCGCCTACGTGGCCAACGGGGAGCTTGACGCCGAGATAGTCGAGGTCGAAGGTGAAAACTCGGCGATGAACGTCGTCTGCGCCGCCAGCCTGGCCGGCGCGCGCGTCTTTACCGCCACCTCGTCCTACGGCCTCGTCTTCATGTACGATACGCTGCTGCAGACGGCCGGCTACCGGGCCCCGGTGGTGATGGTCAACGTCAACCGGGAACCACCCGGCATACAGGCCGTATCCGGCGGCCAGCAGGACCTCATTTCCACCCGTGATTCCGGCTGGGTCCAGGTAATCGTGGAGAATAACCAGGAAATCATCGACCAGATTATCATGGCCTACCGCCTGGCCGAAGACCACGATATCCAGCTGCCGGTCATGGTCAACTATGACGGCTATTACCTGTCCTACCTGGCCGAGTCCGTGGAGATGCCCCTTATCGAGGACGTGGACGCCTTCCTGGCGCCGCTGAAGAGCCAGCCGCCGCGCCCCCGCATCATCCCCGGCGCCGCCACCGGCTGCGGCACCCACGGCATGGAGATGGGCTACGTCGAGGCCCGCTACAAGCACTGGTCGGCCCTGGAGCGCGCCAGAGAGAAGGTCGACGATATCGACCGGTTGTTCGGGGAGTACTTCGGGCGGAGCTACGGCGGCCAGATTGAGGAGTACCGCACCGACGGTGCCGATATCATCATCGTCACTTCCGGGAGCGCCGCCGGCACGACGCGCACGGTGGTTGACGCCAAGCGGAATGAAGGCGTCAGGGTCGGCATGGTCAAGATTCGCCTCTTCCGGCCCTTCCCCGAGGACCGACTCACGGAAGTCCTCAAGGGCAGGAAGGCGATAGGCGTCGTCGACCGCAGCCTCTGTTTCGGCTGGAAGTGCGGCCCCATGTGCATGGAGATCAAGGCACTGACCCCGGATATCGGCCGGATGCCCATACTGAGCTATATCGACGGCCTGGCCAATCTGGATATCACCGTGCCCCATATCACCCGGGTGGTCGATGAGGTCAATGGCGCGGCCCAGGGCAAGCCCTTCCAGGAGGTAACCTGGATACCGATGGAGGAGTAAGAAAATGGTAGAAGCAACCAAGAAAAGAAACAGGGTTTTCGATTATTACTGCGAGGAAGACCAGTTCTCCGGCGGCGTCGCCTGGTGCGCCGGCTGTCCCCTGGAGCTTACCGCCCGGACAATCCCCAAGGTGCTCGGGAAGAACATGGTATTCGTCGGCACGCCGTCCTGCGCGGCGCCGGTGCTCCACGGACAGAACATGGGGGCCTGGCACTACCTGTCTTACCTGGCCTGCGTCATGACCGGCGTGGCCTCCAGTGCCACCGGCCTGTCCCGCTACTTCCGGAGGACCGGCCAGGACGCCACCGTGGTCTGCTTTACCGGCGACGGCTGCGCCACGGACATCGGCTTCCAGCCCCTCAGCGGGGCCGCCGAGAGGGCCGAGCACATCATCTACATCACCTACGATAACGAGGGCTACATGAACACCGGCAACCAGCGCAGCAGCGCCACGCCGCGGGGGGCCCATACCAGCACCACCCCGGTGGGCAAGGTAGGGCGGGGCAAGCCCACCCAGTCCAAGAATATGCCCATGGTAATGCTCATGCACCGGCCGCGCTACCTGGCCACCGCCACCCTGAGCCACCCGGAGGACTTCGCCAAGAAGCTGCTCAAGGCCAAGGAGATGGCCAGGGAGGGCTTCGTCTATATCCACGTATTTTCCCCCTGCCCGGTGGGCTGGCGCATCGATTCCAATAACGTCATCGAGGTGTGCCGCGCCGCCGTCAGGACCAACTACTTCCCGCTGTGGGAGGCGGAAAACGGCCAGCCCCGCCTGACGCTGGAGGTAGCCAACCCCCGGCCCATCGCGGAGTTTACCAGGCTGATGCGCAAGTTCTCCCACCTCAAGGAGGATGACCTCGCGGAGATGCAGCGGATACTCGATGAGCGTTTTGCCCTGCTCAAGACCCTCTGCGGCGCCAGTAAGTAAAGCTACGAGGTTTTTGCTTTTCGGGGTGGATTTTCATAGTATTAGACAGTACCAGATAAAATAGAATAAAAAAACAGCAAGGAGGTGGACTGACGATATGGGTATGTCAGTAAAGGGAAAACCAGAGATATGGGATGACGAATGGGTAAGGACGACCTGCGGCGGCTGTTACGCCACCTGCACCATCCGCGCCCACCGCGTCAACGGGGTCGTGGTCAAGATTGAAGGCGAGCCGGACAACGACTTCGGCGCCCGGGGAGGGGTATGCGGCAAGTCCCAGGCCATGATACAGGCCCTGTACGACCCCAACCGCATCAACTACCCGGTGAGGAGGACCAATCCCAAGAAGGGGCTCTTCGAGGACCCCAGGTGGGAGAGGATTTCCTGGGACGAGGCGCTTGACGAGATTGCCAGGCAGCTCAAGAAAATCCGGGAGGACAACCCCAACAAGCTCATGCACGGCGGCACGCCGTCGCCGGGCATGGGGCCCAACCTGCCGCTGGGCTTCGGCGTCTTCGGGGCCGTTTTCGGCACCAAGAACTGGCACGTCGGCGGCGCCGGCCTGCACTGCGGCAGCGGCTCGCACATGGGCGCGGGGCTCTACCACGCCTCGTGGTCCATCGTCCCGGACTACAAGTACTGCAACTATGCCATCCAGTTCGGCTCCAACAAGGGGACCGGCTCGGGGCACTCCCTCGGCTTCAACATGAGGCTCTCGGCGGACGCCCGGGCCCGCGGCATGAAGAACATCGTCTTCGACCCCATCTGCAACTTCGGCGGCGGCAAGGCCACCGAGTGGGTACCGCTGCTGCCGGGCACCGACGGCATCATCGCCCTGGCCATGGTCAACGTCCTGCTCAACGAGCGGCACATCTATGACGCCGAGTTCCTCAAGCTGAAGACCAACGGGCCGTACCTGATTGGGCCGGACGGCCGCTACGTCCGTGACAAGGCCACGGACAAGCCGATGGTCTGGGACGCCAAAGAAGGCAAAGCCAAGACCTTCAACGATAAGTCCGTCGGCGACTTCGCCCTCGAGGGCAACTACGAGGTCAACGGCGTCAAGTGCCAGCCGTCCTTCCAGATTGTCCGGGAGCACATGAAGCAGTACACGCCGGAATACGCCTCCAGGGAAAGCACCGTGCCGGCGGAGACCATCCGGCGCATCGCCAACGAGTTCGGCGATGCCGCCATGGTCGGCGCCACCATTGAAATCAACGGGCAGAAGCTTCCCTACCGCCCGGTGTCCTCGGTGATGTTCCGCGGCGGGCAGGGGCATACCAACTCGGCGCACAGCTACTGCGCCCTCTGCCTGCTCAACGCCATCGTCGGCGCCATGGACGTCCCCGGCGGCACCCTGGGCTGGCCGCCGATGGTCCTCGGGCACCCGGATACGGGCCGCTTCAAGGTCATTCCCTACCCCTGCAAAGACGGCATGCTCACGGCCGGCACCTTCATGGAGCACAAGCCCTGGCCGATCGAGGAGCCCAAGGTCCCTACGGACCAGGTCTTCAAGGAGCTGTGCCCCACCGCCTCGTTCTCCCCCCAGCCGATGACCTCGGACTTTGACAGGTACTGGGACAAGCTGGGCCGCCCCTACGAGATTGAGATGTTCATGGTCTTCGGCTCCAACATGGCGCGCACCGTCCAGAACCGGGACATCATGGAAAAGTTCCTCGCGCGGATACCCTTCATCGTGTCCATCAACCTCGTCCACAACGAGTTCACCGAGGGCTTCGCCGATATCGTCCTGCCGGACTGCCACCCCCTGGAGAGCTGGGGGCTCTTCTCCTCGCACGGCCCCTTCTTCAACTGGCCCATCGGGATGGAGGGCTGGAGCTTCCCGGTGCGGCAGCCCGTGGTCAAGCCCGCCTACGAGCGCCGCGAAATGATTGAGGTGCTCTGGGACATCGCCGACCGAATCGGCATGCGGGAAGAGATGAACCAGTACTACAACGTCTACTTCTCCAGCTTCGGCGGCGAGGCGCTCATCAGCGGCGACCTGGCCAGCGTCCGCGGCGTCAAGCAGATAGACCCCAAAAAGGTGACGCAAATCATCAAGCCGGAAGAGAAGATTTCCTTCTACGAGATGATGGACCGCGCCTTCAAGTTCTACTTCGGCGAGAAGAACGACCTGGCCTTCATCAAGAAGCACGGCACCATCGACTGGCCCAAGCAGGTCCAGGAGGCCTACTGGCGCTGGTACGTCGATGTCCGCGTCCCCATCTACCAGGAGCACATCGCCGAGATTAAGCCAGAGGTCATGAAGGCCGCCGAGAAAGCCGGCGTGGAGCTGGACTGGGAGCAGTTCACCCCCCTGCTGAGCTACTTCACGCCGCAGGTCTCCAAGGAAATCAGCGGCGAGTTCGACCTCTACTGCTTCTCCTACCGCGATATCCTGCACACCGGCACCTACACCATGAACCTGCCCTGGCTGGACGAGGTCAGCCAGCGCAGCCCGTACACCTACAACATCACCATGAACGTGGACATGGCCAGGAAGAAGGGCCTCAAGGACGGCGACCTCATCTGCCTGGAATCGCCCTACGGGCGCAAGGTGACCGGTACCCTCAAGACGATGCAGGGACAGCACCCCCAGACGGTCGCCATCGCGGCCTGCTCCGGGGCCTGGGCCAAGGGTACGCCCGTGGCCTTCGGCAAGGGGACCAACTTTAACATCCTGCTGGAGTCCGACTTCAAGCATGCCTGCCCGGTAAGCTGGAGCCAGGAGACGGCCGCCACGGTCAAGGTCTACAAGACCGATAAGCGCGTCGAGTTTGAAGGTGTAGGAGGTAAGGCGAAATGAGATGGGGAATGGTTATCGAGCAGAAACGGTGTATCGGCTGTAATGCCTGCACCCTGGCCTGTAAGGCGGAGCACTTCCTGCCGCCCGAGATTCTCTGGAACCGCGTCCTGATTTCCGAGACGGGCAAGTACCCCACCGTCAACAAGCTCATCTACTCTATCCGCTGCAACCAGTGCGATGAGCCCAAGTGCGTGGACGCCTGCCCCACCGGGGCCACCCGCAAGCGCGAACAGGACAACATCGTCATCATCGACGATAACGAGTGCGTCGGCTGCCGCTATTGTATGATTGCCTGCCCCTACCAGGCGCGCTCCTTCTACGAGGACGGGGATGCGGAGTACTTCCCCGGCCAGGGCCAGACCGAGCACGAGAAAATGGGCAAGGTCCTCTATCCCCACCAGGTGGGCGTGGTGCAGAAGTGCATCTTCTGCAAGGAAAGAATCGACGACGGCCTGGCCAAGGGGCTGAAACCGGGCGTTGACCGCGACGCCACCCCCGCCTGCGTTATCGCCTGCCCCACCATGGCCATGCACTTCGGCGACCTCGAAGACCCCTACAGCGATATCAACCGGCTCATCAAGGAAAAGAAAGGCAAGCCGTTCCACCCGGAGTACGGCACGGAGCCGTCAATCTACTACATCGAATAGAGGAGGACCAGGGCGATGATTCAATTAAGACCGTACGAATTCATGGTAAAATACACGCCCCAGCGCGAGTGGATTGAGGGGCACGGGATATTGATTGCCTTTGCCCTCTTCTTCGGGGGCATCAGCGGGGGGCTTTACCTGTCCTCGCTGTTCTTCAACAGCCTTATCGGCATGTTCGTGGCCTGGCTCCTGGCCATGGCCACCGGCGCCTCCGATATGGCCCACCTGAGCAAGCCCCTGAGGTTCTGGCGTATGCTGCTCAAGCCGAGGACCTCCTGGATATCCCGCGGCTTTATCTTCATCTGGCTCTTCCTCGGCTGCGCCGCCATCCAGCTCGCCCTTAGCTACTGGGCGCCGGGAAGCGGCGCGGAGACCGTCTTCAAGGTGCTGGCCGGCATCCTGGCCTTCTTCGTGGCCGTCTACAGCGGCTTCGTTATCAGCTTCGTGGTCGGCATCAAGCTGTGGAACTCGGCCATCGTACCCATCCTCTTCGTCGTCGCCGGATTGGCCGGTGGACTGTCCATCCTGCTGGTGGCCAGCCTGGGCAGCGCCGCCCAGGGCATCGCCGTGGCCAACGCCACGCTGGCCGCGCTGGTGGTGTACGCCGTTTTCATCGCTGTTTATCTCTGGGTCTCCACCTACGAGGACGAGGCGGCCCGCGACTCGGTGATAAGGATACTCAAGGGTGACATCGCCGTCGTCTTCTGGGTGGGCGTCGTCGCTGCCGGCATTCTCGCCCCGATTGCCCTGCTGGCCCCCTTCTCCCTTACTCAGCAGGCCTCGGCGGGGGCCTTCATCGCCGGGGCCGCCCTGGCGATTATCGGGGGCGTGACGCTCCGCTACGTCATCCTCAAGGCCGGCGTCTATAACCCCCTCGTGCCCACGGAATAGCGATAAGAAGCCCGGTAACCCGGAACGTTAAAAGTGAATATCCGGTCCTCTCTGACCGCCTTCAGGATACGGAAAACGGCCGGTGTTGCCGGGCTTTTTAGCGAGGAGCGTGATATATGCGGGTGCTGACGGCTTTCCTGCGCGTTATTGACGCCACCAGCGAATGGGCGGGAAAGATTGCCAGCTTCGGAATCATTATCATCATTGCCTCCATCATCTATTCCATCATCCTGCGCGCCGTTTTCAACCAGGGCTCGGCCTGGGGACTGATGACCTCGGGCCGGGTCTTTTTCGTTTACGTCGTCTTCGGCGCGGCCTGGGTCCACCGCCTGGGGGAGCATGTCAACATGGATATCCTTTACCGGCATTTCTCCCCCCGCACCCGGAGCATCGTTGACCTGATTACCTTCGTCTCCTTTCTCATCTTCATGGTGGTGATGCTTTACGTGGCGCTGGAAGAGGCCGCCATGTTCGCCCCCCGGCTGCGCTTTTCCCCCTGGCTCTTCTGGCCTCCCCGCTGGCCCAACCCGGTGCTGGCGCCGGTGGGGATTGGCCTGCTGCTGCTCCAGGGGCTGGCCAAGTTCGTGCGCGATTTTTACACGGCGGTAACCGGCCGGGAGGCGGCGTGAGCTTCGAGCTTATCAGCCTGCTCCTCTTCGGCGGCCTCATCGTCCTCATCGTGCTGGGGCTGCCGCTGGTCTTCGCCCTGGGGGGCGTGGCCGCTGTCTTCCTGATTCTTTTCTGGGAGCCGAGCTACTACCAGGCCGTCTACTGGGACCTCCGTGGCATCCTGAGTAACGTGCATTACCTGGCTATTCCGCTGTTCATCTTCATGGCCTGCATGCTGGAACGCGCCGGCATCGCCGAGGACCTCTACACCATGATTTACCGCTGGGCGGGCCGGGTGGCGGGCGGGCTGGCCATGGGCACGGTGGTCATCTGCACGCTGCTGGCGGCCATGGTGGGGCTGAGCGGGGCGGCCCTGACCACCATGGGGCTTACCGCCCTGCCCTCCATGATTCGGCGCGGCTACGATAAGTACACCGTCATGGGGTGCATCGCCGCCGGGGGAACGCTGGGCATCCTCATCCCCCCCAGCGTTATCATGATGGTCTACGCCGTCGTGGCCGGGGTGTCCATCTCCCGCCTCTTCCTGGCCGGCATTGTCCCCGGCCTGCTGCTGGCGGCCCTCTTTATCATCTATATCGGCGTGAGGGCCGCCCTGCGGCCGGAGCTGGGGCCGCCCGTCCCCCCGGACGAAAGGGCCAGCTGGGGAGAGAAGTTCCAGTCCCTGAGGTACGTCATCCTCCCCGTGCTGCTGGTGGTGCTGGTGCTGGGGGCCATCTTCTTCGGCATCGCCGCCATCAACGAGGTGGCCGCGGTGGGGGCCGCCGGCACGATGGTCTGCGCCGCCGTGGTGGGCCGCTTCAACTGGAAAAACCTGCGGGAGGCCAGCTACCAGACGCTCAAGCTCACCGTGATGATTATGTGGATAGTCACCGCCGCCGATTCGTTCAGTCGGGCCTACGTGGTGGTGGGCGCCATGCAGTACGCGGAGAGAATCTTCGCCGGGCTGCCCTTCGGGTACTGGGGCGTCATCCTGGCCATTGAAGTGGCCTTTATCTTCCTGGGGTGCTTCTTCGACCCCTTCGGCATCCTCATCCTCTCCGCCCCCATCTTTTTACCCGTGGTCAAGGACCTCGGCCTCGACCCCGTCTGGTTCGGCGTCTTCTTCGTTATCAACATGGAGATGGCCTACCTTACCCCGCCGGTGGGGCTGAACCTGTTCTACATGAAGGCGGTAGCGCCGGCCGGCACGACGATGGGGGACATCTACCGCTCGGTGGTGCCCTTCGTGCTGCTCATGCTGCTGACCATCCTCCTCATCGTTCTCTTCCCCGGGATTGTCACCTGGCTCCCCGGCCTGGCCCGGGGAGGGTGATGGTACCGGACGGTGTAAAAATTCGGATTATTCTCGTATAATTACCCCAGGAGGACCGTAATGCCTTCTGAAGCCATTACCTACATCGGCACGTCCGGCTGGTCTTACCCCCGGGGGGAGGGCACCTGGCAGGGCTATTTCTATCCCTCCGGTAAAATCAACGAGCTGGAGTACTACAGCCAGTTCTTCAACACCGTGGAGATTAACAGCTCTTTCTACCGTCCGCCGGCCCCCGGTTTCGTGGCCAACTGGGCGCGCCGCGTGCCGCCGGGGTTCCTCTTCAGCGTCAAGCTCTGGCAGAAGTTCACCCACCCCGCCATGTACCGGGAGGCCACGGGGGAGGCGGCGGTCATCTCCCTGGCGGACGTGGACCGCTTTAAAAGCAGCCTGGAGCCCCTGGCGAAGTCCGGCAAGCTCGGGGCGCTGCTGGCGCAGTTCCCCCCCAGCTTTAAGAACGACGGGCGCGGCCGGCAGGTGCTCGGCGCGGTGGCGAATGCCTTCGGGGAGTACCCGCTGGCCGTGGAGCTGCGGCACCGCAGCTGGAGCGATGACGCCGGCACCGCCCGTTTACTCCGCGAGTGCCGGGCGGCCTGGGTGCAGATTGACGAGCCGAAGTTCGCCACCTCGGTGGCGGAAGAAGTGCCGCTGACGGCGGACCTGGCCTACTTCCGCTTTCACGGTCGCAACGCCAGGGACTGGTGGACCGGCGATAGCGAGACGCGCTACCGCTATCTCTACTCGCCGGAGGAAATCGTCGAACTGGCGGACCGCGTCAGGGCCGCCGGGGAGAAAGTGAAGATGCTCTTCGCCTTTTTCAACAACCACTGGCAGGCCTACGCGCCCCGCAACGCCAACGACCTCAAGAAATCGTTGCAGCTTTCCTTCCGGGACCTGCCGGTGCCTTTCGACGTGGCCGAGGATGGGAAGATGAAATCGAAATCCGGGGGAGCGGTGTAGGTCATGCTCTACCAGCTGACGGTCAAGGGCTTCGGCATCATCGAGAGGATTGCCTGGCAGCCGGCGGCGGGGCTGAACGTCATCACCGGGGAGACCGGCGCCGGGAAATCGCTGGTGGTGGACGCCGTGGAAGCCCTGCTCTCCGGCCGCGTCCAGGAGGATGACATCCGCCATGGTACGGACGAGGCCTGCATCGAGGGCGTCTTCAAGGTTCCCCGGGGGGCGCTGCGGGGACTCCTCGCCGGGAAGGGCCTCGAAGCCGATGAAGATTCCCTGGTAATCTCCGGCGACTTCCGCCGCCAGGGTCGGGCCACGCCGCGGGTCAACCGCCAGGTGGTCTCGCGGGCGCTGCTGCAGGGCATCGGCGCGGCCCTGGTGGATATCCACGGCCAGAGCGAGCACCTTTCCCTGCTGCACGAGGAGCAGCACCTCGATTTTCTCGATGCCTATGCCCGGACACGCGACCTGCGCCGGGAGTTCGCGGCGCGGGCGGCGGAGCTGCACCAGGCGGAGCGGGAAATCCAGGCGCTCTCCCGCTCCGAGCAGGACCTGGCCCGGCAGAAAGAGCTGCTCGGCTTCCAGACCGAGGAAATACGGCGCGCCGCCCTGCGGGCGGGCGAAGACGGGGAGCTGGAAACAGAGCTGGCCCGGCTGGTGGCGGCGGAAAAGCTGAAGGCGGCCTCGTACGAGATTTACAGCATCATCTACGGCGACGAGAGTATCTCCGCCTCCCCATCCGCGGTGGACAGGGTCGGCGAGGCCCTCTCTGCCCTGCGGCAGGTGGTGGAGACTGACCCCTCCATGAAGGACAAGCTCGGCTACCTGGAGGAGGTGCTGCACGGACTGGAGGAGATGGCCCGCGAGGTCCGCGCCTACGGCGACAGCCTCAACCACGACCCGCGGCAAATCGAGGAGGTGCAGGCCCGGCTGGAACTCATCCGGTCTCTCAAGCGGAAGTACGGCGGCTCCATCGAAGGGGTCCTGAAGTACCTGGCCGGGGCGGAGGCGGAGCTGGCAGGTCTGACTTCCTCCGGGGAGCGGCGCCGGCAGCTGGAGGCGGAGAAGGAGGAATTAAGGGGCCGGATGGGTGCGCTGGCCGCGCAGCTTTCCGAACGGCGCCAGCAGGCAGCGGAAAAGCTGGCCGCCGCGGTGAAAAGGGAGCTGGCCGACCTCGATATGGCGCAGGTAGAGTTTGCGGTATCCATTACCCGCGAGCCGTCCCCGGAAGGGATACCGCTGCCCGACGGCGGGACGTACCGCTTCGATGCCCGCGGTATCGACGTTGTGGTCTTCATCGCCTCCACCAACCCCGGCGAGCCGGCCAAGCCCCTGGACAAAATCGCCTCCACCGGGGAAATATCACGGTTCATGCTGGCGCTGAAGAGCGCCCTGGCCGGGGCGGATACGATTCCGGTGCTCATCTTCGACGAGATTGACATCGGGGTGGGGGGACGCAGCGGGGAAATCATCGGGCGCAAGCTCTGGAACCTCTCCCGCCACCACCAGGTCATCTGCGTGACGCACCTGCCGCAGATTGCCGCCTTCGCCGATGCCCATTACAGTGTGAGCAAGCGGACGCTGGGCGTCCG